>JBEKYD010000120.1:0-21007 GCA_049511335.1 Bryobacteraceae bacterium | reverse complement strand
CCAATTTGAACTCTTTCGTGAACTGCCTGCGAGACAATCCCATGACTCAATTCTCCATTCAATGCAAAAAATGATTAACTGAGTCTTAACTGTTTGTGTCAAAAATCGGGACAAGTCCAATCTTCTCACCGAACGACGATGGCACAAACCGTCTCCCGAACGCTCTGTCGCCCTTTACAAGGTGCACGGGTCCTTGAACTGGCTTTACTGCTCCCAGTGTACGGCACTGATCATCGTGCCAAAGAGGTTCCCCTTTGTCGCGCCCATCAAGGGCTTCTCGTGTCCGTGCGGCTCATACTCGGTTTCTCCAATCATCATCCCGCCGACGTTTTTCAAGATGATGTCAAACTTCCACCTTCAACAGATATGGCGCCACGCCGAAAGCGCACTGATGTCAGCTCGAAGGATCGTGTTCTGCGGATACTCATTGCCGGACGCCGATCTACACATCAAATATCTCCTGAAGCGTGCGGAGCTCAATCGGATCGGCACGGCCCCCGAGGTTTACATCGTCAATGAGCACGACGACGAGGAGCGCCGGGAGCAGCAGCGCCAGGACGAGAGGGATCGCTACCTTGCACTCTGGCGGGATCCAAAGCTCCTTCACTTCAAGAAGCTGTCCTTTGAACACCTGTGCGACTTTTGGCCGGACGTCCTCCTCGACGCGCCAGAGTTTTTGACGCCAGATGGCTCTATCGGGTGATTAGGTGCGGTTAGTTCTTGGCCTGTAGCAATACGCGGCCAACTGAGAAAGAATTGGCAAATAGCTGTCCCCTTATCGGCCGCTGCGATTCCTGTAGAATAGGTGCATTGTGAGTGCCCAAAGCGTTCCGAAACTGCTTTCCGTGGAGGAGTACGAACGAACGCCCGATCCGCCGGGTGGACGCTACGAACTGCACCATGGAGAGTTGGTTCTTGTGACGTATCCCGTCCGGCAGCATAAGGCTCTTCAACGGCGCTTGCGGGAGATGCTGGAGGTCTTGGCGAAGCCGCGCGGATTCCTGGTCGATACCGAATACCCGTATCGGCCATTACCGGAAAACGAGGTCTGGGGGGCGGATGTTGCCTGCCTTGCACAGTCGCGAGACGACAGCACGGAAAAATGGCTGATGGGCTCGCCCGAGCTCACGATCGAAGTGAAATCCCCTTCCAACACGAAACACCAGCTTCATGACAGGGCCATGACCACTCTGGCCGGTGAGGGCGCCGTCGAATTCTGGATCGTGGATCCAAAGACTGCCACTGTTGCGGTGTATAGCAAGACCGCCGGCGTTCATATTTATTCCGCTCCAGGGAGCTTGTCCGTGCCGCTGTTGGAGGGTTCGATTCACCTCGATCAGCTATTTGCAGCCTAGCCGGTCGCGAAATATCTTAGCCCAAAGCTGCGTATGCTCGCGAACCAAAGGCCGGGGCTATCGGCACTTGTGCGGCCAGATTGCAGGTCATGCGGGGCGAGCGCCGGGATGAGTCCCGGCGTGGCAGACTGAGAGTCCGCTCCACGAAAACCAAAGGAACAGCCAAATCGCCTGCCGCGACTTATAATGGCTGCCATGAAAAGGGCCTCTATGAAAGCGCTCGCGGCGCTGGCTCTGCTGGCCTCGATTTGCCTGGCGCAGACCACGCGCGATTATCCGGTGAAGCCCGTCCCGTTCACCGCCGTCCACGTCACCGATGGTTTTTGGGCGCCGCGCATCGAAATCAACCGTACGGTGACCATCCCCGTCGCCTTTCAAAAAGAGGAAGAGACCGGGCGGGTGGAGAACTTCGCGCGCGCGGCAGAGGCGCTCCGCGGGGAGCCGTTCGAAAATCATAAGGCGCCCAACTACCCGTTCGACGATTCGGATGTCTACAAGGTGATCGAGGGCGCCTCCTACTCGCTGAGCGTTCATCCGGACCCCAAGCTCGAGGCTTACGTCGACGAGCTGATCCGCAAGATCGCCGCCGCCCAGGAGGCGGATGGCTATCTCTACACCGCGCGCACCATCAATCCCCTCGAACCGCACCCCTGGTCAGGCAAAGAGCGCTGGATTCTGGAAGGCGTCAACAGCCACGAGCTTTACGATCTGGGCCATCTCTACGAGGCTGCCGTGGCCCATTATCAGGCTACCGGCAAGCGGACTTTGCTGGACGTGGCCCTCCGCAGCGCCGACATGCTCGATCGCACCTTCGGCCCCGGCAAGCGCGCCATCTGGCCGGGCCACCAGGTGATCGAAATGGGCCTGGTTAAGCTCTACCGCGTCACCGGCGATGTGCGTTACCTCAACCTGGCCAAGTTTATGCTGGATTCGCGCGGCCCCGATAACGACGAGCGCGGCGCCGGGAATGCCTACGTAGAAGCCCATCTCAAGGTCACCGAACAAACCCAGGCCGTGACCGGCGGCCATGCCGTTCGCGCGACCTATATGTATTCGGGGATGGCCGATGTGGCGGCGCTCACCGGCGACGCGAGTTACCTCCACGCTCTCGATCAGATCTGGGAAAACGTGGCCGGCCGCAAATTGCATGTCACCGGCGGCGTAGGAGCGCGCGCCGCCGGTGAATCGTTCGGCGCCGATTACGAACTACCCAACATGAGCGCCTACAACGAGACCTGCGCCGCTGTGGGCAACGATTTTTGGAATCACCGCATGTTTCTCCTCCACGCCGACGCTAAATATATCGACGTAATGGAGCGAACTCTTTATAACGGTCTGATCTCGGGCGTTTCGCTGGATGGCAAAACGTTCTTCTACCAGAACCCGCTCGAGGCCACGGGCTTCGCCGGCAAGGACCAGCGCAGCCCGTGGTTCGGTGTGGCTTGCTGCCCCGGCAATATTACGCGCTTTATAGCGTCAGTGCCAGGCTACGTCTATGCCCAGCGCGGCGATGCCATCTGGGTGAACCTGTTCGTGGCCAGCACGGCCGATATCCAGCTCGACAATGGCCGCGCGGTTCGCATGGTGCAGGAGACCCGCTACCCCTGGAATGGCGCGGTGAAGATCACCGTGAATCCCGATCGTCCGGGGCCGCTCACCATTCGCGTGCGCATTCCGGGTTGGGCGCGCAATCAGCCGGTGCCCACCGATTTGTACCGGTTCCTCGATCCGTCCACTGCCGCGCCCGCGCTGAAGGTGAATGGGAAACCGGCGCCGATGAATCTCGCCAACGGTTTGGACAAAGGCTACGTGGTGCTCGATCGCGCCTGGAACAAGGGCGACACCATCGAGCTGAATCTGCCCATGCCGGTGCGCCGCGTGGTGGCGAACGACAATGTGACTGCCGATATCGGCCGCGTCGCCATTGAGCGCGGGCCCATCGTTTATGCCGCCGAATGGCCCGACAATCCCAGAGGCAAAGTGCGCAACCTGATGCTGCCCAACTCCTCCGCGCTGACCGCCGAGTTCCGGCCCGGGCTGCTGCACGGCGTGGAGGTGGTGAAAGGCAAAGCCGTGGCGCTAGCATACGACGCCGAAGGCGGGATCGCCAAGACCGAACAGGAATTTATCGCGATTCCGTACTACGCGTGGGCCAATCGAGGACGCGGTCAGATGATCGTCTGGCTGCCCAACGCGCAAGCCGTCGCCCACCCGCTGCCGTTCCCAACCGTAGTCACCACCTCGAAGGTGACGGTTTCGGGAAAGCCGCAACAGGCCAACGTGGAAGCGATCCAGGATGGCGAGATTCCCACTGCTTCCAACGACCACAGCGGCTATTTCGACTGGTATCCGGCCCGGGGCGAACGCGAATGGGTGGAGTACAGCTTCGCAAAACCGGCCACTGTTTCCGAATCCGCCGTGTACTGGTTCGACGATAGCGGGCAGGGCAGCGTGCGCGTGCCGGGGTCTTGGCGATTGCTGTACAAAGAAGGAGGGGAATGGAAACCCGTGGAGACCTCGGATTCCTATGGCGTGGCCAAGGACAAGTTCAATACGGTGGCTTTCAAGGCAGTGACCACAACGGGCCTGCGGCTGGAAGCGACGGCCCAGGAAGGGTATTCCATCGGGATCCAGAAATGGACGGCGAAGTAGAACTGATAACTGATAACTGATAACTCACTCTCTCCCCGCGTACAGCTCCGCAATCTCCCGCTCGAAGTTTTGCATCACTTGAATGCGGCGGACTTTCATGGTCGCGGTCAGTTCGCCGCTGTCGATCGAAAACTCGCGGTCCAGAATGCGATATTTGCGGACCTGCTCGAAAGGGGCCAACTGCTTGTTCACCCGCGCCACGGCCTTGCGCATTTCGGCCAGCACCGGAGGGGCCTGATCGAGCGCGCCCCGCCACTGGTCCATTCCTTTCAATTCCTGGGCGGCGGCCGGGTTCAAGGTGAGGAGCGCCACCACATAAGGCAGGCGGTCGCCGATGAGCAAGACGTGGCTCACTAGCGGCTCCATCTTGAAGAGGCTTTCCACCCGCGCCGGATACACCTTCTTGCCGGTGGAAGAGATGATCAGCTCTTTCTTTCGGCCGGTGATGTATACGTATCCGTCTGTGCCGATGTAGGCGAGGTCGCCGGTATGGAGCCACCCGTCGCGCAGCACTTCGGCGGTTGTGGCCGGGGCGTTCCAGTAGCCGGAAAAGAGGGTGGGACTGCGCGCGAGCAGCTCGCCTTCTTCGGAGATGCGCAGCTCGACGGAACCGGAGAGCGCTTTGCCGATGCTTCCGGGTTTGGGTTTGTCGAGCGGATTGAGGGTGAGCACGCCGCCCTCGGTCAGGCCGTAGCCTTCGATGAGCGGCATGCCGATGGCGCCGTAGAACTCGGCCAGTTCTTTGCCGAGCGGCGCCGCGCCGGAGGCGGCCACGCGCACGCGTCCGCCGAAGCGCTGCCGGATTTTGCGGAACATGGCGGCGTCGGCCAGCTTTAGCGGAAGCCGCAGGCGCAAGGGGACCGGTTTGCCGGCCTCGCGGTAACGCGCAGCCGCCAGCGCCATGCCCAGCGCGCCGTAGAAAGCCTTGCGCAGGGGCGCCGGCCGCTTGCGAAGCTCGGTGCAGATGCTGGAATAGATGCGCTCCCACATGCGCGGCGGGGCCAGCAGGATGGTCGGCCGCACGCCGCGGATTTCCTGCGGCAGCCGCAGCAGGCTTTCGGAAAAATGCACGGGTGTGCCGCAACGCAGCATGAGAAACTCCATCACCACCCGCTGCGCAATATGCGCCGAAGGAAGGAAGGCGATGGTCGCATCCTGCGGCCCGAGCGGCAGCACCGCCGGACCCATATCGATGTTCGACACGATCGAATGGTGAGTCACCAGCGCCATCTTAGGCTCGCCGGTGGCGCCGCTGGTGAGGTACAGCACGGCCGGATCTTGCGGGCTGGTCCGCTGGCTCAAACCGCGCCGCCATTCGGGATCGGCCGCCATGGCGTCGCGGCCCATGGCGCGCAGTCGCTCCAGAGTCAGAGCGCCCTCGGCTTCGCCAGTAAGCAGAATCCAGTAGCGCACCGGCGCCGCGCACAGGGCCCGAATCGCTTCCGGGTTCTCCACGAATGCGGCTGCCGCGCCGGAGGCTTCGAGCGTGCGCACCAGGTCGCGCGCCGGGTAACTGGGATAAAGCGCAGCCGCGATGGATCCGTTGGTGAGCGTACCCAGATCGGCGAGATAAAACTCCAGGCGCGTTTCCGAGCTAAGCGCCACCACCTGGCCCTTGCCGATGCCCAGCGCGTTCAGCCCGGCGGCGATTTCCTCGGCCGCGCGCAGGTACTCCTTCCACGTGTAGGTCACGTAGCCGGAACCGTTCGGCTGGTGAAGAGCGGGCAAGTCGCCGTAGACCGCCGCCGTTTCCGAGAGAACCTGATACAGGGTGCGCGAAGCCACGACTGCAGATTAGCATGCCGGAAGCGGCCGGCCCTCAGCGCTGCGATGCCTTCGCCGCGGAGCTCTGGCCGGTGGGATGGAGGATCAGCTTCTGCACCCGCCAGTTCAGCAGCTCCGCGGCATAGATTTCGTTTTCCGAGGGGCACGCCAGCTCGTGAATCCAGCCGAACTCCTTCGGTTGGCGGCCGGTCTTGCCGAACATGCCGAGCACTTTGCCATCGAGCGAGAGCTTGTAAATGCGGCCGGGAAATGCGTCGGCGCTGTAGAGATATTGCGTCGGGCCAGGAGTGATGCAGACGGCCCAGGGCGCGCCGCTCTGCATGGTGGCGGCGGTTTGGGCGGTCGGCCGGCTGCCCATCCAGGGGCGGGCATCCGGCGGCACTGGCACATCGACGGTGATTTCACGCTCAAAATTGCCGTCAGAATCGAAGACCTGAATGCGGCGGTTGCCGCGATCGGCCACATAGATGTTGCCGTGGTTATCGGCGGCGATGCTGTGCGGAGTGTTGAATTCGCCAGGCTTCGAGCCATGATCGCCCCATTGCTTTACCCAATCGCCGTTCTTGTCGTACTTGGCTACGCGCGAGTTGATGTAGCCATCGCTGATGAAGATGTCGCCGCGGGCATTCCAGGTGACATCGGTAGGTTGGCGGAACTGCCCGTCGATGGCCGGTCGCGGAGGATTTACATGGGTCCAGGGGACGGCGGATTCATCCGACGCTTCTTTCTTGCGGCCGAACACCATCGCCACGCGGCCTTCGGGGTTGAACTTGACGATCATGTCCGAGCCTTTGTCGATGGCCCAGATGTTGTCGTCCCTATCGGTGCGGACGGCGTGAGCGTACGACCAGGCGTAGAGATTCTTGCCGATCTCGCGCAGGAACCGGCCGTCGGGAGCGAATTCCAGTAACTGGGCGGCGGCGGCTCCATAGGCGGGTCCGGTGGTGCCGCCGCGGGAGAAGACGAAGATGTGTTTTTTCGAATCGACCGCGACACCCGAAACTTCGCCCAGGTAGAGGTCCTGCGGCATTTTGAGGAAATTGGGGACCGACTCGTACGGGATTTCGGGTACCGGAGTCTGGCCGAAAGCGCCAGCGCTGAAACACGCGAATATGGCGATGGTATGGAGTTTCACGGAAAGCCTCCTCAGGTAAGATAGCAGAGAGCAAGAGGAAAACAATCAAGAATGCTTGGGAGGGTAGGACACCATTCTTTGTCTTGATAGACTCTCTGACCACTCAAGCTGGTGGCGTCCTGCTGCTCAAGGCTGCGGCGGGCCGCAAGTGCTTTCTGCCGAGCAAAGACTGGGACGCTCAGAGTGTGGATGCCTGGGCTCGGGCCATGTGGTACTATGGCAGCCGCTATGAACACCAAAATCATCGTACGGCGAATTGGCGCGCTTTCCCTGGCCAAGATGATGGGCGCTCTGGATGCGCTGCTTGGCTTGATCATCGGTGCGTTCGTATCGTTGTTTGCCTTGGTTGGAGCGAGCTTGATGCAGTCGGCTGGCGGCTCCGGGGGGCTCAAAATGCTGTTCGGAGTCGGCGCCATCATTGTGTTCCCGATCCTGTACGGGGTAATCGGGTTCATCACGGGCTTGATATGCGGTGCGCTCTACAACGTAGTAGCCCGCATCGCCGGCGGCATTGAAATTGAGGGAGTGCAGACTCAAGGCTGATCTCTCCGGGAGGGTCGGTCCCAACGGCAGCCCGTGGCGAATGCGCGCTGAACCCGAGCAAGGACCAGCAGCGCGCTATTGAGGCGGCGTTGCGCCAGGCGTCCGCGGCAATGGCGCCACACACCCAGCGACGGTTATTCGTAGCGCAGCACTTCCGCCGGGGCGATGCGGGTGGCGTTGCGGGCGGGATAGAGAGTTGCCAAAAAGCTGACCAGGATCGCTACGGCGGCGATCCACACGCCATCCACCCAGTGGGTTTCGAATGGCACATAGCTGAGGGCATAGACTGAGGCGTCGAGCTTGATCCAGCGGTATTTGTCGGCGAAATAGCAGACGAGGTAACCGGCGGTGAGGCCGATGGCGCTGCCCACTGCGCCGATCAGCAGGCCCTGCGCCATGAAGATGCGGCGGATCTGCGCCTGGCGCGCGCCCATGGACATCAGAATGGCGATGTCTCTGTATTTTTCCATTACCATCATGACCAGGGTAATGAAGATATTCAGCGCGGCCACCAACAGAATTAAGCCAATGACGATGGTCGTGACGATGCGTTCGCTATGGAGTGCGCTGAGCAGTTGCTTGTTGCGCTCCAGCCAGGTGGTCGTGGTATATTTCGGTCCGACAACTTTTTCGACTTCGCGTGCGATTTCCGGTGCACGGTTGACGTCGTCTACGTTCAGCTCGATCTGGTTAATGACGTCTTCGAGCGACAAGAATTTCTGCGCCGCGCGCAGGTTGGTAAACGCCCAGAGCTCGTCGATATCGTAGAAACCGGTTTCGAAGATCCCGACTACCTTGAAGCGGCGCACGGCGGGCAGCGGGCCGAGCGGCGACAATTCGCCTTCCGGGCTGACGGCATTGATATTGGCGCCGACCACCATGCCGGATTCGGCGGCCATGCCAGCCCCAATGACGATGCCGGGAGGGCTCGCGTTGGGATCGCGCAACCGGTCCACGGAGCCCTTTTTCAAGTGGGCCAGCATGGGGCTGATGCCAAGTTCGGAGTTGACGTCAACGCCCTTCAGCAATGCACCGGCGCCCTGCGGCCCCCCGGTCAGGAACACTTTGGTGTAAAGCGCCGGCGACACCGCGGTAACGTTCGGCAGCTTGCGGATGCGCGCCACCATCTCGCGCCAGTTCTCGATGCCATATAGCGGCTCCTTCTCCATCACGTTGATGTGGGCCATGGCGCCGAGCAAGTTGCGCTCCAGGGTGGAACGAAAGCCGGAGGTAACGGCGATGGCGATGATGAGGGCCATGACGCCGGCCGCCACGCCCATGACGGAAATGGCGGTGATGATGCTGATGACGGCTTCCTTGCGGCGGGCGCGCAGGTAGCGGCGCGCCACGATGAACTCGAAACGGTCGAGGAGCGAAGTGGTCATGTGGTCCTAGTCTGACCATCCCACAGACTAAAGTCTGTCCCACCATCTGGCACAGGCCTTAGCCGGTAAGTGGACTTTCCACATTCTGGTGTCGGGTTTTTGGCGGCTGCAGCACGATTCATGTGGGGCAGACCATCGTTTTTTGTGGTCTGCCAGCCTGGATCCATTCGATGTTCTTCTACCGCAGACGGCTGTCTCACCGGTTCCCGCATCGCGGCATCGCCTCCGCAACCCAGACCTGGTCGAGTACCGCTTGTATGGCAGACCACAAAAAACGATGGTCTGCCCCACGGTGACCCAGGGGCCTCCTCACAACGCGCGGGAAATGTAGAAACTCCAGGAACAGGCTTTAGCCTGTGAGTCGCAGGTACAGATTCACGCTGACTCATGACTTGCCATCCAATTCCCGCAGCGCCCGCACCAGGTCGATGGGGCCCTCGGGACGCAGCAGGGGGAACAGGATCACATCGCGGATGGAGCGCGAGTTGGTGAGGATCATGGTCAGCCGGTCGATGCCGATGCCTTCGCCACCGGTGGGCGGCATGCCGTAGGAGAGCGCGCGCACATAGTCCTCATCCATCTGGTGGGCTTCTTGGTTGCCGCGCTCGCGCATGCCGATCTGCATTTCGAAGCGGCGGCGCTGCTCCTGCGGGTCGTTCAGCTCGGTGTAGGCGTTGCCGATTTCCATGCCGCCGGCGTAAATTTCGAAACGCTCCACGAAAGCCGGATCGTCGGGCTTGTTCTTCGAGAGCGGCGAGGTTTCCACCGGATAATCGCAAATGATGGTCGGCTGGACGAGCTTTTCTTCCGCATGCCTCTCGAACAAGTCGGTGAGGGCTTCGCCGGCGGTAGTTTTGCGGGAATGCCGGAGGAGCCATTTCGGGTCGGTCACGTTGTCCATGGACGGTTTGCCGGCGCCCGTCCAGAATTCCAGCACGGCTTCGCGCATCGTCAGACGCTTGACGCAGGCGAAGTCGATCTGGTGTTCTTCGAATTCGGCGATGGTGGTTCCGTTGGCATCCAATGCTACCTGCCGCAACAGCTCAGCGGAGAGATCCATCAAGCCGCGATAGTCCGTGTAAGCCTGATAGAACTCCAGCATGGTGAATTCGGGATTGTGGTGGGTGGAAAGACCTTCGTTGCGGAAATTGCGATTGATCTCGTAAACCCGCTCCAGGCCGCCCACCACCAGTCGCTTCAAGTAGAGCTCCGGCGCGATGCGCAGGTAGAGATCGACGTCCAGGGTGTTGTGATGGGTGACGAAGGGCCTGGCCGCCGCTCCCCCGTACAGCGGCTGCATCATGGGGGTTTCCACTTCGATGAAGCCGCGCGATTCCAGTTGCCGCCGCAGCGAGGAGATAATGCGAGCGCGCCGCACAAAGACATCGCGCACGGACGGATTCGCGATCAGGTCCAGGTAGCGCTGGCGATAGCGAATCTCCACGTCCTCCAGGCCGTGCCACTTTTCGGGCATGGAGAGCAGGGTCTTGGACAGGAACTCGATTTTTGCGACGTGCACGCTGAGCTCGCCGGTGCGGGTGCGGAAGAGGTAGCCTTCGACGCCGATGATGTCGCCAATGTCGAGCATCTTGAAGAGCTCAAAATCGCGCTCGGCGACGGCATCCTTGCGAACATAAATCTGCAGCTTTTCTCCATCCTGCTGCAGGTGCGCGAACCCGGCCTTGCCCATGTGGCGAATGGTCATGACACGGCCGGCAATGCGCACGTCGACGCGCGCGGCCAGCTCCTCGGCAGTCTTGGGGCCGTACTCGCGCAGAATGTCCGGAACGGCGTGGGTAGCATCGAAGCGTTGGCCGTAAGGCCGGTAGCCCAGAGCTTCGATCTCGCGCGTGCGCGCCGCCCGCTGCTTCAGTAAATCGTCTTCAAGGGACAAATAAATCTCCTCTGAACTCACAGGCTAAAGCCTGTGCCACCTTTGCCATCGGGGGAAATTAGCTATTATAAGGCTTCGCTTGCGACGCTCTATTTCCATTATCATTCCCGCGTATAACGAAGAGAAGCGATTGCCGGGCACATTAGAGGCGGTGAAACGGTACCTCGGCGCCACCGCGTGGGAATTCGCGGAGATCGTGGTGGTGAACGACGGCTCGCGGGACCGGACGGCGGAGGCGGCGCGCGCGGGCGGCGCGCGCGTGGTGGAAAACCCGGTGAATCGCGGCAAAGGCTACTCGGTGCGCCATGGCGTGATGGAAGCCAAGGGCGAGTGGCTGCTGGTTTCGGATGCCGATCTTTCGGCGCCCATCGAGGAACTGGATAAGCTTTGGCGCATGGTATGTGCCGAGAACGCGGGAGGGGCGATCGGGTCGCGCGCCCTGGACCGGTCGCTGATCGGCGTTCACCAGCCCGCGTTTCGCGAAAACGTGGGGAAAGTGTTCAATCTGCTGATGCGTATCGTCACCGGTTTGCCCTATCACGACACGCAGTGCGGCTTCAAGCTGTTTGAGACGAAAGCGGCGCGCGAGATCTTTCGCCGTCAATTGCTGGACGGCTTCGGTTTCGACGTGGAAGTGCTTTTCATCGCCGCCCGGCTGGGGTACCGGGTGCTGGAAATCCCGGTGCGGTGGAACAACGTGGAAGGCACCACGGTGAGCCTGTGGCGCGGCATCGCGGCCTTTGTCGATCCGCTCAAGGTGCGGTGGAACGGGCAGGCGGGGAAGTACCGGTAGGTGGGTAGTTGTCAGTTGTCAGTTATCAGTTATCAGTTGTCAGTTATCAGTTCTCAGCGATCAGCGATCGGCCGAGTCGGTGTGGTTGACGGCTGATGGCTGCCGGCTGACCGCTTTCACTCTGCGATGGGCGGCGATGCGGGAGGGTACCAGCAGCGCTTGATGCAGCAGGAACAACATCACCGCCGCCGCGAAGAACGTGGCCATCCCCGTAGATTCGTGAAAGAAGCCGTGCGCCAGGTCCGGACTGATTTGGGAAAGAACCCCGGTGAGAGTGACGCGGCCGCCATTGGCAATCAGGGCTACCGGGATGGTCGCCAGAAAAATCACCACGCGGCGCCAGGTTTGTTTTTCGAACAGGTAGCCGTATACCAACGACAGAAAAGTCAGGGAAAGCAGGGATCGAATGCCGCTGCAGGCCTCCACCACCGAGAGCGGGCCGCTGGGCAACTCCAGGATATTGCCTTCGCGGAGCACCGGAATACCCAGTACGGTCAAGGCAAAATCGGCCAGCTTACTGGCCAGAATCTGGAGGGGAAACGTGATCTGGGTGTAGATTACGGCGGGAATCGGCACCATGAAGAACAGCAGGAAGAGCGGAAAGGCCAATTTGCGGAGGATTTCGGTTCCACACAGGAACCAGATCAGGCCGATCACCGTGATCACCACCGCCGTGCGCGCGGTGAAGAGCTCCACTCCCAGGGTCCCGACGACTACCTGCAAACAGCCCCAGAGCGCTACTACCAGGCCCCACCAATTCGGTTTCGGGGTAATGGCCAGTAACTCGTGGCGGCGCTGCCAGGCAATGTAGGCGGCGATGACGGGAACGAAAAACCCGTGCCCCATATCGTCGTCCCAAGCCCATTGACGCACCAGGGGCACCACCACCGGCGCGTCACAAGCCAGCACCAGCACGGTGAACCAAGCAAGCGGTGCCCAGGGAATCTTGGGAGACAGAGCGGGATCCGCGGTCATGAGCCTTTTCTGCATCATAGCAGGCTGGTGCTGCTATCTAGCGGCAGTGGTCGAACAGACGGGTGGTGAAGTACCGTTCCATGCGGTCCGGAAACACCGTAGCTACGTGCGCTCCGGGTTCTGCCGCTTTGGCCGCGCGCACGGAGGCAACGTAGTTCAACCCCGAGCTGGGACCCACGGGGAAGCCCATGCGGATCAGCCGGCGGGCGGCCACCAGCGCCTCTTCCTGGCGGACTTCGATGGTCTCGAACCGGTCGAAAAGCGCGGGGCGGAAAATCTGCGAGACTCCGTCGACCACACCGGGTATCTGGGAACTGAAGCTGCAGCATTCCTGATCGACGGCTTCGGAGATTTCGACGGGCCGAGCGAGCACGGCGCGGAGATCGCCATTGGCCCGCCGCAGGCCCTGATAAAGCCCCACTAGAGTGCCTCCCGTCCCCACGCCGCTCACTACCACGTCCACGCGGCCGCCAGGAATCTCTTCCAGGATTTCGCTGGCCGAGCCGAGCTCGTGGGCGCGTGCGTTATCCGGGTTCGAGAATTGGCGCGGCAGAAAGCCGCCCAACTCGCGCGCCCGTTGCTCGGTTCGCGCAATCGATTCGGCCACTCCGGCCGGCGCGGCGGTGAGTTCCACCAGGCCGCCAAAGCCGCGTATCATCAATACCCGCTCGTTACTGACGCCTTCCGGCATCACCGCCAGAAAGCGCAGCCCGCGCTGCGCCGAGGCCATGGCCAGGGCAATGCTGGTGGAGCCGCTGGAGGCTTCGATGACCAAGCCGCCGGGAGCGAGGCGGTTTTCGGCCAGTGCGCGATCGAGAATAAAGGCGGCGATACGGTCTTTGGTCGAGCCGCTAGGCTGCAAGAATTCGAGCTTGACCCAGATCACGGGATCGGCAGGATCGAGTTGCACCGGGACCAAGGGCGTGCGCGGCAGGGGTACGGGGATTCGATTGATGGAAAGCATATTCGCAGCGCGGCGCAGAGTCTATTGTAGCGGGCAGAGGAACGATCTCGCGCGATAAAGAAAAGCCGAGCCGAATCTAATCTCGGCTTTTCCTGCAGTCGTCGGCCTGGACTGTCCTCGCTCTACCGCGCGGTGAACCAAACCGTCAGACCCACCGCCAGCAGGGCGAAGATCACCACCGCATACAGAAGAAGATGAGGGTGCGCAACGGGCTGGCCGCAACTGGGACAGCGCGGCGCCTTGGGCGGGATGGGCGTCATACACCGCTCGCACACCATTCCTTTGGGCTCGGCCATCAGAAACGAGTGTACACCGGTGATGCACCGGCCAAACCGACTGTGAAATTGAGCACGCGAGCGGTTCGCGATTTCGTCTTCCAGCTATGGGAGCGCGCGAGCCTGCAATTTCGCGTCGAGTTTCTATGCCAGAGCGGATGACGCCGAAAGCGCGGGCAGCCCGTTGGCCACCAAGGGGAGAGAGCGAAGGCGCTGGCCGGTAGCATCGAAGATCGCGTTGGCGATGGCTGGGGCGACGCCCACGATGGGAGTTTCGCCGGCGCCGGCCGACGGGATATCCTTGCGATCGAGCAGGACGCTCTCGATCACCGGCATATCGGCGAAACGCGGCACTCGATAGCGGGCGAGGCGATTGGTGATCACTTTGCCGCCGGCGAAATCGACGTGCTCGAACAGAGCGCCTCCGATGCCCATGGCCACGGCGCCTTCCACCTGGTTGGCCAGGTGTTCGGGATTGACAATGGCGCCGCATTCGAAGGCTTCCACCACGCGGACCACTTTCACAGCCCCGTTGGCTACCGAGATTTCCGCGCAGGTGGCGATGTAACCGCCCTTTTCCACTCCGGCGGCCAAGCCGAAGCCGCGCCCAGGCGCGCGCTTGCGATGGGCCCAGCCGAAACGTTCGGCAGCGGCGGTGAGCACATTGCGCAGCCGTTCGTTATCGAGGTTCTTGAGGCGGAATTCCAGCGGGTCCATGGAGACGCTGTGGGCCAGATCGTCCATGACGCTTTCGCGCACGAAGTGATTGGCGGTAGCGGCGAGGCCGCGATAGGAGCCTTGGCGAAGGGGCGACTTGGAGCGGTGAAACTGCTCGTGTTTTTCGGCCACGCGATAGGGAGTCTGGAGAGCGGAGGGGCCGGAGTTGTAGTTGTGAAATTCCCAGGCGGCAAGGGCGCCGTCGGGGTTCACTTTGCCGCCGGCTTCGATCAGACCGCCGGGGCGGAAGTAAGCCCACGTCATTTCCTCTTCGCGGGTCCAGTTGCGCTTCACCGGTTTGCCGGCGGCCTTGGCGAGCACCGCCGCTTCCACCGCCGCATCGCCCTGATGCTTGCCGCCATAACCGGAGCCGGTATCGGGCACGATGACGTGGACGCTGTCTTCGGGAATGCCGAATTCGGTGGCCAATTCGCTGCGTACGCCGAAGGGGCGCTGAGAGCCGGTCCAAACCATCAGCTTGCCATCCTCGGACCATTCGGCCACGGCGCCGCGCGGTTCCAGCGGAACGTGGGCGATGTAGGCAACGGTATAGGACGCCAGATCCAGGCGCGGCGACACGCTTTCGGGAGCGGTTTGCCTGAAGTAATCGAAGACGTCCTTGGAAGAAGGATGGCCGTTGAGCGGGGTCCATTCCGCTTTGAGTGCGGCCAGAGCTTTCTCGGCAGTGGCCGGATCGGCGGCGAGCACGCCCACCAAATCGCTGCCGGCCTCGCGCTCGCCGGAGATCTTGCGGCGCACGACCTTCACGCCGGGGATGGCTTCGGTTTCGCTGGTATCGAGCGAGGCGAGTTTGGCGCCAAACGAAGGCGGATAGAGCACCTTGGCGTACAGCATGCCGGGGCGATGGACATCGTATGCGTAGGGGTGCGCGCCGGTGACGATTTCGCGGCCGTTCACCTTTTGGACCGAGTGGCCGGCAACCTTCCACTCGCTGGCAGGCGTGAGCGCGGCTCCGGCCGGAATCGTGCGGACGAGTTTTTCGCCGTGGGTGAGGTCGCCGAATCCGGTGGAGCGCTGGCCGGCGCTCACTTTGCCATCGGCAACGGCGATGGCGGCGCGGCCGACCATCCATCTTTGCGATGCCAGGTCGATGAGCATCTCGCGGGCGGCCGCGGAAGCCTTGCGGATTTGCGGCCACATATTGGGGGTAGTCATGCTGCCGAAAGTGCCCATATCGAACGGGGTGAGCGCGGTATCGCCCATCACCAGGCGAATGGAAGCCACGGGCGCGTGCAATTCCTCGGCGGCGGCCTGGGTGAGCGAGGTGCGAGCGTTCTGGCCGACTTCCACCTTGCCGGTGTAGACCGTGATGGAACCGTCCTCGGCGATGTGCAGCCAGGCGTTGACCTGCTCCGGCATGCGCTGATTCATGCCGCGCCGGGCGCCTCCGCCGGATTCCTGGGCGTCCGAATCGTCGGGAATCAGAATCACGACGATGCCGCCGCCGACGATGGCAAAGAATTCGCGCCGTGTCATGCGTGTGCTCCTGGCTTTGTGGATTTTTGGGCCGCGATGTGGATGGCGCGCGCGATGCGCGGGTAGGTGCCGCAGCGGCAGATGTGGCCGTTCATCCCGGTCACGATTTCGGCGTCGGTGGGATTGGGTGAGCGGGTGAGCAGACCGACCGCGCCCAAAATCATTCCCGGAGTGCACCAGCCGCATTGCATGGCGTCGGCTTCGAGGAAAGCTTCCTGCACCGGGTGCAGCCCGCCTGCCGGGCTTTGGGGGGCGAGCCCTTCGATGGTGACGATGGGTTTGCCGGCCACGGCGCCGACTTTGGTGATGCAGGACTTGGTGGGCATGCCATCCACCAGCACGGTACAGGCGGCGCATTGGCCCTCGCCGCAGCCGTACTTAGTGCCGGTGAGGGCGAGGTCGTCGCGCAACACGCTGAGCAGGGTTCGGTCGGAATCGGCGTCGAGGTGGCGCCGGGTGCCGTTGATTTCGAGTTGAGTGACGCGGGCCATGGTTCCTATTGTGTCGTGTTTTTCAGCGAAGGGCCAGGAGGGGGCGGAGCGGGAGATTCAGGTGGTTTGATGGCGTGTAACTGTTTTTGCTTGTTGGGGAAAGCGGCGTGTTGGGTTGGTTCGGTAAAATCGCCATTTGCGAACCCAATAGGTGAAATTGTGCATTTTTGTGCAGAAAAGCGGATGGGTAACGCCGCGTGAATTGGCCGATGGCGCCTCGGGAAGTGGGTTCGTTTGCCCGCGCCACGGGCACTTGTGCATTATTGTGCATGGTTCTGAAATGCCGCGGCCTCTTCGTGCCGCAGCCGCCGACGCACAGCAACCCCCGAGCGTCCCGATATATGAATAGCACAGGCGGGGCAGAGGTTTGGGTTAGGCTTTCGATATGTCTCATGCAATCAGTCGGATGGGAGTCTACGAAAGGCTGTGACTTGTTTTGGATCCGGCGCGGCTGGCGCTTTGCCGCTTAGTGTGAGTTCAGTCTGACCCGCGTGCCTGTTTCGCCTTTTTTCGCAGTACACTGTGTATATACGTAATGCGTTACGAATGGGGCGAAGCCAAGAACCTTCGGAACCAGCGGAGACACGATGGGATTTCTTTTGAGCTGGCGACGCTGGTGTTCGAGGATGAACGATGCCTCGTGTATGCGGACCGCATTGACAGTAGGACGGGGGAACAACGATGGCATGCGGTCGGCGGGGCTCAGATCGAACCTGGGGCTGGCGCCGTGCTGCTGGTTGTTCACGTGTACCGGGAGGACTATCGTGGCGAAGAAATCATCCGAATTGTCTCGGCCCGCGCGGCTGAAAAGCATGCGATCCGAAGATATCAAGAACAGGCTGTGGAGTGAGAAGGAGCGGCAAACTCTGCGCCGTATTGCGACGCGGCAGGCTGCGGGAGACGACTCGCACATCAATTTCGAAGACATTCCGCGCCTGACTGAGCAACAGTTGGCGGGGTTGGTGCGGCTGCGGGATGCCCGGCCGCGTAAGATCGCGGTGAGCGTGCGGCTGGATGCGGAGGTGCTGAATTGGCTGAAGTCCAAGGGGGAAGGTCACCTGACGCGGATCAATGACATTCTGGCGAATCTTATGGAGGCGGAGCGGCGGCGGGCGGGGTGACAGGCACGCCACGAGGGCGAGTGTAAGCCAGTAGGACAACTGAGCCCAGCCGCCTAGGAGGCGGCTTTGCAGGCGAAAACGCCTGCTCCACGAAGGCAGCCGAGCGTAGGGCAGAACCAAGGACAACGATGGTCTGCCCCACGGCCTGGGCGCGGCGTGCGAGAGATCCTGCGCCACGGTTATTCGCTGCGTAGCGTCGATGCGGGGTCTAGCTTGGCGGCCCGATACGCGGGGATCAGGGCGGAGGATAGAGCGACGGCGGCGAGCAGCGCGAATGCGCAGGCCAGAGTTACAGGATCGGTAGGGGTGACGCCGTAGAGGAGAGCTTTGGCCGGGCGCGCCAGAAGGACGGCTCCGGTTCCGCCGATGGTTAAGCCGCAACCGGCTAGCGCCATCGATTCCCGCAAGATCATTCGAGAGACCTCAACGGGGCGCGCTCCGAGCGCCATGCGGATGCCGATTTCGCGGGTGCGGCGCGAAACTGCGAACGAGAGCACGCCATAGATTCCGATTGCCGATAGGGTTAGAGCCAGCAAGCCCAGCCCGGAAGAAAAGCTGGCGATTAGACGCTCTTGAGACAGGGCGTCGTCGATGCGGGCTTTCATGGTCCGGATTTCCGTCACCGGCATGGACGCATCCACGGTTTGGATCTGGCGGCGCACCGCGGCTGAGAATGGGGCGGCTTGGCCAGACGTGCGCACCTCAAGCGTCATCTCCGGGCGGTACTGCTGGGCCGCCGGCACATAGAAACCGGGACGAAGCGAGTCGCGGTAGGCGCGGAATTTGCCGTCGCGCACCACTCCCACTACGGTCAGGGTTTGCGCCGGATTGGTCGAGCGGAACTGTTTGCCCGCGGGATCTTGACCAGGCCAGAACCGCGCCGCCAGAAGTTCGTTGACGACGGCGACCGGGGGTGTGCCGGCGCGATCTCGATCGGTGAATTCCCGTCCGCGCAGGACGGCCAATCCGGTGGCGCGGAAATAATCCGGGGAGATGACGTTGAAGTCAACCTGGTGCTCGCTCCGATCGGGAGCAACGACGTTCGTGCCGCCGCGCATCCCTCCGAACGGCACAATGAACACCAGCGCGGCGGTTTTCACGCCGGGGATCGCGCGGACACGCCGCAGCACATCTTCATAGAGCTGCTGGGCGCGGTCTTCCGAATAGCCGTTGGTTGCAGGCTCAAGCTGGACGAGGAGAAGGTTCTCCACGCCCACGGTTGGATCTTGGGCACGGGCGTTGTGCAGTGTGCGCACAAAAAGGCCGGCACTGGCGAGCAACAGGGTCGAAAGCGCCACCTGCCCGACGAGGAGGACGCTGCGCAAGCGGGAACGTGGATTACCGCCAGCCGCGGCTCCGGCTTTCAACGCATCCACCAGATCGGCGCGCCAGGTTTGGAGCACTGGCGCCGAGCCAAACAGAAGTCCGGTGACCAGGGACACGCCAATCGCAAAAAACAGCACGCGGACGTCCGAACCGGTATCGATCGCCAGTGGAATGCGGAACGCACGATGGAACTGGGCGAGGAAGCGCGACGCCCACGCGGCGACCACGGCCGCGGCGGCGCCGCCCATGGCCGCCAGCAAAAGGCTTTCGATCCACAGTTGGCTCGCGATTCGCACGCGGCCGGCGCCTAATGCCAGGCGCATGGCGATTTCCCGGCGCCGATTGGTGGCCTGGGCGAGCAGCAGGTTGGCCAGATTACAACACGCGATCAGCAGGATCACGCCGACGATGGTCATCAGCGCGCCCAGAAAGGTCAGGATGGAACCGCGGTAACTTGGCCAGAAGCGCGCCTGCTGGACGGGGAACAGGACGGGGCGCTGCCCTTGCCGTCGGTTTTGGGTTTCGCGCAAGCGGGCGGTTAGCGCCGCCATTTGGGCGTTGGCCTGTTCCACGGTGACGCCCGGCCGCATTCGCGCGGTTACTAAATAGGATTCCATTCCCCAGGCGTGCACGATATCGAACGGGAATACGGGTGTGGCTTGCCTATATTGCTCGACTGGCACCCAGACCGAAGGTGGATCGGCCCAGTCCATCACGATTCCGTGGAACGATTCGGGCGCGACGCCCACGACCGTGAACCGGCCGGCTCCGATTTGGATGGCGGTTCCGATGGCTGCGGGATTGCTGCCAAAGCGGCTGCGCCAAAGTGCGGAGCTGATTACGGCGACCGCATCGCGGTCTCCAGCCGTGAAGAACCGTCCCGCCGCCGGCCGGATGCCCAGCACGGTAAAGTAGCCTGGGCTGACCAGTTCGCCCGAGATTTCGAGCGCGTTGCCGCCGTTTCCCGCGCCGCCCGTTCCGACAACCATGGGCACACGCAGGTACGCCAGCATGCCAGAGAACACGGTGTTGCGATCACGGTAGAACTCGTACTCCGGATACGAGCTTGAAGAGAACTCCTCGGCGCCCTTTTCACTGGTGTGGTAGAGCGATGCCAGTTCGCCGGGCCGTTCCACGGCAAGCGGCTTGAAGAGCGCGGCATCGATAAACCCGAAGATGGAGATGTTCACGCCGATGCCGAGAGCCAGCGAGACCACTGCCACGACGGTGAACGCCGGGCTTTTGGCGAGGGTTCGGAGGCCGTAACGGACATCTTGGAGCATGGCTTCCAGCATGCGGACATTCTAACTCGCCAAGGGCTTCGCTCTCGATATCCCTGCGGGATATGGGAGTCGAGGAAGTCAGGAGTCAGAAGCCAGAATGGCGGCGGCGTGCGAGGCGGGGAGCGCGCGATAAGGAAGTGGAAGGGGTGGGGCGGGTGAGGCGCAATGCCCTCTCGCACATTCCGCCCAGCGGGCGCGGCGAGCTTCGCTCGGTTGCGGGCAGGCGGAACCGCCTGCCTCACCAGGGTGCCAGCCTGTGTAGACGTACACTCAGATTGCCGGCGTTTTAGTGACGAAGCGCGTTGGGCTCCACTTTCTTGTCGCGAGGACCAGAAAGTCGCGGCACTCCTCGACGGACCCATCCACTACGCTTTGGATAAGCCGCCGACGTTGTTCGGGGACGCCAAAGCTTTTGGCGCCGAAATCCGGAAAGAGTTGCCGGCGCGGGGCGAAGCCTGAACTTTCCGGGCCGCCGGCGCGGGCTGGGTTGGCCGTTTAGGATTCGCGTTTCCGGAATCGGAGCCTACGTCGAAGAATGTCCCGACCTCGCCAGCGAGAGATTGAATGCGCTGAGCGTTGCCGCCGAACTCGGTCGCGATGGTTACCCCTTCCTCGGCATGGGTGGCGGTGGACTCGGTGGCGCTCTGAATGGTGCGCGCCTCCGCGCCGATGCTCTCGACCTGACGATTGGATTGCTCCGACGCGGCCGCGATCGAGGCGGCCAGGCGGTCGAGGCGTGACGCACTGGCGGCGATCGACTCGAGGTCATGGGAAACCGCCGCGGCGATGGCCGAGCCTTCCTGGGTGGCGGCGAAG
>JBEKYD010000119.1:0-21099 GCA_049511335.1 Bryobacteraceae bacterium | reverse complement strand
AGGCGTGGCGGAATAATCGCGCGCAGATCATGGAATCGGCGCGCGACGTGGTGGAGCAACTGAAGAAGCATTCCGAAGTCGCGGCCCCGCGCCGGCCAGACGCCATCGACGATGACCTGCTCGACGGCGGTTTCCAGGTTTTCCGCCGCACGTTCGACAGCCAGATGGGCGGCTTCGGCGGCGCCCCCAAATTTCCGCGGCCCTCGGTGCTGTATTTTCTCATGCGGTTTTACGCCCGCACTTGCAACCGGGAAGCTTTGGATGCCGCCCTTCTGACCCTGCGCGAAATGGCCAAGGGCGGCATGCACGATCAACTCGGCGGCGGCTTTCACCGGTACTCCGTGGACGAGCGGTGGTTCGTGCCGCACTTCGAGAAGATGCTCTACGACCAGGGGCAGCTCGCCACGGCCTATCTGGAAGCGTTTCAGATTACTCACGACCCGGCCTACGCCGACACCGCGCGCCGCATCTTCGATTACGTGCTGCGCGATATGACCGACCGCGACGGCGGTTTCTTTTCGGCCGAAGACGCCGACAGCGTAATCGACCCCGAGAACCCTGCCGTCAAGGGCGAGGGCGCCTTCTACATCTGGAGCGCGGAGGAAATCGAGGCGCTCGTGCCCAGCCCCGCGGCAGAATGGTTCTGCCACCGCTTTGGCGTGGCCGATGGCGGCAATGTGGCCAACGATCCGCACCAGGAATTCACTGGCCGCAACATTCTCTACCAGGCAGCCACCGTCGCAGAGACCGCCGAGCAATTCGGCCGCGACGAGGACGAAGTGCGGGCCGGGATTGAGAGCGCCTCCCGTCTGCTATTGGAAGCGCGCGGCAGGCGCGTTCGGCCCCACCTGGACGACAAGATCCTGACCTCCTGGAACGGTCTCATGATTTCCGCCCTGGCGCTAGGCGGGACCGTGCTGGAAGAGCCGCGCTACGCGAAAGCGGCGCGGCGCGCGGCGGAGTTTCTGGTGGCCACGATGTGGCGCGAGGAAAGCGGAACGCTGCTGCGGCGCTATCGCGAAGGCGAAGCCGCCATACCCGGTTTCCTCGACGATTATACGCTGCTGGCGCAGGCTCTGATCGATCTCTACGAAACCCAATTCGATTTGCGCCATCTGGAACTGGCCATTCGCCTGATGGAGAAAGCCATCGAGTTGTTCGGCGACGCCGCGGGCGGCGGCTTTTTCAGCTCGGGAGCATCGGACGCGGGGTTGGTGATGCGGCTCAAGGAAGATTACGATGGCGCCGAGCCTTCGGGAAACTCGGTGGCCGTCCTCAACCTGTTGCGGTTGGAGCGCATCGCCGGGCGAAGCGACTTCGGCGGCGCGGCCGAGGCTGCACTGGCGGCGTTTCGCGAGCGGCTGTCGCTGGCGCCCGCGGCATTGCCCTACATGCTGGCGGCGGCCGAATTCGCGCACAGCCAGCCGCGCGAAATCGTCATCGCGGGTGCGAGGGAATCCCCGGCCACACGGGCTTTGGTGGATGAGCTGTACCGGCACTTCGTTCCCAACCGGGTGGTGCTCGCGGTCGCGGACGAAGCTTCCCGCGCGCAACTGGCGGAGTGGAATCCGGCGATGGCCTCCATGGCCATCGAGCCCGTCAAAGCCAAGGCATACGTGTGCCGGAATTTCGCTTGCGAATTGCCGGTTTCCGAGCCGGCCGAATTCGCCAAGTTGCTACAATTACAATGCTGATTTGAAGCTAGCTTTCGAACCGCTCACATTGGAGGCAATCATGGAAAGACCAGGCGCGACTACTCTCAGGGGCAATCCCCTTACTTTGGTAGGACCCGAGCTCAAGCCCGGCGATCCGGCTCCCGACTTTGCGCTGGTGGACAACGCATTGAAGCCCGTGACGCTCAAAGATACCGGGACCCATGTACGCATTATCAGCGTGGTTCCGTCGCTCGATACGCCGGTTTGCGATGCCCAGACCAAGCGCTTCAACGAAGAAGCTGCCAAGCTCCCGGACGTGGATATCCTCACCGTGAGCATGGATCTGCCGTTCGCGCAGAAGCGCTGGTGCGGCGCCTTCGGCGTGGATAAAATCAAAATGCTCTCCGATCATCGCGAAGCGTCTTTCGGCTCCCGCTACGGCACGCTCATCAAGGAGCTTCGCATCGAAAGCCGGGCCATCTTCGTCGTCGACCGGGAGAACACCATCAACTACGCCGAATACGTCAAGGAAGTTGCCGATCATCCCAATTACGAAGCGGCTCTGGCGGCGGCGCGGGGCGCGGCGTCTGCCACGGCGTAAGGCTGCGATTTGGTGGGGCAGGCGCTTTCGCCTGCTTGCCGCTCTCTTCACGGCGCGAGCCTTGCAGGCCAAAGGCCTACTCCACGCGGAGCAGGCGGTTTCGCCTGCAAGGGGGTGGTCGAGAGATGCAGCCTAGCCCGGCGTCCGACCGGTTGCTGGCGCGCGCGGCGGAAAGCCCCCTGGTGCGCGGCGGCCTCACCGTGGCGGCAGGCATCCTGGCCGGCAACGTTCTTGGCTTCGTGCGCGTCGCCCTCACCGCCTATCTGCTCGGCACGCATAGCCAGGCCGATTCGCTGGCGGTGGCGCTGGGGCCGATCGACACTTTGAACGGCGTGCTGATCAACAGCATGCTGTTTGCCTTCGTGCCCGCCCTTACGGCGGCCGAGGGCGCGTCGCGAATCGCCTTGTTCCGCAGCCTGCTACGCCTCTTTGGCTGGGTATACGGAGTGGCTGTGGGCGCGGTAATTCTAACCGCGCCATGGATCATGAAGGTGCTCGCGCCCGGCCTGGACGCGCCGCATTTCGCCCACGCCGTCACGCTGCTGCGCATTCTGGCGCTCTCGAGCCTGGCCGCCGGCTCGTCGGCAGCCTACAGCGCGCTGCTGTACACTGCGCGGCGGTTCGGCCCCGCGGCCTACAATCAGGCGCTCCTCAACCTGGGCACAATCGCCTGCGCCCTCTTGTTGTGGAAATGGGCGGGCGTGTATGCATTTGCCATCGGTTACACGGTGGGAGCGTGGACACAACTGGGCATAACCCATCTGGCCGCGCGCAAACAACTGGCGGGCGCGGAAGCCGTACCCAGCCCGATTCGAGTGCGCGAAATCCTGGCGCGGCCGGCGTTTTTCATGGTCTATGCCGTGGCGCTGGGCTTGAATATGACTTTCACACGCGCCTGGGCGACCCACGCCGGGCCGGGCATGGCGGCGGCTTTCGATTACTGCATGCGCGGCGTGGGCGTGCCGCTGGCCTTGCTCGTGACGCCGGTATCGAGTTCGCTCTTGCCGGAGATCGCGCGCCTGCACAGTCTGCGGCGCATGCGCGAAGCCCTGCGGCTGATCGATCGCACCGTTATATTGACCGCGCTGCTGGCCGTGAGCGGGTGCGTTTTCGCCATCGCGTTCCGCACGCCGGCGATCCGCTTGTTTTTTCAGCGCGGCAGCTTCACCGGCGAATCGACGCGCCTGGTCTCGGAAGTCTTTCTGGGGCTGGCGCCCAGCCTGATTGGCTGGGGGTTGATGGAGATCCTGGCCCGTTCCATGTTCGCCCTCGAACGCCGCTGGCCGCCCGTATTGGCCTCCGTGATCCCGCTGCTTGTCAACGTCTCGCTGACCCTGCGCCTGGGCCTTTCGCAACCGCAATATCTGGGAGCAGGCGCCAGTGCCGGTTTGCTGGCCGGTTGCCTGGCGCTATTCGCCATGACCCACCTCAGCCGCCGAAGAGAATCCGGCGGGCCGGCGATAGCGTGAACTGGGGCGGCGCGCGGCACAAAAAGCGAAGGATTAGCAGGGCGGGCGGCCCAATCGAAACTGCCGTTATGCCTGCTCAGGCAAACGGCTGTAGGTCGGACCCCCTGAGACTTAGATAGTGATTGCGTCAATTAGGCCCGGGTCTCCAACGCTCCAGAAAGCCCGTCACATCGCTCATGCCGATCCTGGCGGCGGATTCGAATTCGCCGTTCTTCTGGCTGGTAATGAGCTGGCCCGCACCATCGAGCACGGCCAGGCTGGGGATACCCTCTTTGAGCGGTACCTGGAAGCGCTCCGCCAAATCGCCGTTGCGGTCGCCGTCGTCGCCGATGTTGATATGCAGGACGTGGTAGCTCGCCGCCACCAGCGGCGCAACCTCCGGAGAGCGAAGCGTGGTGTCCAGCACCTGGCAGTCGTAGCACCAGTTCGCGCCGAACACCACCAGGACCCGCTTGTGATCCACCTTGGCAGCGTCGATTGCGGCGGTCAGCCCTCGCTGCGCCTCGTCCGGAGGCGGATACAGGTGCGGATTGGGCACCTCCGGCTGCGGCAGGCGAATCACGGGCAGGGCTCTTAGGTCGCCCCGCTCCGTCACGAAGATCCGCCACTCGCCGTCCCGCCGAACCCAGAGTTGGTGGGCGGAAACCATGGACTTCCCGGTCCCGCTGGCCGATCGGAATATCATCTCGATGCGGAGCACAAACCGAATGGCATCGGGCGTTTTTGAAGACTCCGCCAGAATCTTGGGATTGAGTTCGGCCAGTCCCTGCGCCGCCAGCTTGGACCAGAAACCCGCCTCCTCAGCCGCGGGATACTCGCTTCTTCCGGCCGGCGTCTGCGCGAAAGCGCCGGAGCCGGAGATGTAGAAACTACGGAGCATCGCCTGGTCGCCCGCCAGGACTGCCGCCTTCCATCGGTCGAGCGGCCCGAATCCGCCGGCCGCGTGCCCGGAAAAGAGCAGAATTCCGGTCCCCAGCAAGACCACCTTCAGCAATCGCATGACGCGTTCCTCCTTGAACTCGCACCCGCCGCCGCATCTTACATTGTCCGTACCGGCATTGAGCTGGTCGGGGGCTTCTGGCGCTGGTTATCGCCCAGGCATCTTCAATATCGAAGCCGCCCACACGAGCGGGACATAGCCTTCGTAGCGGCGCCCCGGCGCACGCGGATTCGCATAGAAGCTGCTTTCCGCAAGGGACTTTGTCGCAAACCCGAATTCGTAGTGCCACACTTCGCTAAACGCGAGCGAGAATGGCACGCCATTGCGCATAGGCGATAGTTCAGTCAAGTCATCTTTCATGGCCGTGTAGTTCAGACGAAGCCATTCGGCCATGATTGTGCGGCTCAGTTTCAGGGTTGCGTCCACCAATGGCTGGTCGCGTGCCGTCAGCACGGGAACTCCCGGCAAGTAGCGATGGTCCGCCTCATGCAGATACCCGATTGCCGTGAGTAATCGCAACGTGGCTTTCCGGCGATCATCGGGCAGCGGCAGCGCCTTTGAGAGTGCCGCGGCGGTGTCTGTGCCGTTGGCAACGGCATCCATCACCTGCCCGGCGTCCTCCAACGCCAGCAAGACGTAGGTCACATACTCGGAACGAAGCGCCGCGAATACCTCGGGGATCTTCCGCCAGTTATCGGTTGCGCTCTCCAAGCCCTCGAATAGATCCGGCAGACCCTGTAGCCGGGGCAGGGAACCTCCATCCCCGAACGTTGCAAAGCTCATCTTTGATCCAGGGGCGCTCTGGCTGTCCAGGTAGAGAGCCGTAAGATCCAACTGTGCACCCACTTCCTTTGAGTGCACGAAATAGGCGTTGCCGTTCGGGTGGCGCGGCGTTTGGGCTCG
Organism: Bryobacteraceae bacterium; assembly: GCA_049511335.1. Lineage (GTDB taxonomy): Bacteria > Acidobacteriota > Terriglobia > Bryobacterales > Bryobacteraceae > JBEKYD01. The sequence continues at coordinate 15,531 of JBEKYD010000119.1, read as the reverse complement.
ATACCCCAATTCAGTCGTGAGATCGAGCCCTCCCCAGTTGAGGGCTGCGCCGGCAATCAGGCCGAACATCAGTTCGGGGCGGAGAGCCGCATCCGGATAGCGGCTGAAAATCTCGTCAAATTCCGCCTTGTGTGCGCGGAACGCATCCGCCAGGCTTTGGCCATATCGCGCGCTGACACGATACATCGTTCGCTGATCCTGGACGGTCAACAGAAGATAGTTTAACCGGCAGGTGTCTTTGTCCTGATCCTGTCGTAGTAGTCCGAGTTGGAGAAGATGGCGGAGCGACACTGGCGTTCCTGTCAACGCCTTGTCAATACCGGCTGTCGCGATCGGATGATTGACTGCGTCGAGCATCAGGCGTTGGACGGGCACAAATGAGAGTACGTACTGAGGATCGTCCAGACCGGATGCGCCTACGGAGCCGGTCACGGCGGTGCGGATCAGGGGCTTGCTGGCGGTGTCGTCTGCCTTGGCCGCCTGGCCAACTAACAAGACCGCGGCGGCCATCCACGCAGAATGAATTCGCATGTAGCCTGAATCTCCTTTTGGGGGCTTCGACAACCACCTTGTCTGGCGACGTTGGCAAGCCGCCCGGCCGGAGGCACATTTCGTGCTTGATATTGTCTATACGGAGCAGTGCCATCCAGAGTTCCGCTGTTTTCGCGGGCCATCATCGGCGCGCCGCGGCGTACACGCGCCGAGGTCCTTCCCGTCGGGCGAACGATATCCATTCAACTCAAACCGTCCATCGTCAACCGGACTGATCAGCGGCAATTCGTCCGAGAACTCCAGAAGAAATCCGGGCACAAGGTGTTTGCCAATCGGCTTTCAATCAAATTTCGAGAAATCGAATCCACCAATGCACGTCTAAGCGTAACCCGCTTTATCCGTGCCTGACGCCGTAGTGTTTACACATCCACCTGCCCGCGTACTCGCCATCCCGCGCTTGTGTCCCTGCGGGCCGGAAACGCCGTTCGGGGGATCTGGCCAATTCGACCCTTCGGAGACGGGCCTGAGGCTGGAGCGGGGGAGGGCTCCGGTGGAGATGTGCCGCATCGAGAGCGTGGCCCGGCCGGGCGAGAACTGAGCGGCTCCGGGCTTATCCCCCTCGTTTTCGTCTTTTGATATAGTCTCGTCCATGAGTCCAAAACCGCAGCCCTATGACTTCGCCAGCCAATTGGCCGCCAGCAAAGAATTTTTCGAGCGCTCCACCCGGGTTCTCGAGGAGGCCGATTCCGAATTTCGTCCGCGGGAAGGCATGATGACCGTGGCGCAGCAGGTCGCGCACGCAGCTCAGACCCTCGACTGGTTTGTCGAGGGCGCCTCCCGGCCCGAAGGCTTCGATCTCAATTTCGAACAACACGCCCAGGATTTGGCGCGTGTGACTTCGCTCGCCGCCGCACGCAAGACCATGGAGGCGGCGTACGCGAACGCCATCCAATTCGTCCGCGCCCTCGGCCCGGAGGGTCTCGCCCAGCCCCTGTCGCCCGGCCCGATCATGGGCGGTCAACCCATCGGCGACATCGTGTGGGCCATGATCGAGCACACCGCCCATCACCGCGGCGCCTTGACCGTTTATTCCCGTCTGCTCGGAAAAGTTCCCCCGATGCCGTACGGCGGCTAAATTCCACAACGGTACGCCCGTATCGTCCCGTGTCTGGAACAAAACCGGCTTCCGCGGTGTCCATCGCCCCAAGAGCCGTTTATGCGAGACATCACGCTGGCTTTGCGTCAGTTCCGGAAATCGCCGGGATTTGTCTTTCTGGCAGTCCTCTGCCTTGCTCTTGGCATTGGCGTCAACGCGTCCATTTTCAGCTTGCTGGATTTCGTCTACCTGCGGCCGCTGCCGGTCGCGAACGCAGATCGCGTGGTGGTGCTCAGCCGCGCCGGCAACCCGCTGATTTCCTACCCGGAGTACCGCGCCCTGCGCGATCGCAACCGGTCGCTTGCGGGACTGGCGGTCTCCGAGCCCGAAGAATCCGACCTGAGCGTGGATGGCAATGCCGTGCTGGTGGGCGCCGAGCCCGTTTCGGGCAACTATGCCACCGTGCTAGGGGCGCGCACCGCGCTCGGCCGCTGGTTCAACCGTGAGGACGAGCCGGCGGCGGTGATCAGCTACAACGCCTGGCAGCGGCAGTTTCACGGCGATCCGAATGTGCTCGGCAGGACCGTACGCTCGGAATCGCACAGCTACACCGTGGTCGGCGTTACGCCGCCGGAGTTCGGCGGCATCTACATGCCGCTGCGGATCGAAATCTGGGTGCCGTTCCAATACTGGGCCGCGGGCCGCGCCGATCAAATGTGGACGATGGTGTTCGGCACTCTGAAACCCGGCGTGACGGCTTCGCAAGCGGCGGCCGAGTTGAACGCCATCGCCGCCCGGATTCGCCGCGAGGACCCGGCTCTCGCCAAAGAACCCAATCATCCTTTGACCGTGGAGTTGGTGCGCGGCGTCCCCAACCCGGCCAGCCGCCGCCAGGCCATGCCCGTGGTGGCGCTGCTGATGGTGGTGGTGGCGTTGGTACTGCTGATTGCCTGCGTGAACGTGGGCAATCTGCTGCTGGCGCGCGGCGCCGGACGGCAGCGGGAGATCGCCGTCCGCTTTGCTCTTGGGGCGGGCCGGGCGCGCGTGCTGCGCCAGTTGATGACCGAAAATCTCCTGGTCGGCTTGCTCGGCGGCGCGGTAGGAATCGCCGTCGGGTATGCGGGCAACCGTCTGCTGCAGGCGGCGATGCCGTTATTGCCCTTTGGCGAAGCGTTTCGGTTTGAGTTGCCGGTGGATTTTCGCGTCCTCCTCTATAGCGCTTTTATTGCGCTCGTCACCGTGCTGATCTCCGGCCTCGTCCCCGCGCTGCAGGGCAGCCGCGGCGATCTGGCGGCGGTGCTGAAAGGCGCCGGCACGGCCAGCGCGCGTCTTCGCCTGCGCCTGGCCGCGCTCGCGGTACAGATCGCCGTTTCGCTTCTGTTGCTGCTGACGGCCGGCTTGTTCGGGCGCGCGATTTTGCGCTTTCACGACGCCGATCCGGGTTTCGCCACCGACCACCGCCTGTACGCGCCGGCGTTCGTGCCGCAGCCGCAATTTAACGCCGTATCGGCCCGAGTGTTCTACGATCGGACGCTGAGCCGGCTCAGGTCCGTCGCCGGGGTGCGCAGCGCCGCCCTGACCACGCGGCTGCCACTCTATGCGGCGGGCATCGGGACGAGTTGCATTGCGCGGATCGGCGACAAACCGGCTCAGGCCACCACCATGACGATTGGGGCGGGCTTTCTCGATACCATGCGAATCCCACTGGTGGAGGGGCGCGACTTCAACGTGGACGATAAAGCCGACGGGCCGCCGGTGGCCATCGTCAACCAGGCGCTGGCCCGGCGGCTGTGGCCGAAGCAATCCGCCGTCGGCCGTTCCTTCCTCTACGGCTGCGACCATCCCCGGACCTTGCAGGTTGCCGGAGTGGCGCGCGACGTGAAGGTCCGCTCGCTCAATGAAGCCGCTTCGCCCCACGTGTATCTGCCTTTTTCCCAGGCCTACGACGGCGGCATCGTATTCATCGTGGTAGAGACGGCCGGCGATCCGGGGCCAATGATGGAGACGGTGCGGAAAACGCTGGTTGGCTCCGATCCCGATTTCCGCACCTATGGCGTCAAGCGCCTGAGCGACGCGCTGGACGCTTCCTTCTGGCAGGCGCGCTTCGAGCTTTGGGCACTGGGCGTCCTCGGGACGCTGGCGCTGGTGCTGGCCGCGGTGGGTATGTACGGCGTGATCGCGTACCACGTCACGGCGCGGACGCGAGAGATCGGCATTCGCATGGCGCTCGGCGCCCGGCCGGCGGACGTCTTTCGGCTGATCATCGGCCAGGGATTGCAAGTAACCGTGGTGGGCGTCGGCATCGGCCTGGCCCTGTCGGCCGCGGCGGCGCGGGTGCTGGCGAGTTTATTGTACGGCGTCAGCCCAACCGACGCGGCCACCTGGAGCGCCGCTGTAGCCGTGTGGCTGGCGGTCGCGGTGCTGGCCTGCTGGCTGCCCGCCCGCCGCGCCGCCCGCGTGGAGCCCTTGGTCGCGTTGCGCCAGGACTAGCAGGAGCAGCCATCGGGCGCGGTTCCGGCAGCCACTCCCCGCGGTCGCGGCCCGGCTAATAAGGCAACCGGCTCGAAAACGATAGAACCTGTCAGGCGGCGCCGGCGGGTTTGTTCAGGCAGCAGAATTTGTGTTTTTTGCCGCCACCGCAGGGGCAGGGGTGGTTGCGGCCGATTTTGGGTTCCGGGCGGCGGTAGGGTTCCTGCTTTTGTGCATTTGTGCAGATTTTCGTCTTTTTGCGCGGCCGATTGGGAGTTCTCTTCCTCTTCCTCTTTCTTCAGCTCTTCCCGTTCGCGTTTCATTTGGGCGGCGATTCCGTTTTTTCCGAAGACTTGGTCCATGGGCAGGTCCAACAGGCCGAGGGGCTTTTCCGGCTTTTACGGTGGGGGAGCGATGGCGGTCTGGATGAGGAAGGTGGCGGCCCGGAGGTGCACGGAGGGGGAGGCTTCGGGGTCGTCGAGGATGTCGCTGAGGGTTTGGAAGGCGCGGTCGGCGAGGGCCAGGGCTTTTTCGCGGAAGCGGAGGGCTTGGCCGTAATGGGTTTGCATGAGGGCGGTTTGGAAGGGGGGGAAGTTGCGGACCCAGAGTTGGATTTCGACGGGATGGACGCCGCCGAACTCAGCCGCCTTGTCGACGGTGTAGCCGGCGCTCAGGGCGCTGATAACCAGGTATTGCTTTTCGTCTAATCCGTAATCCGTCATATCAGACCAAACCTCCAGCCATACGATAGCGCGGGAGGGGGGAAAACCGGGGTGGTGGGAAGGGGCGGAAATGGCTGTAGCGCGATGAAACGGCGGGAGTAAGGAATATTTTGAAAGTCTGTCACCGAAAAAGATCACACGTGGTAGTTCGGAGAATGGGCAAAGGCAGCCGGGGGCATAGACCGCCGGAGCTAGGGAACGTCGGCAGCGGACGCTGCAAGCCTGGGGGCCAAAAGGGTTGTGCAATTCTGTGCGGCCTTAGCCGTGATTGGCACCGGGGCGGGACAGTCGAGTCGCTTCAGTCTGTCCCGAGCGGGCCCGAGTCGCTTCAGTCTGTCCCGAGCGGGCCCCGAAGAGCGCAGGGTCCTGGCAGAGCCGACCTCCGGGGAAGGAGGACCAGTTACGCTTGACGTTTTCCAGTTCCATAGAACAATTAATTGATATACGAGATCGCCAACGCCATGACTAATGCGGAGATTGCGTTCATGATAGCCGCCTGTGAAGCGTCGGATGCACAGGAGAACGGCTCTCTTCTCATTGGCAGCGTAGATCCGATTCTGGCGGCACTGAGCCAAAAAGGATTGACCGAAAAGCAGGTTTGGCAGTGCGAGGTTTCCCTGGAGCGGAGCGGCTACATCGAAATTCCCGGCTACGACCGAAACGATGTCGATCCCGCATGGTCGCGAGCTGAAGTGTTTGATATCAGCCGTATCGGGCTGCGATGGTGGCTGATCCGTAAGTACGGCCAAGCCGCCTATTCCAAGATGGTTAGTGATGTCAGGAGGACCCGAGATGAGTGCTTGAGAAATAACGTCATGTTGGTTGCTGACTGGGCGGAAAGGCTAGGGTTGCCGCTGTTACTTGTCCAGAAGATTTTGCACGCAGAGAGATATGATTTGGGGTGAGCGGGGCAGCCTGGACTGGGATGATTTTTGGCTCCCAGGCTTCCCAAGTCCGAGCCCGCGCAGAAGAATCGCGCGGATCAGGCTGTCTTCCCGCACCCCCAAGGGCTCACATCGGGCAGAGCCGCGCGCGTTGAGCCGCGCGCGTCTGGTCAACTGTCTCTCTATGGGCTTTTCATCCCTGGCTTTCCTACGCCCTGCAATTTCGCGTTAAGGGCGTCGCGCCTCGCCTTAGCGCGGGCCGGTTGCACGAAGTAGAAGTCGAAGAGTTGTTCCAGTAGATTGAGCAACCATTCGGCCTCTTGAGGCTCCACATCGACAATCTCGCCCGTGTGGGTCGCCTTGATCGGATGGGCTGCAAAATTCCCGATGTTGCGGATCGCGTCAAGGTCGTCCGCAAGGTGAGTGGGCAGTTGCTTGGAATCGAGAACCTGCTGGATCTCGCTCGATAAATCTCCTTTTTTTATGCCAGCCCTTTCTCGCAGCAGGTGTTGCAAGCAACGGCGACTGAGACCGGCGCTCGCCTTCTCGCTGTCCGCGAATACGAGACATGCCTCCGCGTAGTCCACCACAAACTCGTTCGGAACCTCAGCAGGTACGGGAACGCGGGAGGCGGCTTTTGGGTGAATCAGCCGCATCGCCATGGGGTAGAAAACTGCCCCCTGGGTACCGGCAGCTACTCCGCCGGCGCCGAACTCGACCACAAACTGGCTACACGCGGGGCATTCTGCAAAGCGGACGCCCCAATATCCCTTGCTGTCCTGGCCAATGAATAGCTCCTTCCAGGTTCCATGGAAGTGCTGAAGGCAATGAGGGCACTGCATAGGCATCACGTGTAACGCACCTCTCAAGCATTCGCAAACCCGGCCGTCAGGGGAGGCCGGACCTCTGCCGGGTCAAGGCGGGCAAAAAACGGTCACGGCTGGCCCCCTTGGCTGACCATTCACCGGAGTAGGACCTTGGATTCTCAGTGAGAAGTGCGGGACGAGGGCGTCCCGCGCGGACCGGGGGGTCCGCCCTACTAATGACGATGCGCCGGCCTTGCGAAAAGTATGCGACCGCCCCTTATTGCTTGGCAGAGAACTCTGTCCACGGCCGGGCGTTCATATCTTTCAGGATAGGTCGATACCAGGCATATTCAGGGTGACTATCCAGGTGCGCGGCGGCGTGAAAATCGCGGCCGCAGGCGTGGCCCAGGGCGGCGAAGAACGTCATGCGCTCGGCGCTGGCGGCGTCGGTGACTTTATTCTGCACGGCGCCCACCGGAGCGAATGGAGCCTGCCAAGTCGGCATGCCGCGCGGGGAAAGCTCCACGTGGCCGCATAGGGTGCGCTCGCACGGCTCCTCTTTTCCGGTGAAGGTATCGAAGTGGTCGCCCAAGAAGCGTTCACCGGCGGCTACGTCTATCTTGCCCTTGTTCTCTTCCATCAGGACCAGCCAGCGGGCGTGGCGCGCGTTTTCGCTATTGCTCTTGTCGCCGGCGTCGAACTTGGTTTCCTCGCGGATGAACTTGGGGTTGATGGGGAAATTGGAGCCCACGAAATAGCCGTCGTGAGTGCGGTCCAGGTTGACATTTTTCAGGCCCAGCTCGAGGTCGGCGATCTCATTATTCTTGCGGTCGGCAACCAGCCAGTTATTGGCGTAGCCGCCGTTGTTGCCGTCCTTCATGAGGCGGGCGAAATCGTCGATGGATTGGGAATACTGCAGGGCTTTACGCGCGCGCACGAATTCGGGAGCGCCCGCGGGGTCGAAGCCGGTGAATTCGCTGATGGTGGTCTCGGTGACCAGAATCCCGGCGGAGTTCAAGCCGAAGTCGTCGCCGGAGTGGATCAGCCCCGGCATGCCATCCATGACGAAACGATTGCCGTGAGCGGGCTGGATATCGAAGACCACGTTCCAGCGTTCGCCGGAAGAGTAACTGGTCCAGTTATTGTGTCCGATCACCACGCGCCCGTCCTTGGTATAACTGCCGGTGGCGACAAAGGCGCTGCAATGATCGCTCGCTCCGGAGCTTTTGTTCCCCTCCCGCCATTTGTCGTAGTAGGGCAATTCGAGCCAGGCATTCAGCGCTACCAGGTCCCAAAGGTCGAGCTTGACTCCGTGCGCCTTCAGCCCCTCCACCATGGCGGTCAACTCTTCGCGGTACTCGGCTTCCACGCGCGGCCAGAGCACCTCGCGAGCTACTTTGCGGAAATACGGCCAGCTCTTTTTCTCGCCATGGACAAGCTCGGTCGAGATGGTTTTGAAATTGTCGGCGATTTCCGGCGCCAGCAGATAGCCGTGCTGAAAGCCGATTTCGGCCGGCGTCCCCTCCAGGTGAACCGGAATCCAGCCGTTCCGCTCCGCCGCGCGCGAAGCCTTCTTAAGCCGGGCATCGGACCCGGCCTGCCTCGCATAAAACGCGCCGGCGAGCGCCACCAGCGCCAGACCCGAAAAAAAGAGCGTCTTCCTCATAGGGGGTATTATAGTGGCATCGGAAGGCGCTCTGTGCAGGACACCGTACCCTCGAACCAACTCACGCAGCAGGTAAAAGCCGGCGGCTGCGCCTCGAAACTCAGCCCGAAGCTGCTCGATCGCGTACTGGCGGCGGTGCCGCGCTGGCCCGACGCCAATGTGCTGGTGGGATACGACACGGCCGACGATGCCGGCGTCTATCGCATCGCCCCGGATCTCGCGATTGTGCAAACCGTGGATTTCTTCACGCCCATGGTAGACGATCCGTTCACTTTCGGCGCCATCGCCGCGGCCAATGCGCTGAGCGACGTCTATGCCATGGGCGGGCGGCCGATCTCCTCGTTAACCATAGTGGCGTACCCGCCCAAGGGAGATCCCGCGGTTCTGGAAGCCATCCTGAAGGGCGGCGCCGAGAAAATGCGCGAGGCCGGCTGCTCCATTCTGGGCGGCCATAGCGTGGCCGACGACGAAATGAAATTCGGCTATGCCGTGACCGGCCTGATACATCCCGAACATATCCTTACCAACGCCGGCGCCCAACCCGGCGACGCCATCGTATTTACCAAGCGCATCGGCACCGGGGCGATCTCGACCGCTCTCAAGCGCGGGCTCGCCGCGGAGGAGCACGTTGCCGCGGCGATTCTCCAGATGACCACGCTCAATCGCCGCGCTTGTGAAGCCATGCTCACCCTCGACGTGCACGGCTGCACCGACGTCACCGGGTTCGGCCTCATCGGCCACGCCCGCGAATTGGCCTTGGCCAGCAAAGTGACCCTCGAAATCGAGTTCGACGCGATCCGGTTTTTGCCGGGCGCGCTGGATTACGTTCGCATGGGCGCGCTTCCCGGCGGCATGCACAACAATCGCGATTTTGCCGAATGCGTGGTGGAAAAAACCCGTTCGTTCGATGCCGGACGCGAAGCGCTGCTCTACGACCCGCAGACCTCCGGCGGATTGCTCGTCACTTTGCCGCCGGGCGATGCCGCCGAGCTGGAGCGCACGCTCGAAGGCGCCTATTCGATCGGCCGCGTGGTCGAACGGGCCGCCAAACCGATCCGCCTCGTCTAGAAACGCGATGCACGAATCCCGTGCCAGCCGCACCGCCTTTCGCGTCGCCGTTCGGCGCGCCGCGCACCAGGTGCTCGATCGGCCGAAGGTATTCGACGATCCGCTGGCGGTGCGCGTGGTAGGAGAAGAGGCGGTGTCGCGAATCGCCGGCGAGATGTCCCCGGGCGAGAGCGTCATCGCGCGGGCGCGCCGGGCCTTCTTTGCCGCGCGCAGCCGCTACGCGGAAGACGAATTGGCGCGCTCGGTGGCGAACGGGATGCGCCAGTACGTGGTATTGGGCGCCGGGCTCGATACGTTCGCCTACCGCAATCCCTTCGCCGCCCAAGGCCTGCGGGTCTTCGAGGTGGACCATCCCGCGACCCAGGCGTGGAAACGCGAGCTGCTCGAAGCGGCGGGTATCGCCATCCCGGCCGATCTGGTGTACGCCGCTGTGGACTTCGAGCGTCAGACGCTGGCCGATTCGCTCGTGGAGGCCGGATTTCGGAGAGATTCGCCAGCGTTTTTTTCCTGGCTGGGCGTGGTCCCCTACCTCAGCGAAACGGCTTTTCAGCAGACGGTGAGCTTGGTGGGCGCGATGCCGCCCGAAACCGGTATGGTGTTCGATTATGCCGTTGACCCCGCGGCTCTCACCCCCGCGGAGCGTGCCGCGCTGGATGCCCTTGCGCGCCGCGTATCGGCTGCCGGCGAGCCTTTTCAGCTTTTCTTCCAGCCGGACGATCTCCACCAACGGCTGGCCCGGGCCGGCTTCCGCCACATCGAGGATCTAGGGCGCGACCAGATCAACGCCCGCTACTTTGCCTCGCGAGAAGACGGAATGTGTATCCGCAGCAACCACGGGCGATTGCTTTGCGCGCGCGTGTGAGGGGGGTGGAGCAAGAAGAGCTTTCACCGGCTAAAGCCGGCGCCACCTGGCTTCAGCCTTTACAGCCACAGCTCACTTGGACCTCGCGCCTGCCGGCAGGGCGGTGATTTCGCGGTCGAGCGCGCCAGCCAGGCGGGCCAGGTTCCAGCGCGTTTTTTCCAGGGCATATTGGGCATCGTAGAGCGCGATCCACTTGTCGCCCTCCGCCATGCGGGCGCTTTCCACCTGGCGCATGCCGAGACGGCCTTCCTCCAGTTGCGCCAGGTCGATGGAGAGCTGCTCGTGGGTAACGTCCAAATCGAGCCGCGCCACTTCGGTTGCGGTGCGCGCTTTGCGGAGGTCACGGAAGGCCCTTTCCAGATCGCCCGCGATCCGGTTGCGAGTATTGGTCAGCTCGATTTTCAGGTGCGCCAATTCGGTCTCCGACTGCGCCATCTGCGCGCCCACATTGGGGCTGAAAAGCGGCAGTTGAAACGACATCCCGATTTCGCCGTTGTTGCGCTGAAAATGGTTGAAGAACTCGGCGTAATTATTAAATTTGGCCAGCATGGCGTATTGCGCCACCAGGTCGACGCGTGGCAGCCGCCCGGCGTGAGCAGCGCGAATCTCCAGTTGCTTGGAGACGATTTGCGATTCGATCTGCTGGACGTCCTTGCTGGTTCCGAGCGCCGCGCGGACGGCGGACTCTTCCGATTCGGGAAGCTCGGGCGCCGGGCGGTCTTCACCGGCGGCGCGCACGCGGTCGGCCGCCGAGTAGCCGAGGGCAACCGCCAAGGCGCCTTCGGCGTCGGCCTGATCGCTTTCGAGTTCCTCGGCGGTTTGGCGGAGACGCGCCGCCGCCAGCGCAGCCTGCTTTTGTTCCAACGGCAGGGCGCGCCCTTCGCGCACCTGGGCCTCCACCGCAGCCACTATCCGTTGCTGGCTCTGTTCCTGGTTACGGACCTGCGCGGCCAAGCGGGCATCGCGTTCGGCATCGAGGTAGAGCGCGACGATCCGATAGGCGACCTCATCCCGCTTCGATTGAGTGGCGATCGCCGCCCCGCGCGCGTCCTCCTTGGCCTGAGCGACCAGGAGGGTTTGCTGCCGGTTGAAGAGAAACTGCTGGGCCTGAGCCTGTATCACCGAAGGCGCGGAGCCTTCGATGCTGGTGGGGAAGCCGTTGGTGTAGGCAAGTCCGCTGCCGACGACGACCTTGGGCAGGAAGGGGCCGCGCGCGGTCCGTATTCCCAGCCGAGCTTTCAGTTCGTCGAGGCGCGCCAGAGCCAGGTCGGGGTTCTGCTTTCCCGCCAACTCCACGGCCTGGCGCAAGGTCATGGTGATCACTTCCGCGCGGCTGGCCGCGACGCATACGAGCACCGCCAGAGCTAATTTGGACATGTTTCGATTTTAAACGCGAAGTCAGAAGCCAGGAGACAGAAGCCGGAATGAGGACATGGCGCCGCGCGTTTGGCTACGAGGCTGGGTCACGTGAGGCCAAACAGGTGTCGAGAAAGTCTCGACACGGCACGCACGAGTGCGTGCGCCACGTCCGCGGGGCGCGGCAGACTGAGAGTCCGCGCCACAAAACGCTCCTATTCGCGGCTGCTGATAATCTGGGGTGGTGGGCGTTCGTTTGGGGACTGGCCGGAGCACTGCGCTGCTGGTTGCGGCCTCGGCATTACTGGGGCAAACCGGCGAGAACGTGCTGGTGGTAGTGAACCGCCGCGACGCGGTGTCGCGCCAGATCGGCGATTATTACCGGCCGCGCCGATCCGTGCCGGTGAAGAACGTATGCTACCTGAACACGACCTCGGACGAAGAGATCCCCTGGGCGACTTACATGCACGATGTGGAACAGCCGATTGCGCGCTGCCTGCAGGAGGGCCGGCTGCAGGAGAAAATCCTTTATATTGTGCTGACCAGGGGAGTGCCGTTGAAGGTGGACGGGAGCGGCGGATCGCTTCAAACCGCCGAACATGCCTCGGTGGATTCGGAGCTGAGCTTGCTTTACGGCAAGCTGCACGGGGCGCAAGTGGGGCGCGAGGGCGGGGTCAGAAACCCATTTTTCATGCAGCGCGACGCCCCGTTTCGCCATCCCCAGGCGCCCATCTACATGGTGACTCGCCTGGCGGCTTTCTCGCTGGAGGATGTCAAGGCCATGATCGACCGCTCTCTCGCCGCGCGCAACCGGGGAAAATTCGTGATCGACCTGAGCGGGCCCAATAACGCCGAGGGAAACAACTGGCTGCGCAACGCGGCCATGCTGCTGCCGCGCGATCGGGTTTTGCTGGATGAAACCACGGCCCAGCCATTGCATGTCCGGGATGTAATCGCCTATGCCAGTTGGGGATCGAACGATGGCCGGGTGGCGCGCGTGCTGGGCTACTCCTGGTTGCCCGGCGCCGTGGCCACCGAGTACGTTTCCACCAACGCGCGCACGCTCGAGCGGCCTCCCGCCGGATGGCTGCCGACCACCTGGGAGGATCGGGCCCACTTTTTCGCCGGTACGCCGCAGAGCCTCAGCGCGGACTACATTTGGGAAGGCGCCACCGCCGTAACCGGCAACACGTATGAGCCGTACCTGACAGGCTGCGCGCGGCCCGATTACCTGCTGCCGGCTTATTACCAGGGGCGAAATCTGGCCGAGAGCTATTACATGTCGATCGCATTTTTGAGCTGGCAGGGAGTGCTGTTGGGAGATCCCCTGTGCTCGCTAGGAAAGCCGTAAGAATGGACCGGAACCGTTTTGCCGAAATTGCCGCCCGATTCTCCAAGCTGCGCCTGCTGGTGGTGGGCGATCTCATGCTGGACGAGTTCATTTGGGGCAAGGTATCGCGAATTTCGCCCGAGGCCCCCGTGCCGGTGGTGGACGTGACCTCGGAATCCTACTATCCGGGGGGAGCGGCCAACGTGGCGCGGAACCTGCGCGAGTTCACCAGCCACGTCGCGGTCCTGGGGGCGGCCGGTCAGGATCAGGCCGGGGCCAGACTGCTCTCGTTGCTGGAGGATTCCGGCATCGACACCGCCGGTGTGATGCAACATGAGAAGTATTCCACCATCGTCAAGACCCGCATCATCGCCCGCCACCAGCAGGTGGTCCGAGTGGATCGGGACCGCCGCACGCCGGCCGGAGGGCCGCACCTGGAGCGGGCGATCCGGTTTCTGGGGCGCACGGCCGCGGAGGTGGACGGCATCGTGGTGTCGGATTACGACAAGGGTTTTGTTACCCAGCCACTGGCGGATGAGATCCTGGCCGCGGCGCGGCATCACGGCAAGATTCTGGCGGTGGATCCGCATCCCCATACTTCGCTCGCATGGAAAGGCGCCACCGCCATCAAACCGAACCGGAGCGAAGCCTTGCACGCCGCCGGCTTGCCGCCTTCGGACCCGGTGGAACCGGCCGATCGAGACCAGGCATTGCTCGAAGCTGGAAACCGCCTGTTGGAACGCTGGCAACCCAAGAACCTGGTAATCACGCTGGGGGAACAGGGCATGATGTTGTTTCGCGCCGGCGAGCCGTGCTACCACGTGCCTTCCTGGGCTCGGGATGTTTTCGACGTTTCCGGCGCAGGCGATACGGCGATTGCCCTCTTCACCCTCGGGCTATGCGCCGGCGCCGATGCGCGGGAAGCCGCCGAGCTTGCCAATCTGGCGAGCGGAATCGTGGTCGGAAAGCTCGGGACGGCGACGGTGAATGCAGCGGAGTTGGAAGCGGCGATGGGGTAGGGGGCTGCCTGTTGTGAGGTTGACAACGGCAGCACGGCGAGTAAATCGCCGGCGACAAGGCCCCGGGCGCCCGCTATTTCCGAGTGGTGCGTGATCCGCCCCAAAGCCGCGCCGCATCAGATGCCAACATTCACCTTGCGTAGGTTTAGTCGGTTATAGATGTTGGTTGCGGGGGTCTGCAACGCTCCGAACGTACTTCGGCTACAGTTCCGGGTGGCATTGGCGGCAGCCAGTTGAGGTTGCGGGTGTTCTCCCGCTGACAGCGTTCACTGATCGCACTCCGGCCCTCGGCGTCGAACTTTCAGGAATTCACTAGCCGTGAGACCGATACGAGTGCGGATTGCGTTTTGTAACTTCTTCAGTGACGGCGAAGTCAGGTTCTTACAGAAAACTCCACTCCAGACCTCGCCAGTCCTGAGATCAACGGCATAGTGAATCTGGCCGCTTGGCGGATCGGGAACTGCCTGGAAAAACTGAAAACCCGGATCATCCTTGACTTCGTATTTTTCGAGCCCGTAACCGCCCTCGGCACGATCCTTAAGGAAAGCCTTCACCAACTCATGCGCTTCTTCCAGGGTCACGTCCCTGCGTTTCTTTACGGCGTAGACAGAAGGATCAATCGGCGTCGCCGAAACATCCGAGACAGATTGTAGAACGAACCACAGCAGAGGAAGGTCTGGTTTGCCGGCGGTGAACCCCACCGCCTTCTCTGCTGGGTTTGCCCTAACCGCAACGGTCTGGCTTGCGAAATAATCAAAGCGCCCATCCGCCGTCACGGTGATTCGGTACAGCGGGCAATCCTGACATCGGCCACCATCAGGCCATTTGAACTTCGTGTCAGAGTACTTCCGGAAAGCTCGATAATTGCCGTCTCTCTTCAGATGAACAGGAAGGCGAGGTTCAATGGGCCTCCAGATGAGTCGTTCGGGGTGCGTGTGGTCATCGTCGATCATGGTGAATGCGTATTGCCCCGGTTGCATCATCAAGTCGCCAAGAAAGTAGTGAGCGCCCACCTGAATCTTGGCCGAGCAGGTTTCGTCCACAAACCCTTCCCATTGGAAGCGGGAGACGAGTTCGCTGCGAATCTCGACGAACTTGTTGTTGAATCTCGCCGGGTCTCTAACCAGTTCACACAACGTTGCCTTGATCGGTTCACCTGCTCTCGTCTGGCCAAACAAAGCACTGGATAGGACCGTAAGCAGCGCAATGATCGAGCATCGCATCTGGAGCGATGCTACCACGGAAATAGATGTATCTATTTTGGTTCCGGGGGCTGGATTTGAACCACTGGTCCAGTTCGAGATCCTGATGACGTGAATGCTCCCTGAGCACTTTGGTCCACCCCAAAGGCCGTGGGATGAGTGGATGGCCTATGATTCAACGGCTCCGGGTGGATTGTCGTCCAACTCTTCCATAGCTCCTATTCGATTCTAGTCCCAAACGGCGCCATGCCTTTGGCCAGCACAGTTTTCGGAAATTCGCCGGAACCGCGGAGCATGAATGAGCCGAAGTCCTTGTACCAATCGCCCTCGGGCGCCCAAGGTGCGGCGTTCACCCACTCTTGCAGCCGGCGAAGATCTTGGAGAGAAATCTGCTCCGCTACGCGCGCCAGGACGTGCTCCCAGACGGGCCGCGGCAGGCTAGCCTGAATTTTCGCCGTAATTAGTGAGCTAACGTTTTGGGGCACTGTCTACCGGAACCGCAAGGCCAGGGGGCGTCCGTCCCACCAGGGGATTGGCGTGGAGCCCTGAGCGAAGCCGG
>JBEKYD010000118.1:0-21202 GCA_049511335.1 Bryobacteraceae bacterium | reverse complement strand
AGTGGACCTCGATCGCGGCTTCGTGCATCCCACCCATCCGAACCAGGTAGTGGTGAGCTATTACCAGGCCGGCAAGATTTGCGACTTCATCACCGAAAAATGGGGCTGGGATACCATCCTGGCCATGCTGGTCGACTACGCCCACAACCAGGAGACCGGCGCGGTCGTCCGCAAGGAGCTCAAGATACCGCCCGAGGAATTCGATAAAGAGTTTCTGGCCAAGATAGACGGCGAGACCGGGAAGATCGTCGCCAACTTCGAACGCTGGCGCGCGGCGGCCCGCCAGGTGAACGAACTCGAGAAAAAGAAAGATTACGACGGCGCGATCAAGCTGGGGTTGGAGTTTCGCGATGTTTTTCCGGACTACGTGGAAGCGGGCAGCCTGTACGAGGAACTGGCCGAAGCGGACATGGCCAAGGCGGACAAAGCGGGCGCCATCGACGAATGGGAGCGCTATGTTCACAAGGGCGGGCGGAATCCGGAAATCATCGAAAAACTCGCCGGAGCGCTGATGGAATCGGGCAAGGGAGAAGAAGCCGCGGACATTCTCAATCGCTTGAACTGGATCTATCCCGAAGACAACCTGCTGCACCAGCGGCTGGGCGGGTTGTGGCTCGACGAGGGCAACACCGCCGGCGCTGTGAGGGAATTCCGCGCGCTGGTGAGCAATCGCCCGGTGGACCCGGCCCAAGCCCACTACGACCTGGCGCGCGCCTACAACCGCAATCGGCAGCGCGACCAGGCTCGCGACGAAGTGCTGGCGGCGCTCGAAATCGCTCCGGATTTCAGACCGGCGCAGAAGCTGTTTCTGGAGCTCGAATCGCCGGAGTTACCGCGGAAGTAAGATCTGGAACTGCAATAATAATGGGAACTCAAATGTCGACTACCGCGATGCAGCTTGACCCGGAAGTATTGAAGACGCGCATAGAGCGCTTCCGCCAGGTGCAATCCGAGATCGTGACGCAAGTGCGGCGCGTGATCGTGGGCCAGGAGGAGGTGCTCGAACAGGTCATGATCGGTCTGTTTGTGGGCGGCCACTGCCTGATCACGGGCTTGCCCGGCACGGCCAAAACCCTGCTGGTGCGCACCATGGCGCAAAGCCTCGGCCTGGTGTTCCGGCGCATTCAGTTCACCCCCGACCTGATGCCCAGCGACATCACCGGCACGGACATCATCGAAGAAGATCCGGGAACCGGCCGGCGGACCTGGACCTTCGTGGAGGGGCCGATTTTCGGCAACATTCTGCTGGCCGACGAAATCAACCGCACGCCTCCCAAAACGCAGAGCGCCCTGCTCGAAGCCATGCAGGAACGGGCCTGCACCGTGCGCGGCCATAACTACCTGCTGCCGGCGCCCTTTTTCGTGCTGGCCACGCAAAACCCGATCGAGCTCGAAGGCACCTACCCGCTGCCCGAAGCGCAGCTCGACCGCTTCCTGTTCAATACCGTGCTGGACTACCTGAACGCGGAAGAGGAATTGAAAGTGGTGGATCTGACCACCGTCACCGCCATCCCCCACGCCGATCCGGTCACCAATGCCGAAGAAATCCTGGCGTTCCAGCAACTGGTGCGCATGGTGCCGATCGGCGAAAGCGTGGCGCGTTACGCGGTGGAGCTGGTTCGGGCCACCCGCCAGAAGGACGAATCGGCGCCGGACTTCGTCAAGAAATACGTCAACTACGGCGCCAGCGTGCGCGCCACCCAGTTCCTGGTGCTGGCCGCCAAAGCACGGGCGCTGATGAAGGCGCGCTACCACGTGACCTACGAAGATCTGCGGGCTCTGTATACGCCCGTTCTCCGGCACCGCATTCTGCTCAACTTCCACGCCGAATCGGACCGGGTGACGCAGGACGATATTCTGAAGCGCTTGCTGGAGTGGAAAGGGACTCCGCGGGAGTAAGCGATGTCAATGGCTGGATTGTGGGGCATCGGCGTTCTGCAACGTGGGGCAAACCATCGTTTTTCGTGGTCTGCCCTGCAAATCTCAGGCTGGGCCGTCGAGGGACCTGCAAAACCTTCACGGGCAGACCACAAACAACGATGGTCTGCCCCACGGCTGGGCAGCGTGCACTAACTGAGAACCGATCATGCTGCAACGATTTCTCGATCCCGCCACGCTGGCTTCCATTTCCGGACTGGACCTGGTGGCCAAGACCGTGGTGGATGGATTTGTGGCGGGATTGCACCGCTCGCCGGACTTCGGGTTCTCCCAGGAGTTCGCCGAATACCGGGCGTACACCCAGGGCGACGATTTGCGCCACGTGGATTGGAACGTGTTCGCGCGCACCGACCGCTGCTATCTGAAGCGCTACCGGGGGGAAACCAATACGCGCTTGCTGGTGCTGCTCGATACTTCGGGATCGATGGGTTTCGGTTCGGGAAGCATCACCAAGATGGATTACGCGCGCTACGTGGCGGCATCGCTGGTGTATATGGCGAGTTCCTTGCAGCGCGACGCGGCGGGGCTGATCGTGTTCGACGAAGACGTGGCCGACTACGTGGCGCCTTCCACCCGCCAGGGTCAGCTCTTCCGCCTGTTGCACGCCATCGAAAAGGTCCAACCGAGCGCGCGCACGGATTTCACCAAGCCGTTTATCCACTTTCAAAATTTCCTGCACCGCCGCGGCATTGTGGTGGTGATTTCCGATTTTTACGCCGATCCGGAGGCCATCGTCCGCACCGTCGAGCCGCTGCGCTATCGCGGCAACGAGGTGATCCTGTTTCACACCTTGGACCCGCAGGAAATCGCGCCCAAATTCCGCGCGCCGGTGCTGCTGGTGGACATGGAAAATGAAGCCGAGACGATGGAGGTTTCGCCCGAATACGCGCGCCACGAATACCGGGCGCGGATGGACGCGCACATCGAGAACATGCGGACCAAGGCGCGCTCGGCGGGCCTGGATTATTTCCTCATGGATACGGGCCGGCCGCTCGATGAAGGCTTGCGCGAATACCTGGCCATCCGCAGGAGGATGATGTAATGGGCCTTTTAACGCCGTGGTTTCTGGGCGGCCTGGCGGCGCTGGGGCTGCCGGTGTGGCTGCACTTGCTGCGCAAGCACAAGGCCACGCCGCTGCCCTTCAGCTCGCTGATGTTCTTCGAGCGGCGGACGCAGAGCTCCATCAAACACCGGCGGCTGCGATACCTGATTCTGTTTTCGCTGCGCATGGCCTTGCTGGCCCTGCTGGCGCTGGCGTTCGCGCATCCGTACCTGGAACAAAAGCTGGCGCCGCAATCGAGGGCCGGGGAAGTGGCCGTGGTGGCGATCGATAATTCGCTGAGCATGCGCGCGTCGGACAGGCTGGCCCAGGCGAAATCGATGGCGAAATCGGTGGTGCGGGGAATGCGTCCGGGCCGGCGCGGGCAGGTGCTCGCGTTTGGCGCGCGGGTGGAAGCGTTGAGCGAGGTTACCGACGACAAAGGCGCGCTCGAGGCAGCCATCGACGCCGTACGCCCTTCGGACACGCGCACTTCCTTTGCCGAACTGGTGCGCGCGCTGAAATCGATTGCGCAGTCGCTTCAGGCGCCGCTCGACGCGCATGTCTATTCCGACATGCAGCAAACCGGCATGCCCGCCAATTTCAACGATTTGCGTCTGGGCGATAAAGTCCATCTGGAGCCGCATCCGCTGGTTTCGGGCCCAACGCCCAACTTCGCGGTGGAAAACGTGGTGGCGCCGCATCGCGTCTACGACGGCGGCAAGAACCGCGTGCTGGCCACGGTGATCGGGTACGGAACTCCCAAGGCGCTGCGCACGGTAACCCTCGAGCTCAACGGGAGGGCCATCGAATCGAAGAGCGTGGAAGTGCCCGAAAGCGGCCGCGCCACCGCCGAATTCGTTTCGCTCGAAGTGCCTTACGGGTACAACAAGGGCGACGTGCGGATCGATAGCGGCGATCCGCTGGCGGCCGACGACGTTTTTTACTTTTCGGTGGAGCGGTCCGACGCGCGCCACATTCTGTTCGTGCATGCGCCCGAGAACAACCGCGGCCTGTTGTATTTTCAGGACGCGCTCGAAGCCAACGGCCAGCACGGTTTCGTGATCGACCCGGCCACGCCGGATCAGACCGCCAATCTCGCGCCGGATAAATACGCGTTCGTGACCATTTCCGATGCGGGGCCGCTGCCGGCCAGCTTCGAGACGGCGCTGAAGGGGTATGTGAACCAGGGCGGCTCCGTGCTGGTGGCGCTCGGCCACACCTATGCGGCGCACGATAAAGTCCCGGTGGCCGGGCTCACCATCACCGGAACGCGCTACGCGCCGAGGGAAGGTGACCGCTTCCAGACGGCGGCGGCGCTCGATATCTCCCACCCTGCCATTCAGCAGGACAATCGTTGGGACGATGTAAAATTTTACCGCGCCATCGGCGTAGATCCGGCCGGGGCGCGGGTAGTAGCGCGGCTCACTGACGATACGCCTCTGGTGATCGATCGACAGCAGGCCAACGGCCACGTGCTGGTATTCACTTCCACCTTCGACAACCTGGACAACGATTTTCCCCTGCACGCCTCGTTCGTTCCGTTCATCCAGCAAACCGCGAATTACCTGGGCCGCGCGGACCGCGGGCCGGCCAGCGTAACGGTGGGATCGTTCGCCGAACTGCGGGAATCGGCGGCGAAGGGCGCTGCGGTGGAAGTGCTCGATCCCACCGGCGAGCGGGCGTTTTCGTTGGCGGAAGCGGTGCGGGCGCAGAATATTCAATTCCTGATGACCGGTTTTTACGATATTCGCCGGCCCAACGGGCAGAACGAAATGGTGGCGGTGAATAGCGACCGGCGGGAGAGCGACCTGATGCCGTCCTCGCGGGAGACCCTCAGTTTGTGGCAGAATACAGCCAACGGCAGTGTGGAGGCCGGTGGCGCGGCGGCGTCCGGGCAGAAGCCGCTTTCCCTGTGGTGGTACGTGATGCTGGCGGTGTTGGCGGTGGCGATTGCGGAAACCCTGTTGGGCAACCGGCACCTCTCGGTGGATCAGGAGGCGGCATGAAACCTTTGGATCGCTTATCCGGCTATTTGAGCGCGCTGGAACGGCGGCTGCGGCTGTTGGCGTGGGCGCGCGGGCTGGCGGCGTGCGCCGCGGCGGCATTGGTGCTGACCGTGGCCGCGGTGCTGGCGGCCAATCATTTTTCCTTTTCGGGACCCAGCGTCACGGGCGCCCGGGTATTCCTGTTCCTGGGGCTTGCCTTGGCGCTGGGCGCGGGCCTGATCGTGCCGCTGATCCGCCTCAACCGGCGGCGGGCGGCTCGCGCCGCGGAGAGCCGTTACCCGCAGTTCGAAGAACGCCTGCTGACTTTCACCGAACGGTTAGAACATAACGATCGGGATCCCTTCTTGCAGCTTCTGGCCGCCGATACGCTGAACGTGGCCGAACAGGCGCAGCCGCGCGAGGTCGCGCGGACGGGATGGATTTTCAGTTTCTCTTCGGCCGCGGCGGTGTCCGCGCTGGTATTGATCTGGCTGGCGGTGTCCGGCCCCGGCTTCCTCGGCTACGGCACTTCGCTATTGTGGGGCGGCTTGCCGAAAGGCTCCATGAAGCCTTTCTATGCCATCCAGGTGGATCCCGGCAACCGCACCATCCGGAAACGCGCCGACCAGGTGATTTCCGCCACGTTGGTAGGTTTCAGCGCGCCCAAAGTGCGTTTGTTCGCCAAGTACAATAGCGCCTCGGCGTGGGAGCAGACCGAAATGTCGCCGCAACCGGGCGGCGCCGCTTACCAGTTCCTGATCGCGGGCGTACCCGAATCGCTGGATTATTACGTGGAAGCCGGCGGGGTCCGCTCGGAGACCTACAAGCTCAAGGTGGTGGACCTGCCGGCGGTGAAGAGCATTCGCGTGACCTACCATTTCCCCGCCTGGAGCGGCATGCGGGAAGTTGTGGAAGATCCCGGCGGCGATCTGCGCGCCGTAGCCGGAACCACGGCGGACGTGGTTGTGCGCACGGACCGGACGCTCTCGAACGGGGCGATCCTGCTCGACGACGGCGCCAAGCTGGAGCTCAAATCCGGCCCCGATGGGACGGCGATGGCGACCGTGCCGATTGAGAAGGACGGGATGTACCACGTGGCCGCCCTCGAAGGCGGCGAAGACGTCCGGCTCGGCGAGGATTATTTCATCGAAGCGCAGAAGGATCAGCCGCCGGAAGTGGCCATCGCGCGTCCGGGCCGGGATTTCAAGGCCAGCCCGATCGAAGAGGTCACGGTTGCCGTAAACGCCAAGGACGATTTCGGCCTCAAAGCGGTGGACTTGCACTATTCGGTGAACGGCGGCCCGGAAAAAACCCTGCCGCTGTTCCATACCACGGACGGGAGAACTTCCAGCGGCACGGCGACGCTGGCCCTCGAAGATTTCAAAGCCGTGCCTGGAGACGTGATCAGTTTGTACGCCACGGCCAAGGATGCGCGCCAGTCTTCGTCGACGGATATGTTCTTCATCGAGGCGCAGCCCTTCGAGAGGAACTATACCCAATCGCAGCAAATGGGCGGCGGTGGGGCCGGCGGCGGCGATCAAGGCAGCCCGCAGGGCGATATTTCCGAGCGGCAGAAAGAAATCATTACCGCGACCTTCAACCAGATCAAAGGGAACGGCGCTAAGGGGACCGACGCGGAAAACGCCGCGTTTCTGTCTTCCGTCCAGTCCAAGCTGCGCGACCAAACCAAGTCGCTGAGCAACCGGATGAAGGCCCGGCAATTGGAGGATTCGGGCGATTCGTTCAAGAGCTTCGTAAACGATATGGATAAGGCCGTGGGAGCCATGGGACCCGCGGCCGAGAACCTGAAGGAGCGGAAATGGCAGGCTGCGCTGGCTCCGGAGCAGCAGGCGCTGCAGTATCTGCTCCGCGCCGAAGCTACCTTCCGCGATATTCAGGTAGCGTTCGGACAGCAGGGCGGCGGCGGGGGCGGCGGCATGAGTGGCGCCTCCCGCGATATGGAAGGCTTGTTCGACCTGGAACTCGATACCGAAAAGAACCAATACGAAACCGGGTCCTCGGGTTCGCAAGCCGCCGACGAGCGGCAGAAACAGATCGACGACGCGCTGGAAAAACTCAAGCAGTTGGCCAAGCGCCAGCAGGAACTGGCGGAACAGCAGCGCCAGAATCCGCAGCAGACTTCCGAGCAGCGTTGGCAGCAGGAGATGCTGCGGCGCGAAGCCGAAAAACTGCAGCAGCAGATGCAGCAACTGGCGCAAAACCAGTCGAGCCAGCTCAGCCGCAACGGCCAGCAGGGTCAACAGAGTCAACAGGGGCAGCAAGGGCAATCCGGTCAGCAGGGGCAGCAAGGACAGTCCGGCCAACAGGGGCAATCCGGACAACAAGGGCAGCAAGGGCAATCGGGTCAGCAAGGAATGCAGGCGGCCCAACCCGGTCAGCAGGGGATGCAATCCGGCCAGCAGCAGGGCAGTAACGGCCGCACGCGCGGCGCGGATTCCCAGCAACTCCGTCAGACCATCGACCGTCTGCAGCAAGCGCTCCAGGACATGCGGGAATCGGCCGATTCCCGGACTGCTGGAACGGCGCAAGGAGAAGCCGGAGCCAAGCGCGCCGCCGACCGGTTGGAGGAAGCCGAACAGATGCTGAACAGCCTGCGCAGCCAGCAGTCGAGCGGCGAAGTGAGCGACCTGGCCCAGCAGGCCGGCGAACTGGCTCGCAAGCAGCAGGAATTCGAGGGCCAGATGCGGCGCGCGTTCGGCCCGCAGAGCAGCGGCATGACCCGCCAACAGGCGGAACAATTAGCCGGTCAGAAGGACAGCGAGCTCGCCGATCTCAAGCGGCTGGAACAGCAGATGCAGAATTCGGTGCGCGACCTGATGAGCAACAACCGGCCGGCGTCCACCAAGATGAGGGAGGCTCTAGGCGGGGTGCAACAGCAGGATCTGGAGCGCGCCATGCAACGGAACTCCGGCTGGATCCGCAGCGGCATGGGCGAGTACGCCGCCATGAGCGAAGCGCAGGTCACTTCGGCCCTGAACGATCTGCACGACCAGTTGGATAAGCTGCAACAATCCCTGGGGCAAGCGCAGCAGGGCAAGGGCGCGAAGGATAGCCAGTCGGTGGAAGACGCCTTGAACCGCGTGGAACAACTGCACCGCCAGATGGAACAGTTGCAGGCCAACGCGGCGGGGCATGGCGGCCAAGGAAACCAACCGCGCGCCAGCCGCCAAGGAGTGAAATGCGAACCGGGAGCGCCCGATCCGCTCGGCCTTTGTGCAAACGCCACCCAATTAGCGAGCCGTCAAGATCAACAAGGGCAGCCGGGGCAACCGGGACAGCAAGGCCAGCAGGGGCAATCCTCGCAATCCGGACAAAGCGGCCAGCAGAGCGGTGGGCAGCAGGGTTCGCCAAGCAATGGCGGTGGGCAATGGCAGGCGGCCGGGCCGCGAGGTGGCGCATGGGGAGGCCCCGGCGGCGCCAATTGGATCGACAATGGCGTCCGCGGCCGCTATTACGACGGCCCCGTCCGGCCGGAAGATGTACAGGCATCGGAACGCGCCGCCGAAACCAGCCTCGCACAATTGCAGCAGCAATTGAAAGACGATCCCAACATGCAGCGCGACATCCAGGGCTTGATCCGGGATTTGCGCCAATTCGATCCGTCGCATTACACCAACGATCCGCTGCTGGCGCAACGGATTCAAGCGGCGATGGCGTCGGTCGAGCAGGTGGAGATCGAGCTGCGGCGCAAATTGGACCAAGCCGGAGGAGGCTCGGTGCGCAGCCCGGGAAGTGAACCGGTGCCGCAGGGCTATTCGGACGCAGTGGCGGATTACTTCCGCAAGCTCAGCAAACAGAAGTAGAGAGAACCTGTGTGGGGCAGGATGGCATCCTGCCGCCCGATCGTTAATCGGCGCGTGGCGGCGGGTTACCGACCCGCTGCAGGTTGCCAACCTGCCCCACAGGCTGCCGCCTATACCAAATTCGCTTCGGGAGTGATTCGCCGGACGAAAATCAGAAGCACGTCGCTCATTTCAGCCAGAGCGCGTCTGGCAAAGTCGGGGGCAACCGTCCTCGTCAGCCTGTACCAGTACTGTAGAATCTGATAGTCCAAAACCAATAGGCGGTCTTCGATGGAATGTAAGCCTAGCCCGGCTGCATGGTCCTGTAGATACGCCAGCAAACGGTAGTCGCGCTCCAGCATTAGTTTGAGCGGTTCCAGTTCCGTCGCCGTGAGGACGCTCTGCCGAATCTGTTCCACTGCGAAACGTGGATCGGGGCCCGCCATCCGTGGCAATGATTGCATCGAGTTCCGCAGCAGCAACACGCAACTATAGCGGAACCAGTACGCTAACAAAATGAATGAGCAGCCGATGATTAGAATACTAGCAAGCATCCGACCTACTCCACCGGAAGGCCTAAATCAAGAACCCGCCACAACAATCCGTACTAGAACACCTAAGTCAGTCTACCACTGGTCCTGAAACCAGTTCAAGCGGCAATTCTCCGTTTTCGGTTTAGGATTATCGCCATAAGAAAAGTCTGGGCGGTTGGTACACTGATGCTGGTCCATAATGGTCCCGAAGGAGACGCCAGCAGGTGAATATCGCGATTACGGGCGCAACCGGTCTGGTCGGCCGACGGCTGGTGGAAGTTTTGCTGAGCCATGGACATAGCGTCCGCCTATTGAGCCGCAAGGCGCTGCCGGAACGTTCCGGTGTCCGTTCCTCTGTCTGGAACCCGGAAGCTGGGCCGCCCCCCGCCGAAGCCCTGCGCGGAACCGACGCGGTCATCCATCTGGCGGGAGAATCGGTGGCACAGCGTTGGACCGGAGCGGTGAAGCGCCGCATCCGCGATAGCCGGATCCTGGGAACACGGCGCCTGGTGGAGGGTCTGGCCGCTCTGGAGCGGCGGCCTCGGACGCTGATCGCAGCGTCTGCCGTCGGCTACTACGGTTCCCGCGGCGACGAAATACTGGAGGAGTCCGCCCTGCCCGGCAGCGGCTACCTGGCGGACGTTTGCGCAGGCTGGGAGCGGGAAGCGGCCGCCGCGGAGGAGTTGGGAATACAGGTGGCGCGAATTCGAATCGGGATGGTGTTGGACGCGGGCGGAGGGGCCCTCGGCCGCATGCTTCCCGCGTTTCGCCTTGGCTTGGGCGGCCGTTTAGGCAGCGGCCGGCAATGGTTATCCTGGATTCACCGAGCGGACCTGGCGGGACTATTCTTTCACCTGCTGGATAACCCCTTCATGGGCGCCTGCAACGGCGTCGCGCCGCAGCCGGTGACCAATGCGGAATTCACGCGGGAACTAGGGCGGGTGTTGCGGCGGCCGGCGGTGCTCCCCGTGCCGGAAGCGGCGCTACGGCTGCTTTTTGGCGAGATGTCGGAAGTTCTGCTCGCCAGCCAGCGCGCGGTCCCCGCGGCGGCACAGGCAGCCGGATTCCGCTTTCAATTTCCCGAACTGGCGCCGGCGCTAAAAAATCTGCTGGCGGAGCCGGGCTAGCTCGATGCCGCTTCGCCCTGGCGGTCGATTTCCTCGCTCAGGATGATCGCCTCGGCCAACTCTTTCATCGGACGGCGCAGGCGCCGGCTCTGGTCGCGAAGCTTCAGATAGGCCTCTTCCTCGGTCAGCCGGTGGCGTTGTTGCAAGATGCCTTTGGCGCGCTCCACCAGCTTGCGCGTTTCGAGCTCGCGGCGCATTTCGAGCGTCTGCTCCAGCAGGCGGGCGTTTTCCTCCTGAAGCGAAGCCTTGGAAATGGCCACCCCGAGCTGCTCGCCAATGAAAACCGCCATGCCGATTTCTTCGGCGCCATGCTCGTGTGGCTCGCGGTGATGAACGTTGATCACGCCGATCAAATCGCCGCTCGATACCAGCGGCACCGAGAGCAATGCCTCGTAGGTATCTTCCACCAAGCCTTGAAACATCTTGAAGCGCGCGTCGCTGGTAGCGTGGGAAGACAAGGCCACCACCGATTTATGCTCCGCCACCCAACCGGTGATGCCTTCGCCCATTTTCATGCGCAGGTTCCCCAAAGCTCCCGCGTGCGGCACCTGCGATGCGCGCAGCACAACTTCGTGACTCACGGGGTCGATCAAATATACCAGGCACGCATCGCAACTTGTGGCCATGACGGTTAAGCCCACCACCTCGCCGAGGATCTCGTCCAGCGATCGATTGGAGCTGACGATGCTGCTAACTTGATGAAGAATCGATACCTGCCCTTTCGGCGGCGATGGAGTATCCTTCTTCCCCATGCTTACAACCCTATCCGGGGGTCGGGGCGGGGTCCAATCAAAAATTTCTATGAACGCAATCAGCGGCGGCCTGCCGACCGCGCTCTTCGGCGGCGGCGCCGTGGGCGTCCGCGGCCGCCAGGTTCTGCTGCAACAGCCGGAGGTAGGTGGCGCGATCGCTGGCGCAAAAGAAGACGCGCTGCCGGTTAGTCCCCCGCTGGGTAACGTGATAAGCCATTTCCGGGATGATACAACGTGCGTCTCGGGGCATCCTGAGGAAACCGTGTCCTCCGGAGGGCAAAACTCTCCAAAATGTGGGAGCGCTCCGACGTGTTGGCCGTTTTCGCCAACAGCTTCCGTCAGGCTGACCCGTTCAGGCCATAAATGAGGTTTGCTGACTGTGGGCCTTTCTTATCCCGGACGCCGACCCCCAGCGGCAACTGCCACCCCACTATGCTCCCGCGTAAAGGGCAGAACCCACGGTCAAGACGGCGTTGACCGTGGCTACCTTCTATTGGGTGAGTCCAGTACCCATGTTAGATGGTTGTCGCCCTTCATTGATGCCCGTGCGTGCGGTCATACTTCTCACCAGCCGGAATCGCCACCGCCAGCCGGTTCTCCTTGGGCGCAAGCGGACACGTAGCATAGGGTGTGACGGCGCAAGGCGGGTTGTAGGCGCGATTGAAATCCAGCACGACGGCGCCGTTGACCACCGGGTCGGTTTGCAAGAAGCGGCCGCCCGGGTAGGTATCGGTTTTGATGGTCAGATCATTGAAGACGAAGAACAGCCCGTCGGACGGATCGCCGCCAAAACCCGTAAGCCGCAGTTCCTGACCATTGATTTTGAAAACGGCGGTTCCGGCCGCAGCCACCGGGGTCACGTCCCCGAGGACATTCGGTACATCGACTGTCTTCTTACCTTCAGACGGGACCCAGGCAGCGGTGATGCGGTAATTCAGATTCAGTGGGAAGAACACGGGACCGGGATAATCCTTTACCGCTTTGCTGTCGAGGTCCTTCAAACGAATACCCACGCGCTGGCCACGTTTGATCACCTGAAAACGCAGGCTTCCCTGTTCGACCACCGTGGGTTTGCCTGAGGTGTCGGGCTGCAGAGTGGCGGTGGTAACCGGCTTGCCGTCAATAGTGAAGTGATTGTCTGGCGTCAGTTTCACTGTGACTTCCTCGCCCTGGAGCACAAAAACTCCGGCACGCGCCGGCCCACCGGGGAAGACGATTGTATTGCCCGCATCACGACCGAAGGGATTCTCTCCTGGCTTGAGCCAGAACAAGCCCGCAAGCGGAAGCCAATTCTGCTTAAGATCGTCCACCAGTTCGGCCTTCCACTTGTCGAAAGATTGCTGGTAGGCGGGGTCAACGCTGTCAGGTGTGTCCGAAGGTGCCGCGGCAACCGTCATCGACGCCGCCACAAGAACCCAGAACGTCACGAACCTGTTCACCCTGAGATTCATGTGAACACCAATCTCCTTTTTGACTTCAAAAACGGCACCAAATTCCAGAATTTCCATTTTGGAACGTAGGCTGCCATTAGCGTACACCTGATCGCCTCTTTTGCAGCCGTTCAGAGCGAGTTTATTTTCCCTCATTTGAACGTCACGTAGGTCACGTCCTTCAAAGTGTCCGAGGTATGGTCGAGCCCGCCGCTGCCATGATTGATCGGATCCGAATCATGGTAGGCGACGCCATCACCTCCCAAGTCGTAAAGCGCGCACTGGACGGTTTCGGGGATGACTTGCGGACCCGAGTGGTGGTATGGTTCGAACTGGTCAGCCTGACGGAAGCTGTTGGCGAGAACAGCCGGACCGTCAGAGCAAAATGCCAGCCGCAGCATCTCAATGGGAATATTGCCTTCGCGGTAGATGGCATCATGGAAGGCGCGATTCGTCATCTTGCCCGATCCCACCAGTTCTTTATGCAACGCGCGGAACTGCCGCGCGCCGAGCATGTAGGCGCATTGGTAGATCGGCTCATAAGACCCGTTGAAGGAGCGCCGCACTTCCCCTTCGGCGTTGGCGGGCTCATGGGAATGCTCCGCCGATCTTTTCCGATCACGCTGTTTTCCTCAAACAGATGAGCATACTCCTGCCTGTTTTCGACTACCAAGGGTAGTTTCCGGCGGGTATTGCTTGGCGGCTCACGGCTAATCGATGCTGACGCTGTCCACCATGATCTTGGACCCATGCAAGTGCCCCTTTACGGTAGCCTTCGGCCAAATCGTATAGACGATTCGGTTGATCAGGGGACGCGTGTCTTTGCAGCCGTTGAGGGCGGCGCCGACGAACGTCGTGCCGGCTTCGCCCAGATCGAGCAGTCTGCCGTCCGCCAATTGGAGCGCATACGCGCGCGTCACCTCGGTAATCGGACAGGCCGGCCGCTCCGTGCAGGTGGCGTCCACCAGCGTGCCGTGGAAGACCTGCGGCGGCGTTTCATCGGCCGCCCAGGCAGCCATCGCTCCCGCACAATTCAGAACAACGGCCGCAACCGTTGCGCGCAACCCAATCGTCAGCATCCGTTTCATATCGACAGCCCCGTGCTTACAGTGTGCCACGATATGATGGAGAACGTGAAGCCCGAGCGGCGCGGCAAGATCCCTTCCTGGGCACTCCAAGCTCTGGGGTATAGCGTTTCCGCGGGCTGCCTGGCGTGGGTGCTGCGCGGCTACCAGTTCAGCGACCTCGTGGCGGCCATCCGCTCGCTCGATTGGCGCTGGGTGATCTTGGCCATCGCGAGCGACTTGGCGGTTTACGTCTGCCATGGCTGGCGCTGGAACACGCTCCTCGGCCCGGTGGTGCGGCTGCGGTTGTGGCGCACGGTGCAGGCGATTTATATCGGGCTGTTCGCGAATGAAGTGCTGCCGTTGCGCACCGGCGAGCTGATTCGCTGCTACCTGCTGGCGCACTGGAACAACCTGCGGCTCTCGTTGAGTTTGGCGTCGGCCGCCGTGGAGCGCATGATCGACGGTTTCTGGATGCTGGGCGCGTTCCTCATTACCGCCGGCTTCGTGCATCGCATTCCGCGCGAAATCACGCTGTTGGTGCAGTTGGTGGGGGCTTTGCTGATCGCCAGCGCGGCCGGCTTGATGTGGATCGTGCTGCGCAAGCGGGAGGCGCACGCGGTGCTGAGCGAGAGCCGATGGTCGGCCACGGCGCGTCACGTGGTGGAAGGATTGCACCTGATGGGCAACTGGCGTTCCTTGGGCAAAACCTCACTCATCAGCCTGCTCTACTTGCTGCTGCAGATGTTTTCGATCTACGCCCTGCTGCGCGGCGACGCCATGGACCTTTCCTTTTGGCAGGCGGCCGGCATCCTTACCATCATCCGTCTGGCCACAGTGGTGCCGAACGCTCCCGGAAACCTGGGCGTGGCCAACGCGGCCTGCGTGCTCGCGCTGCATCTGTTCGACGTGGAGATCGGCGACGCCAAAACCTTTTCCATGATCATGTTCGCGGCCTTGACCGCGCCGTTGCTGGCCGGTGGCGCCATCGCCACGGCACTCACCGGCCTCGACCTAGGCGAGCTGCACAAACGCGCCCGCAGCGGCGTGCGCGCTCCCCACCCCGCCCCGGCCGAATCGAAAGGTCTGTGACGGCGCGGCGGCGCTAGACAGTTTCTACAACATTACCCGCCGGTGCCATGAGCAGGCCGACAGATCACCGTGGGGCAGAAAAGGGCAGACCATCGTTTTTTGTAGTCTGCCATACAACCCGCACTCGGCCAGGCGCACTCATCTGCGGCTCTTCAGTATGGTATGGCAGACCACAAAAAACGATGGTCTGCCCCACGGATAGTGCCGATTTCTATGCCCGAGCCGGATACTCGGCTGCTTTACCTAGTTCCACGTTGGTCAGCGTGACAATGGCTCCGGGCGCTACCGGCACCTCCAATCCTGCTGCCTGCCGCGGGCTCGGCTCTATGGAATTCTCCTGGCGCGGGCTGGCGGTCTCGAGATAGCGAAACGCCGCTCCGGCCCATTTCACGGCGACGCTCTGAGTGACTACCGAGCGATTCAGCAGAATCAGGGTGCGCTCACCGGCCGCGCCGCGGAATGCCGTCGCCAGCACGTCGGGGTTCGAGCTCACGACCTTCACCCGCTTCATGCCCTCCCGCACCCGGCGCGCGTAGGCCCCGAAGACCCGCAGTTGGTGGCTGGACGGCGCCCGCGTCATTCCGTGCTCCGGATCGGGCACCGCCAGGCTTCGGGTCCATCCGTAAGACGGCTGCGCCACGTTCAGCAGGGTCCAGCAATACATCACGCCGCACGCGTCCAACTGCGTCAGCACCTTGTGATAGGGCTGGCCCATGGCCAGCGCGATGCGGTACGCGCGCGATTGAAACTCGCCATTGTTGACGCACAGCTCCACGGCGAAAAACGGCTTGCCCCGCGTGGCTTCCCGCAACTCGGCCAGGCGCGCGTCGAAACCGTCCGGATCGTGAAAGAAGGTTTGGTAGTCGTAGAGGTTCGAGGCGGCGTAATCGATGGTCTTCCACACCGCCGGATCTTCTCGAAACGCCTTGGCCGCCGCCACGCCCGCGGTCGAGAACGGAGGGTTCGACATGTGGATCTTGATGGCCCGGAAACCAGCGGCGTCCAAACCCTGGCGCAACCCCAGAGCCATCTTCCGCCAGTCCTCCGGCGATTGGATCACTTCGTTCTGAACGCCGACAATCTCCGGGGCCTGGCCGATCTTGTCTCGCGAAACCTGGCAGTAGCGAACCATGGCTTTCACGTAGGGCTCGATCTCGGGAGCTTCGGTCAGTTTGCCCGCGGCATCGCGCGTTCTGGCCCACGGCGGCAGTTCCCAGAACTCGAAAATCACTTTCCCGCCCAAGCGCCGCACCCGCCGCATGTATTCGAAATCGCTGGTCTCGCAGTTGGGAAAGTTGTCGCCGTAGTAGTGCGGCGAGGCGTCCTGAGGCCAATCCCAGTTGGTCATCTCGCGGTTGAGGAGTGCGCCAGCAGGATACTCGCGGTGCAGCAGCAGGTTGTATTCGGCCAGAAGCCGCCACCATTGCTTGACGCCTTCCGGGCTCAATTCTTTGAAGGCCGGCGGCGGCGTGGTGCCGCCCCACCCCAGCATCTCCTGAAACTGCACGCCGTCGTCCACTTCCACCGACGCTGGTTCGGTGGACGGCGGAACGAGGCGCCCGCGCGCGGCCCCGTCGCCGGCAAAGGCAAGCTGGTGCTGGTTCACATCCAGGGCCGCGCGGGTGCAAAGCGCTTCCTTCCCATTCAGCAGCACACGCAGCGTCAAACGGTGGTCGGCGATTACCGTGATGGCTTTGAGGTCTCCGGAATATTCGACCCGCGATTCCTCCCAGAGCCCCTCCGGATGGCGCCCGGGACGCGGCGCCACCGGCGGCACCTTGGCGAGGCCCGGCGAGTCGTAATAGCGCACGGCCAGCCGCGCTTGCCCGCCGCCCGCTTCCACAGTAAAGCCGCCGCTAGGCCCGGTGAAAATCCAGTGCAACTGCGCTTTCGCGCCGCTCAAGTCCTCGATCTCCAGGGTCCGCTCAAACAGCGCCGGCAGCCATTCGGCGAAATATTTTCGCGGCGGTCCCGGCACATTCCACCTGGTGCGCGGCGACGGCGGACCGGGAAACTCGAAGCTGTCGCCTCCGGCTGGCGGGGCTTTCCACGGGGGCAGTTCCAGTTTGGCTGGATGTGCTGCCTCAGTGTGCTCCTGCGCCGCGGCCAGAGCCGTACTGGAAAGCACCGCTCCGGAAAATGTGCGCCGCGAAATCTTGTTCATCGAGCCTCCTGCCGCGTTCGGACGGACTGCGTTCTTCCGCGATTGTAGCGGCTTTCGAAGATTTTGGCCGTGCCGGCGGCGCGGCCGAGCGCAGCCCGGAGCGGATTACCCGCACGGCGAAGAATTTGCGAAGAAGCATCAGTTAAGAAACGAAGCCAACCATGAATTACCAAACGAAGCCAATTATGATGACAACTGACTGCAGACAAACAACTTATCAGCATAGGAACGAACCCAAATCAAGGGCAGCGGGAGCGGTTTGGATGCGAAATTCCCGCGGCTGTCCGGTGCGAAAACTCACTTTTACCAAACGAACCCAATCGGCTTTGACGAAACCAACCCAATCAGGCCGCAGCAAATTGAAAACACAGTACTTGTCAGCATAGAGCCAACCCAATTCGGCGTCGCGCGACAGGCGACGCCCGCGGGCTGTTCGAAGCCGTACCTTAGGATTAGCACGGGAGGGGGCTGGAGTCTGAAATTTGCGGCGTGAAGCGGAATGGAATCCGTGAGATAGGAATTTGGAAGTGGCGTGATTGAGAAAGGTCTGGTCCGGAATCCGCTCTGGTGGACTAAACCGTAGGCCGGGGATCGGGGCGATTGCTAATTGGGGATCGATCAGGATCGCTGAGGAATGTATTGGCGCCGGAAGTTGCCTGGCGGGCAGTCTTCGCCGGGCCGGATCGACAGTCCCGGCCCGCAGTCTTGAGCGTCCGGCTTCTCAGAACGAGACTTCTGGCCCGTCATCCGCCGCTGGCGCCGTAAACGGCAGCGGTCTCGTGATCCTAAACACTACAGCGTGAAGGATTATGCGACGACCGCGGCGTCATCAGGGCATCGTTCGGTCGAGTGGGCCCGCCGCGCGACTCTACGAGTCGGAGAAGCCGTCCCATAAAGGGCAAGTCCGGCGACGAAATTGCAAGGTCCCTATTTTCTTGCAGGCTCGGCCGTCAATGTGGTCGAAGGTTGGGCCTTCTCGTATATCAAAGGCAGGATCAACGCTACTATTAAGATCAAAGCTGCGAGGGCTAACCCGGCTAAAGGTGCCAGCACGGCCAGAGTCAAGCCTTGGCGTTTCGTCATATCGGCTGCGACTCCTCTCGATTGCTTGAACTTCCATCATCGGCGGAAACGGTCGAAGCTCATCTAATGTTAGCAAATGAGACTTTAGGAGTCCCAAGTTTGAAATCGGACAAGTTCGCTCTGATTCAATTTCAGTCCGCACCAATGGTCTACTCGCCCCTTCGGCGTTACTCAGAATCTATCCGACGGCAACAGGAGGTATAAACCCGACGTGCCCGCAGGTTGTTATGTGCAAGTCCTGCTGTCCGTCAGGCAAGAAGTGCTGCCTCCGTCGTCATCGATCACATCGCAGAGAAACCGTTCCACATCCTCAGCCGTACGTTGCATAACGACGACTACGCGTCCATCGCGGCATCCCTATAATTCCGTGCGCGGTTAGGCGAAACTCATGCCGGGCGACGACGTTCAGGAAGTGAAGGCCTAAGCATTTGTGCACAGGGCCGCCGCAATTGCAAGAAGGGATACTCTCGCCCGCCGTTCTTATGTTTTAGACGGTTCAAAGGCGGCCACGGGGGGAAAGCGGCAATGGCCTGGGAACGGCCCGCAAACTGCCCACTGTTCGGTATGCGCCTAACTTATCTACTAACGGCGACTGCCTCAATTCTGGCTCTGGCCGGCGCGGGTGCGGCCGGACCGGCGCAAAGGCAGTCTGCTAAGCCAGCCGCCCAGAGTACTGCCGGGAGCGAAATAGCGGACTCAACGAAGACCGGCGCGGTGGGGCCGGGAGCGACGGGGCCAAGGGTGACGCGGGCGCAGATTCTTCTGGACCGTGCCAGGTTCTCGCCGGGTGAAATTGACGGTGTTCACGGCGACGATTTCGGGGTTGCGGTCAAGGGATATCAGGAAAACCACGGTCTGAAGCCGACCGGCACAATTGATGCCGCGATGTGGCGCCTGCTCGATCGCGACGCCGGCCCTCTTCTGTTGACCTACACGATTACCCAAGCGGATGAGAAAGGCCCGTTCCTGCCACTACCGACCGAGGTCCAGGAAAAGGCGAAGCTGAAGTGGCTTGGCTTCGAAACGCCGGAGGAAGGACTGGGCGAGAAGTTCCATATCTCGCCGAAGCTGCTGGCCGAGTTGAATCCCGGCAAGAAACTGGACACAGTGGGGGAGCGAATCACCGTACCGAATGTGCGGCGCGGCGCTGTGGGCCTGGCGTTACGCGTGATGGTGTCGAAGTCAAAACGCACCGTCATCGCATACGGCACGGGCGGCAAGGAACTGGCGCAGTATCCGGACACCATTGGGGACTCGCACGATCCTCTGCCGATCGGTCATTGGACCATCGTCGGCATTGTGCACTACCCGTGGTTCAACTGGGACCCGAAGCTTCTCTGGAATGTGGACCCGAAGCTCGCGAAAGCGGAACTCGCGCCGGGTCCGAACAATCCCGTCGGCGTTGCATGGATCGGCCTCTCAAAAGAGGACTATGGAATCCATGGGACGCCGGATCCGGGGAATATCGGGCACGGCGTGTCGGACGGGTGTATCCGGCTGACGAACTGGGATGTGGATGAGCTGTCGCACATGGTTCGCCGGGGCACGCCGGTGGTCCTGGAGGAGTAGCGTGAGGCTCCGGGTTTGCGCCGCCGGGTTGTTGCCAATGTTGCTCGCCGTTGGCGCGACCTCTTCCATTCTCGATATGTCTCCGCCCATCCGCGGACTCGCTTTGACGAATTTGCGCGATACGTTCGAAGAAGTTCACGACGGACATAAGCATGAGGCGATCGACATAATGGAGCCGAGAGGAACACCAGTGCGCGCGGCGGTATCCGGAACCGTCCGCAAACTGTTCCTCAGCAAACCGGGCGGTAACACGATATACCAGTTCGACGAAATGGGAGTGTATTGTTACTACTACGCGCACTTGGACGGGTACGCGGAGGGGTTGCGTGAGGGAATGCGGGTCGAGCGCGGGGAGGTCATCGGTTTTGTGGGATCGACGGGAAATGCGGATCCGCGCTCGCCGCACTTGCATTTTGCGATCGCCGAGTTGGGGCCGGAAAGGCTGTGGTGGAAGGGGAACGCGATTGATCCGTATCCATTCCTGGTGGCCGCGGTGAAGCGGGCGAAATAGCGGACGATCTTCTCGGCCCGTTGTTCTTCCAGGCAGGTTCGTGGCGATTGAACTAAATGGGTCTGATGGCGGGCTGGTTAGACCTGTGCGAAATGACACTGTTGGTAATCTCGACTGTGTAAAGTGCAGCTCTTGCCGATCTCGAATGGAGGGAACCTTTTGTTTTCATTCGGCAAAACCGTGGCCCTCAGGTTGCTTAGATAACACTACAAATAGCTGTATTAAATCCCTACGGACCGATCAGCCTGTTTCTGCGGTCGACGATTTGGGACAGGAGAGCAACATGTTAACTCAGGAATACCAGCACATTCCGGCTCTGCGAAATTGCCCTCGTTGCGGGACGGATTTCAGAAGTGGTGGCTCGGAGCGGGTCTGCCAGGCTTGTCGAAGGCCAGCAGGAGAGCACCGGCCCCTCAGCCACGACCTCAGTTTTCGAGAAAGACAGGTAGTGGATCTGGTGCGGCAAGCCAAGCCGAACAAGGAAATCGCCTATCAGCTACATCTTTCGGAAGGAACCGTCAAGGAATATTTGAACCGGATCTTCCGAAAGCTCGACGTAAGTAACCGGACAGAGTTAGCGGTCTGGGCGATGACGCATCGGGCGGAATGTATGGTCATGCCGCTCAGCAGCATAACCGAAAGGCTGTTGGTCAATCAATAGGAGACGGAGCCGGTTTCAGCGTTCCCCGAGCGCGCGCCGGCCGGCTTCGAGCACGCGCAGAATGCGGTCCACGTCGTAGACCGCGCCGGCCCAGGCGCCGCCGCTCGCGTCCTGCAGGGCGGCCCACAGGCGCGTGTCATCGGGCAGGTCGGGATCGGGCGCGAGGCCAGGCCGTGGCTCGCGTTCCTCGAGCATTCGGGATCCGTCTTCCACGCCGCCCGCACCGACCAGGTTGACTTGGCCCTCCAGGCGGTTGCGATCGATGACGATTTCGATGATGTCGCCGTCGCGCACCTTGCCGAGCGGGCCGCCTGCCAGTGCCTCGGGCGAAACGTGGCCGATGCAAGCGCCGGTGGAGACGCCGCTGAAACGCGCATCGGTGACCACGGCCACGTGCTTGCCGAAATCCAGATACTTGAGCGCTGAGGTCAACTGGTAGGTCTCCTCC
>JBEKYD010000117.1:0-21330 GCA_049511335.1 Bryobacteraceae bacterium | reverse complement strand
GCCCTATCCTCCGCTCAGGTCCTTCCAGAGTGGACACCATCAACCTCGCCGTGCAATGATTTCTCATCGAACGGCGATTACCCCCTTAACTTCGTGTCTCACTCCAGGGGTTCACTTCAGGGGTTCACTTCAACCCCTTCAGCTACCCCTTCAGCTCCCCCTTCAGCTCCTTTAGGCTGACCCCTTCAGCTCGACCCCTTCAGCTCATGTTTTAGGGTGAATTACTGCAGAATTACCACCGAATTACCACCGAGCTCGCGAACTCCGCGACAGTCGTGTTATACTTTCCGCGGAATCGCCGAGATGCCGACACTGGTGCCCCGCAGGGCGCGAGCAACTCCGCTAGCCGTAAAGCTGAGCCTTGCAATTTCATTGCTCCTCGGGGTGCTTTTGCTAGTATGCTCGGCCCTTAGACTTGGCCATGATATTCCGCAGGTCGGGTTCATCGTTCCGGATCTGTTTCACGATCTAGGAATCGCTCTCATAGTGTCGTTCGCCGTAGCTTGGCTCTTTGAGATATACCGCAGCGTGCGGCACCAGATGGAATCGATGCGCGATGTTATCGACTTCGTGATGGGCGAGCAAATCACGGCAGACGTGTGGATGGAAGTGAAGGAATTAATTGAACATAAATCAGTCATCCGACGCGGCTCAAAGCTCCGCATTGAGTTTGAGCGCAGTCCTGAGCTAGAATCGCACGAGCTCATATTGAAGGTAGAGCACGAATACAATTTATGGTCACTTCGAAACAAGAAAACCAAGCTGGGAATCAAGCATGAGCTGGACTATCAATTCAACAATCGGCCTCTGGGCTTGCCTAGGTGGGAGGCCGTTGTCGTCGACCCACCAACAGCGAAGGTTCGGCCAGAGCCGATCACTCTAGGCAATCCGACGCTGGAGGTTGAAGTATTCTTGCCCGCGAGGCAGGACGAAGAATCCATTTTCGTGCGTACTGAGCGACGCGAGATCGTCCACGTGCCGGGCTCGTACAACTTCTATACTCCCGAGTTCATGAAAGGGCTGCGCCTGAGCGCCGTCGGGTGCCCTGCCGGCGTCCGACTGGAGGTGTGGGTGAGGCCGCATGGCGGAGCGGAGGCGCTGATAGACGAGAATCACACGTGGTCCTACGATCAGCTCATCTTCCCCGGACAGGGGACTGAGATCAAGTTCATTTCCGCGTCGGGCGATTCGCCCCCGACGCGTCCGCGTCCCTAAGGCCCGGCAGGGAGTGCCTCTCTACGGGAGAACCGGGGGGACAGGCCGCATGTACCCATCTCCCCCAAATCCGCACAAGTCTGCACACCCCGTAGCGCCGGCGATCTTGTCGCCGGTGCCTTTCTCCGCCCTCGCCAAAACCCGGTCACAGAAGTTCGAAATATTCTTTAACTGCACTTACCCCTTTCCTTTCATTGCCTCCCAGCTATCCCGCCTATTCCCCTCACCTCGTCCGCGCCCGCTCGCCTGCTATCGTGTTGTCCGGACGAGGTTCTCATGACCGATATCGCACTCACACCCCAACAGCAAGAGGTCACCGATGTGATCCGCTCCGGTGGCGCCATCCACGGCGCCATCGCCATAGCCAACGTTCTCCGCAAGGATGTTCTCGCCTGGCGCCGCGAGCTCCCCCATTTCGCCGCCCGCCCTGGAGCAAGCTTTCTCCGAACGCGAGCTGATGCACCGCGAAAGAGTCATGGCTCTGGTCGACCAGGCCTACCAAACCCTCGGCGACATCCTCCGCGACGACAAAGCTTCCCCCAGCGTCCAGTTCAAAGCCGCCAAATTCATCATCGAGCAAGCCACTCCCCAAATCCCGTCCGAACGGAAACACCCCCGTACTGCCGCTAAACCCGCCCCGGTAGGCGCACAAATGCCGCCCAATTGCACAAAAATGCCCACCGCCGCCGATTTCGCCGGCTTCAATGAAGCGTGCCCCTGCGGCAGCGGCAAGAAATTCACCGATTGTTGCCTCTCCAAGTACCTTTCCGGCGCCGCCTGATCGTGCCCTCCCGAGGATTCCCCGTCCGCCGGCGCTCCCTTAAATTAAATCGGTACCCTGAAGTTGAGTTCCCCCAACAAGCGGATCGCCCCCGGTGAAACGCCGCTCCCGGCGCTGGTCGCCGCGGGGTAGGCCCGAGCTCGCTAGCCCGATCTCGGGCGGGTTGCCGCGAAGATTTCGGGACCGATTTTCAAGGAGATTCGGAACGGCGAGGCGCGATTTAGGGAGATGCGTCAGGGAGCGGTTGTTGAGTATGTGGCTGTAATTGCGAAATTGAGCACTAAGCCCTCGGGGCGGCGCTTCCGAGCAAACCTGGACCGTTCCAGGGCGGTATCGTTCGCTTCGCGAATCTAGGGCAAGCTGAAGCGTGCCCCACCGGCTCGGCGTAATTGACGCAGATACGGGTAGGCTTCGACAGTATCTTCGGCACGCGCCATCGAAGGCCAGGTCTTCGAGGCCTTTTTCGACTCGCGCTGGGCGCGGGCTAGGAGTTTGTGCGGCGCGGGCAGGGGGCAGGTTCCGGCGATCCACGCCGCCACGGCGCGAGCCTGCGCTTCGAGCACCGGGAAAACGGGGCCGATTACAGCCGCGTGGCCCACGAAATACAGGCCAGGCTGCCGGGGCGCTGCCACGCGCAGGTAGCGGTCGCGAAAATGGCCGTTGGCTTCCGCTACGGACTCGGAGAAGAACGGAAACGAGGTGCGGTAACCGGTGGCCCAGATCACCATGTCGGCCTCCGCAGTGGAGCCATCTTCGAAACGAACCAGGCTGCCTTCGAATGCTTCGATGCCGGGACGAACCTGGACGAGATCGGCGTCAACCAGCGGGGCGAGACGGTCGTTGATGATGGGCGGCTTGGACCGAAACTTCGCGCCGGCCTCCAGCGCGGCGACGACTTTGGGAGAGAGGCCGCGCCGGAACAGGCTCCGGGCGGCGAACCAATTGCGGACGGGGCGGGGCAGCAATGAGGCCCAGTCTTGCAGGATCTTGCGCACGCCCCAGCCTTCCGCTCGCAGATCGGCGGGCACGCCGCGACGGTACCGGGCGGAAAGTTGCCCGCCGCCACGGTTCGAAAGAATCACGCTCCGGGCGACGGCGGCGGCGTCTACGGCGATATCCGCTCCGGTGTTCCCGAATCCGGCGACCACCACCCGTTTCCCCGCCAGGATGGCGGGTGTCTTGTAGTCGATCGCATGCATCGTCTGGCCGTGGAATCCGCCGGGGACTTGCGGAACGACGGGATCCCAGTTGCGCCCATTGGCCACCACCACGTGGTTGTAGAACGCGACAAATCCGGCCTCGTGGCGCGGATGTGCCGTGACGCGAAACCCTCCCGAGGCGAGTGGCTCCACGCATTCGATTACCGTCGAGCGGCGGAGGCGAGGCTCCAGGCCGGCGAAACCGAGAAATGACTCCAGGTAGCGGACGACATCGCATGGGCCGAGGTAGTCGCGGCCCATTCCCGGCGCTTCGTAACCGAAGAGGCGCATATTGGGCGCCGAGGTGTTGGTTTTCAGCGACGCATATACGGCCGATTTGCCGCTATCGTTGTTTAAGCGCCACAAGCCGCCCGGCGCGGAGCCGGCTTCAAACCAATCGAAAGGGAGGCCGGCGCTGCTGAGCGCGTAGGCGGTAGCGATCCCCGCGGCTCCCGCACCGACGATGCATGTCCGCTGCGCGGTGGACGGTGCGGTCGCCACCACACGCTCGGACCCTGTGCCCGCCGTCACTTCTGGCTGGCTTGGAGAGCTTAGGATGCCTTTATCGGTCATTCCGGTTTAGTGAATATAAACGGACGCAGGTTGCGGATCCGCGGTTACTGCCTCGACGGCTCGATAATCCGCGAAAATATCGGCTAGCTCAGGGCGGTCGCACGCGCAGCCGCGTGGCGAGGTGAGCAACTCGCGAATCGCCGCCAGCCAGTGCTCTTCGGCCCGCCGCAACCAAGCGGCCGCGCATTCGGCTTGTGCGGTATTGGTGGCCCGCTGGAGTTGGCGCTTCGCCTCCAGGGCATTCTCCTTGGACCTACTATATTGTGCCACCAGCAGGCGGCAAACTTCACACTGTTCCATATCTGGATTGAGCATGACGCAGATGGCCAAGAGACTGAAGTCCTGCGCGTACGTCCGCGGTACCAGCCTGGTATTCCTGTGTTCGCCGAACCGGGAATGGGGATTCAGTTTACCGCCATGCTGAAGCCCGCGGCGCTCGGGGGATCCAACACGTGCGGTTCGTACCCCACCTCCTGCTTCAAGCGATTCCACAGGATAGATTCCGGAAAACTCGGGCGCGGCAACGGCCGGCCAGGCAGCTCGCCCAGGATATCGGAGAGTTCCAGCGCGTGAACATTGGGTGCGGCACGATAACCCAGACCGTGGGCCAGAGCGCAGGCGAGCCGGGAGATCGTGAGCACGTCGTCTTCCAGGGGAGCCTTCTCGCAATGGTGCTTGGAGCAAACCGCCCACAGCTCTAAGGGTAATCCCCAGGTACGAGTGAGCCACAATCCGGCCTCGCAATGATCCAGGCGGAACAGGGAGCGTTCGGCCTCGCGCAGATCGCCTTCCGTCCCGGACGCCGATTCGAGCAGGGAACCGTAGCGCTCCAAATCGATCGCCAGCAGGCCCAACCGGCCGATATCGTGGAGCAATCCCGCCATATAGGCCCGATCGGGGTGGAAACGAAAATACGGCGCCAGCCATTCGCCGATTACACCCGCGGCGCGGCTGTGGGCCCAGGTGTTCTCTACGGCGTGATGCTTGCCGATGCTGCGTTGCATGGCCTCAAGGGAGGCCCGCAATGCAATCGCTTTGGTTTTTTCGATTCCCAGAACCGCGATCGCTTTGGCAACCGTATTCACGGCTCGCTTGGTTCCATACGCTGCCGAATTCGAGGTGATCAGCAGTTCGGCGCACAGGGCGGGATCGGAGCCGACCAGTTCCGCCACGTCGAGCACGCTGGTGCTCTCGTCGTCGAGCACGCGAAGCAACTCCAAGGCAATGGGACGAAACACCGGAATACGGCAAAGCGCGGGTTCCAGCTCTTTGGCAGCCGGATCCTGGGTATTGGACTTCATGTCCAGTCTGATCGGCGGCTCGCGCGGTTTTCTTGACGTTCTCCTTGGTTGGCACCGTTTTCCAGTACTAACCCCTTAGGGCCAGGTGGCGAAATTCCACAGTAGTTCTATGACTGACCCGTTACCCAAGGTGCTAGGCGGTTCCCCCGAAAGATGGTGGAATCGAGTCATGGACTGGGTAGATTTCCTGCTGTTGATGACGTTGGCGGTTGCGGATGCGCTTCTGCTGGTTTATCTACGGCGAAGGCGCCGCCGGCTCATGTGCTTGGCGAGAATGCAGCACAGCCTGGTGCTTGCTATCCGCCAGGTCAACCGGTCGGAACAGGCGCGGCGCAAAGCGGCTACCGGTTCGTTAGCGAAATGCTGACCACGCTGTCATAGTCATATGGATACGCCGTCCGCATCTCCGCCGCCTGAGCCTGGGCCGACTCGATCTGTATCAGCGGCCCATGATCGATGCCGGGGCAAAATCGCGCGGCCTTTTTCCATTCGCGCCGCCGGTCCACCAATTCCGGCCAAAAAGGAAAGATCCGGCACTGGGTAGGCTTGACGGGGTGAATGGCACAGCCAGTGGATTCGAGGAAGGGGCAGCGCGCCGCGGCCGCCACCCGTAGGCGCAGTTTGCGGCTGGTACGGTACACGTATCGCCGCTCAAACTCCTTGGGTTCGACGCCCAGAAATTCGGCGGAGCGGCGGAGATCCTCTTCCGTAAGATACACAAACCCGGGCCGCTCGCAGCAAGCCGTGCAACCCCTCCGGCACTCGAAGCGCAGACCATCCACCATAGGAGATATTCTATGCGAGCCGCGGCGCCGGTGTCGCCGGCGCTACTCACGGCGCGGGAAACCAGGTGGGACAGACGATCGTTTTTTGTCGTCTGTCGAGCGTTGCGGCCTGGCGAGAGCGTGACAGACCACGAAAAACGATGGTCTGTCCGGGTCTGTCCCACTTCTGACCGCTCGGGCTCGACTCAAATTCCACGACTTCAGGAGTCCGGTAAGATGGCTCGGCGGCGTCAAAACGTGAGACGAATACCCATCTGGATGCGCCGGTTGTTGGCGCTCGATCCGCCGCTGCCAAAACCGCCGCCGAAACCGGTATTCACCGAAGTCGGTTCGAGGAAGAGCGGATTGGTAATCGTTCCCTGGTAACCGGCGGGGTTGAAGTGGTTCAGCACGTTTTCGAAGCTCACGGATAAAGTAACGTTGTAGCGATGTTCGGTGGTGTCGCCAAACCCGCCACCGCGGCCACCGCCGCCGCCTCCCATGCGCATGCCACCGCCGCCACGGCCTCCGCCACCGCCCGGGCCACCAAAACCACCACGGCCACCCGGTCCGCCCGAACCGCCCGGCTGCGCCGCATTGCCGCGCAGGGCGCCGAATCCGAACACTCGATAGACGCGCAGGTTAATGGAAAACAAGCCCGGCATGGTGAGGTAATTGCGCGGGACCAGATTCGGGAACGTGTTGGAAGTGCCGACGACATAGCTGGTAAACGTGCCGTAAGGCGAGCACACGTTGTTGCCGGAGCGCACCACACTGGCACAGGTTGCATTGGAGGCGAACTCCGCGCGGGCGTTGGTAAAGTTATCGCCGAACACATCTTCGCCGAGGAGGACGTCGTAGGGCTGGCCGGAGCGCAACGTCACAAAAGGCGCGAAGCGAACGGCGCCGGGCCCCAGAACGTTCCCGACCAACTGGAAGTTGTTCCGGCGGTCCAAGGTGGACCGGCCGTAATCGAGAGCGAAGTCATACGGGTCGGTCGGGGTGGAAGGGAGATCCTTGGCGTAGGTCAACGCGTAGTTTCCGAACAGCGAAACCCTGGGGTTGAAGCGGGTGTTGAAATTGACCATCATGATCTTCTGGCTGAGGTACCCGCCGGATTCATATTCGAAAATGTTGCCGGCCGCGTAGCCGTACGGGAACACGCCATTGCTCGCGCTCAGCGGCAGCAAGGGGTTGAAAGTGCCCGGCATAGGCGTGTTGATGGGAACCGTTTGCCGCAGGTGAA
The DNA here is from genome assembly GCA_049511335.1 of Bryobacteraceae bacterium. Taxonomy (GTDB): domain Bacteria; phylum Acidobacteriota; class Terriglobia; order Bryobacterales; family Bryobacteraceae; genus JBEKYD01. The sequence goes on along the minus strand of JBEKYD010000117.1, from coordinate 14,251 downwards.
CCGCCCGATTGTCGGTAAAAGTCACCGCCATGGTGGTGTTGCGGGGCAACTGGCGTTCCACGCCCACAGCACTCTGCATGCTGTAATCGGCTCGCAGATTCGGAGACACCCGGTCGATCAGGTTTTGGCCCGGGTTCAGGGAAGAGAGCGAGGGGATGGTAGGGTAAAAGGTCGGATTGTAAACCGTATAGTCTACCTGGTTGATGCCATTGTTCAGCGCGGCGTTCTCGAACAGTCCCATGCTGACGCGATCGTAGAAAATGCCGAAGCCCCCGCGGACTACGGTCTTCTGCCGGCCGTTCTTAGCGGTGCCGGGCGCCCAAGCGAATCCCAAGCGCGGCGCCCAATCCCGGCGATCACCGATTAAAGTCTGGTTTTCGTAACGCAGCCCCAGGCTTATGGTGAGATTCGGCCGGAAGCGCCAATCGTCCTGCGCGTAGGGAGCTTCGTCCCACACGTCGCGGCTGATATAGGCTTGTCCGGCCTGGATACCGAAACGCGACGGGCCGCCGCCCAGGGTTTGAATCTGGGTCTCGGTGTAGCCCGCGTTAGCGAGCATCACCTGGCGCTCGTATTGCTGCAGCGAGGTCAGGGCAACCGTAAGGGGGTTGCCGCTGGAATCGTACTCGATGTTGTTGTTCGCATCGAGCGCCGGTTCAGGGCCGCCCAGAAACGTGAACGCCCCGTTGAAACCCTGCGGCTGATAGCTTCGGTCGCTGTTGCGGCGCACGCGGATTCCGACCTTGAAGGTATGCGCGCCCCTCAGGAACTGGGTAAAATTCTGCAGCTCGTAATGCGTGCCAAGATCGTGTGTGCCTCCCAACCCGTTGCCGCCGGTGACAAATGATCCGGCGACATTGACCTGTGGAAGCTGGTTGCCGTCGTCAATCGTCCAGTTGCGGGTGTATTGAAAACGCGTTTCGTTCACCGTTTTGGAATTTAGAATGGAGGTCTCGGTCAGCATTACATTCTGGCCGTCTCCATTGGTGTTGTAAGCCAGATTGGAATAGGGCGCCGGCAGATTGGTGCCACCCAGGCCGGCATTTTGCTGTGAGCTGAACCGCTCTTCGACACGCACCGTCAAGGTGTTGTTGGTGTTGATCGCGTAGTCGACGCGCGGCGATATGATCGTGAACGTCGAAGGATTCAGAACGGCGGTATTGATGGCGGACTGGGTGAGCGTGGTGGGACTGTAGTACTGCGCCACTACAATCGCATTGTTCTCGATGTCGCGCCGGTTGAAATCCACAAAAAACGAAGCCTTCTTATTAATCGCGCTGCCCACGTTGGCGGACACCTGGCGATTGGAGTAATCGGGCTTGTTGTTGACTAGCGGGTTGCGCGAATCGAAAACCGAGTCGGTATCGAAAAACGAGATGGCGCCGCGGAGTTTGTCCGTGCCGGGCCTGGTCAGGATCTCGATCCGTCCGAAACCGAGCCTATCGAATTCCGCGGAGAAGGGGTTCTGGTTGATGCGAATTTCGCGGATGGATTCCTTGGGCGGCAACTGGCCGCCGCTGAAGCCATCGATGTAAATCTGCCCGCCGTTGGGGCCGGCGCCGGGGCCGGCCAGGGCTTGGAGCGCATCGGAGAGGTCGTCCGGATCGTCCGGCAACGCTTCCAGATCGGCGCCCTTGATCACCAGCGCGGTGGCATTGTTATCCGGCTCCACGCTCACCGTATTGCTGGATTCCTCCTGTACCGTGACCTCCTGTTTTTCGGCGCTGATGGCGAGTTGGATGGGCATTTGCAAAGCGTTCCCGGCGCTCACCGTCACCTGTTTGGAGAAAGTGGCGAAGCCGGGAAAAGTGACGCTGACCGTGTAGGTCCCCGGAGCCAGCCCGACAAAAGTGTAGCTGCCGTCCGCCTGGGTTTGCGCGATCTTGCTCGCGCCGGCGGCGGTTAGCGACACTTTGGCCGCTGGAATCACGGCGCCGGAATCGTCCATCAGAACGCCTTTTATCGAGCCGCTGGTTTGTTGCCCCCACACGCAGGCGGCCGCCAGAACGATACTAAAACCCCACAGTCGTAGCCTTCGCAAATTCACGATACGTCCCCTGAAAACGGATTTCCCTTGGATCTTTCCAAAAAACGGAGCGCACGGGCGATTTTAGTTGCCCTCGCCACCTTCGCCGCCGCCGAGATTCCAGCCGCTCATGATGTCGCGCGTGGCCGCGGGAGATGCCCTGAGCAGGTCATCCACCCCGGCGAGCAACATGACAGCCGTGGAATGACTGGAATCCGTGCCTTCGGTAGTAGTCACCATGATGGCGTCGCCGGCTTTGAGGCCGGTAAGCGGTACGGCGGGCAGACGATCGAGCATCTGCTTGAGGTCGCCGCGTCCGCCCCGGCCCGGGCCGCCCGGCTGGCCCAAGGCGCCGCCGCCGCGCCCGCCATCTCTACCGCCGGTGTCTTGCGTTCCGGCTCTCTGGTAACGCCGTGCCAGCATGGTGGCCATTTCCTGCGGCAGCTTCCGCATGGTGGTGTCGGCTGTAACCCGTATAAACCTGTTCTTCTTGCTTGCCAGATCCTTTACGACGAGGAGGCCCGCTCCGGCCTCCACCGAAACGACGGTCGCGGCGAGCTGCGGAAACGAGCCCGAAACTACCTTTTCCGCCGCGATCGAGCTCGCGTCCGCGTTCTTGTCTCCCAGCACATTCACCTGGTCGCCAATTTTGATCTGATCGAAAGTCCCGGGCTTGGCATCGCTCATTTTGGCGGATTCCAAAGCGTACCGCTGATATTCCGTCTTGGCGGAAGGCTGGACCGTAACCGTGCGCGTGCCAACTTTGATAGTCAACGACTTGGCGTTAAAGTCGATCGCGGCCACGATCCCGGTCGTACCGCGCTTCTGCCAGTCTTGCTGTTCCTTTTCATGAACCTGGGCAACGTCGGCCCGGGTCAGAATTCCGATTGTGCGGGCCTCGAAGGTCTTCTCGTCCGGCGACGCCGTACCGATAGCCGTGGCGCGGTCTCCCGCGTCAACGTCTTTCAGCTCGATCGGGACGGCCTCCTGCGCTCCGTTTTCGCCGGGCGTCAACCGCCGAACAAAAGACCGCTCCGCCAGCGTAACGGCCACGGTCTCGCCCTTATCCGTTTTCAGCGTGAGTTGCTTGTTCGGCGGGTCTACCGAGACCACCGTACCTGTAATCTGTGCGCGGCCGGCAGCAGGCGGTGTGCCCTGCGCCTGTCCCCAGACGGCGGCTGCGAAAACGAACGCCGCGAGCCCGATTTCAGCAAGCTTCCAACCCCCTGGCGCCGGTGATTTCCTTTGCATTCTCTCGTCGGTAGGGGCGTCGGGCGAAAGTTCAAGGTTACAGCCCGCCATGAATGGAACCCGGTGAACTTCGTTGGGGCTGACGTTTTGGGAAAGACCCGGGAGTCTTCAACAAAGGGAAGGGAGATCCAAAAGGAAAAAGCTTGAGGGGACCAGAAACAAAGAAAGCCGCGCACGGCCCGAGCGCCAGACGCGGCTCCCTAAATCTGCACAGGTGCGGACTGAGCTTAGTGAACGCTGCTCTTCGTGGTATCCGCGGTCTTCTTGGCCTTCTTGGCCTTCTTCGTCTTGCTGCTGGAGGTAGCGGTATCCTGAGCGAAGGTCACGACCACGGTGGTGGTCAGGAAAGCGAGGCCCAGCATCAGCGTCATTAGTTTCTTCATTGCGGTTTCTCCTTTGGACTGCGACGATTTTGCTTCGTCTTGATACCTAGGATAGCGGACGGCACATGAAACATCGCTTAAATGGTAATTAAAATCACTTCATGTGTTTCCGGGGTTGACGGACCGGCCATGCGATTTTCCGCTTCAGGAGCTCCGCCGGTCTGGAAAGCTGTGTTGATCGAATTGTGCTACGGTGGTAGCTTCGTTTTCGAGTTCGATTCAGCAGTTTGGGAGGATCAGATGAATGAAGCCCTCGGCATGATTGAAACCAAGGGGCTGGTGGGGGCGATTGAGGCGGCCGACGCTATGGTGAAGACCGCCAACGTGATCCTGACGGGCAAAGAGTTCGTGGGCGCCGGGCTGGTTTGCATCATCGTCCGCGGGGATGTCGGCGCGGTGAAAGCGGCCACGGATGCGGGCGCCGCGGCAGCGCGCCGGGTGGGAGAACTGGTCGCCGTCCACGTGATTCCGCGGCCCCACGAGGAAGTGGAGAAAGCCCTCCCTACGGCCGGACTCAAGAAGTAGCTTCCCATGCTCGACAAAGACCTTCTATCCATACAGGAGGTCCGAACCAAGGTAGCCAAGGCCCACGCTGCCTGGCAACAGTTCCGCACATTTTCGCAGGCTCAGGTCGACGCCGTGGTGGAGCAAATGGCCGCCGCCGCGCGGGCCAACGCGCGCCGCCTGGCGGAGATGGCCGTGGAGGAGACCGGCTACGGCAACGCCCCCGATAAGTACATCAAGAACCTGCTTGCCAGCGACTTGCTTCCACGCCGTATGCGCGGCATGAAAACCGTGGGCGTGGTGCGCGAGCTGGCGGACGAGAAGATCGTGGAAATCGCCGTTCCCGTGGGAGTCGTCGCGGCGATCCTGCCGACCACCAATCCCACTTCCACCGCGATTTATAAAGTGCTGATTTCGCTCAAAGCGGGTAATGGGGTGGTGGTGAGCCCGCACCCCAGAGCGCACCGATGCACCTGTGCCACCACCGGCGTCCTGGCCCAGGCCGCGGCCGAAGCCGGAGCCCCGGAAGGCATCATTCAATGCGTCGACAACGCCACGCTCGAGGGCACCGGTGCGCTCATGAAACATGAGCTCATCGGCGTGATCCTGGCTACCGGCGGCACCGGCATTGTCAAGGCCGCGTACTCCAGCGGCAAACCGGCCTTCGGAGTCGGCCCGGGCAACGTGCCCGTGCTGATGGACACTTCGGCGGACCTGGACGAAGCCGTTCGCAAAGTGATTGCCGGCAAGTCGTTCGACTACGGCACCGTCTGTTCCAGCGAGCAGGCGCTGGTTGCCGAAACTTCGCTGCGCGAACGCATTCTGGCTTTACTCCGGCAGAATCGCGCTCACCTCTGCACCGAAGCGCAGGCCCTCGCATTGAGCAAGCTGCTGGTCACGGCCAACTGGTCCATCAACCCGCAATGCGTCGGCCAGGCGCCGGCGAAACTGGCGCGCATGGCGGGGTTCGAAGTGCCCGAGAGCACCAGCATTCTGTGCGCCGAGATCGGCGGCGTCGGCAAGCAGCATCCGCTCTCCATGGAAAAGCTCTCGCCGGTGCTGGCCCTGTATTTTGTGAAGGATTTTCCGGCCGCTCTCGACGCCTGCCACGCTCTGCTGAAATTTGGCGGACTGGGCCACACGGCCGCGATTTACGCCCGCGACGACGCTCGCATCCGCGAATACGGGCTGCGCGTCCCAGCCATGCGGGTGCTGGTGAACACGCCCACCCCGCAAGGCTCGACAGGCATCACCACCAACGTTTTTCCGTCCATGACGCTGGGCTGCGGGGCGGCGGCCGGTAACATCACCTCGGACAACATCGGACCGCAGCACCTCATCAACCTGAAGCGCCTGGCCTACGCGGTGCGGGAACCCGAGCAAGCATTCGAGATGCCGCTCCGGATGGCCGCCGCGCCCGTGGATGGCGCCGTAACCGCCGTCGACCGCTCAGCCGTGGCGGCCGCGGTGGAACGGTACCTTGCAGCACGAGGCATCGCGACCGCGCCGAAGGCTTCCCCGGGGCTCTCCTGTAGCTGTTCGGCCGGCAGCGGCGCCGGTTCTTCCCATTCCACGGTCTCCGAACCGATCGCTGTGAATCAGGCCGTGATAGCGAACATAGCCGCGGAGGTCGTGGACCGCTTCCTCGCCAACCGCGGTTCTGCGCGATCGCGTGTTTCTCCGCAGCCGGCGCCCAACGCCGGTTCGGACTCGCCCGGCGGCTACGGCTAGGACGGGGACACCCGTCCGCCGGCTGGTGGGACAGTCGCCTGTAGTAAGTAAGCCCACGGCTGGCGGCTCCGGGAAATAACTGTTGCAACCCGTTCAAGACGGTGATATGCTGGTCCGACCAAGCCAGTACTGAACGGGCTGACTGATCCAGTACTGCGCTAGTCTAAACCTAAGGAGGGGACTGCAATGAGCCAACCTTACGTCGGCGAGTGCCGGCTCGTGGCTTTCAATTTCGCGCCAGCGGGCTGGCTGATGTGCGCCGGCTCGCTCCTGCCCATTTCCGAGTACGACACGCTCTTCAACCTGATTGGCACCACCTACGGCGGCGACGGACAAACGACTTTCGGCTTACCAGATCTACGCGGGCGCACTCCCATTCACCAGGGCTCCGGATTTACGATTGCGCAGAGCGGCGGCCAGGAAACCGTTACGCTCACAACTCCGCAAATGCCGGCCCACACCCATCCACTGCTGGCCTCCGGTTCCGGCGGCAACACCAACAACCTACAAGGTAAGGTTCTGGCGGTTTCCCCATCGCCGGTTTATGTCGCGAACACTCCCCCAACCAAGCCAATGAATAGCAATTCCGTGACGAGTGCTGGCGGCAATCAGTCCCACGACAACCTGCAGCCGTTTCTCGTCATGAACTGGGTCATTTCCCTGTTCGGCGTTTACCCGAGCCAGTCATAAGCAAAGCAATCAGGAGGCACTTATGGGCACACCATACCTTTCCGAACTCAAGCTGGTTTCTTTCTCCTTCGCGCCCAAGGGCTGGACCATGGCGAACGGCCAGCTCATGGCGATCAACCAGAACCAGGCGCTGTTCTCCCTGCTCGGCACTACCTACGGCGGAGATGGACGCATAAACTTTGCGCTGCCGAACCTGCAGGGCCGGGTGCCGATTCATATGGGCAGCGGCTACGCCCTTGGCGAGGTGGGCGGAGAAGTCTCTCATACCCTGTCGGTCAGTGAAATGCCCGCGCACCCGCATGTGCTTCAGGGCGTCAACACCAACCAAAACATCACTCCGGTTCCGGCCAACAACTTGCTGGCCAATACGAGCGGGAATCTGGCGATCTACGGGCCGGAGAACAATCTGGCATCCATGTTTCCCACCGCTCTTGGGAGCGCCGGCGGCAGCCAGCCTCACCCCAACCAGTCGCCGTATCTGGTGATGACCTGGATCATTGCGCTCACGGGCATCTTCCCAAGCCAAAACTGAGAGGAGACTTAAACATGGCTGATCAATTTGTTGGCGAGGTTCGCGTTTTTCCGTTCAATTTTGCCCCCATCGGCTGGGCTTTCTGCAATGGCCAGATTCTGCCGATCTCCCAGAACACAGCGCTTTTTTCGCTGCTGGGAACCTATTACGGCGGCGATGGCAAGTCCAATTTCGCTCTGCCGAACATGCAGGGCAACCTTGTTGTAAGTTCCGGCCAGGGGCCGGGCCTCAGCGTATACGACCTAGGTGAGACTGGCGGCTCCCCAACCGTGCAGTTGCTTGTGTCTCAGCTTCCCTCGCATAGCCACAATTTGCAGGCAATTGAATTTCCGGAAGCGAACAACACATCGCCGATCAACGCCGCGCTCGGTTCTAAGCCCGGCGTCACCAACATATACTCGACTAGCACCAGCCCCCTGGTCGCGATGGATTCGAATGCGATCGCACCCATCGGCGGAAGCCAGCCGCACAACAACATGATGCCGTACCTCACGCTGAACTTCTGCATCGCTTTGCAAGGCATCTTCCCGCCTCGCTCGTAGGAAACTGGAATGCCGGGGACCGCGTCCCCGGCTCTACTATGTCCACTTTGGCCGTTCGTCCCGCCCTGCCCCAAGATGAGATTTTCCTGTATGAGCTGTATGTGGCCATACGCGGGCCGCTGTTCGAACTGGCGCCGATTACGGCGGCGCAGCGGGAGCACCTGCTGCGGCTACAATTCCGGGCGCAGATCTCGTCCTATACACAGCAGTTTCCCAACTCGTGTTATCACGTGGTGCTGCTCGACTCGAAGCCGGTCGGCCGCCTGTGGGTTGCGCCCGCGGGCGACGCCTTCATCCTGGTGGACATCGCCATCCATCCCAGCGTGCAGAGCAAGGGACTTGGCACCGTGCTGGTGGAGCGCCTGCAGCAGGAGGCGCAGAATGCCAAGCTGCCCATCCGCTCCATGGTGGATCGATTCAATCCCGGCTCGCTGCGCTTCCATCGGAAGCTAGGCTTCGGAATCGTCCGCGAGGATCTGCTGCAGTACTACATGGAGTGGCGGCCTCCATCGCTGCTATAGCGCGGCGCCGCGGGCGTTATCGGTGCGATTGGCTCCGCCGCCGGCATCGGCGATGGAACGCACCCAGCCTTTGCAGATTTCGATCAGTTGCGTTTTGAGGTTCTCGGATTTGTCGAAACGCAGCACGCGTACATCCTGGCGGTCCTCCAGCTCTTTGCGGAACGTCAGGATCGCGAGATCGGTTTCGTGCGGCGCGTCCTTCAGGCACATGATCGCCTCGCGCATGGGCAGGCTGGCATCGTCCCGGCACTCGGCGGCAAGATGAAACATCTTCCGAAAGAGATTGTTCGGCCCCCAGTCGTCCTCGAATACCTGGATGAAGTAAGTGCACTGGCGAATGTTGTCCGCCACTGCCGACCGGAAACCGACAATTTGACCGTCTTCGCGCAAGCCCACCGAGACGAGCAGGATTTTTAGCGGCATGGCTTCGTTGGCGTTCACCTCGCTGATGGCCGCGCGGCACGCGTCCTGCTCGCGAGCCAAATCGCCTGGAGTCGAGAGATATACGCGGTACATGTCGAAGCCGTGGACAATCATGCCGGTTGAAAGCCAGTGTAGCATCGGCCGGAGGGCGCCATGCTCCCGCCTGGATCGGCCATCCAGGCACCTGCCCCCGCGGAACTATGCCGTAGATCGCGTCCGCGCTCCAGCCCTGTTCAACCGCGCCCTCTGATATTCTATTGTTGCCTGAGGGCTGAGGTCGTACGTGGATTTGAATCTGGATACGCTGAAACGCGAGATGTTGGACTACCTGGCGGGAAGCGGGCTGGCTGTCTTTCACAGCAGCCCGGGCGGCCTGGAAGGCATGCCGATGGTGCTCTGGGACACCGAGCGCCATCCCGATTACCAGATGTTCCTGGAGGTGGCGCGCAAAGCCGGCGCCAGCATGGTTCTGTTTGCCGCGCGCGAATTAGAGACGTCCGATATCGACGACTTGCTGGCGCAGCTCGACGATTGCGGGCTGGAACGCGACGAGCGTCGCGATTACGAAACGCGGCTGCGCGACTTGCGGGCCCACCTCGGGGTTACCTGCTCGATCGAACTGGCTTTCGACTACCACTTGCGCCTGTATGTCTACGAACTGCAGCCCGATTGGTATGAGGAATTCCTCGAGATCGAGGACGAAATCGTGGCGCACGTCTCCGGCGAAAATGAAGACACCGAAGACGACGGCCTGGGCGGCTATTTTTCCAAAAATTAGCCGTGCCGGCCTCCCGTTGGCTGGTACCGCCACCCGAAACCGATAGCAACGCCGCCGGCCTGGCGCACGAGTTGGGGGTCGGCATTCTGGCGGCGCGCGTCCTAGCTCGCCGCGGTTTCCTCAACCCAGCGGCTGCGCGCCGCTTTCTTTCGCCCTCCCTCGGCGACCTCCATTCCCCCGGCCTGCTGCGAGACATCGAGCCGGCCGTGGACCGCCTGCTAGCTGCCATCCGCAATCGGGAGAAGATCCTCATTTACGGCGACTACGATGTGGATGGCACGCTCTCGGTGGTGCTCCTGCTCAAGGCCATCGAGTTGGCCGGCGGCGACGCCACCTACCATGTCCCGCACCGCCTGAAAGACGGTTACGGCATACGCACGGAGGTGGTGGAGCATGCCGCCGCCGAGGGCGTCCGGCTGATCGTTAGCGTCGATACGGGCATTCGCGCCGCCGTCGTGGTCCAACGAGCGGGCGAGTTGGGCATCGACGTGATCGTTACCGATCATCATTTGCCCGAATCCGTCCTGCCTCCGGCGCTGGCCGTGCTCAACCCCAATCGGCCGGACTGCGCCTACCCGCAGAAGGATCTGTGCGGGGCGGGCGTGGCATTCAAGCTGGCCCAGGCGCTCCTGGAGCGGCTCGGTTGGGCGCCCGCTAAAGTGGAACGCATCGCCGCGTCCCTATTGAAGCTGGTTGCCATTGCCACGGTAGCCGACGTAGTGCCGCTCACGGGTGAAAATCGCGCCATCGTCAAATACGGCCTCGCAGGCCTGAGCGATCCGCGCAATCCCGGTTTGCGCGCGCTCTTCCAGGTTGCCGGCCTCGCCTCCGGCGTGGCGCCTACCACGCATCAAGTTGGGTTCCAAATTGGCCCGCGCGTGAATGCCGCCGGCCGCATGGATACGGCCCGGCAGGCGATCGAGCTGTTCCTCACCGCCGATCCCGCCCGCGCCGCCGCCCTGGCGCGGGATCTCAACGAGCACAATACCGAACGGCAACGCACCGAGGCCACCACACTGGAAGCCTGCCTGGGCGCGCCCGAAGACCGAACGGCTGCTGGGCTGGTGTTTTATGGCGGGGATTGGCACCGGGGCGTGTTGGGCATCGTCGCGAGCCGCCTGGTAGAGCGCTTGCACCGGCCGGTATTCGTGCTCGGTCTGGACCAGGAAAGCGGGACGGCGCAAGGCTCCGGCCGCAGCGTCGATGGTTTTCACCTGCTGGAGGCGCTGGAATCCATGCCGGAGCTCTTTGTGCGTTTCGGCGGCCACCGGCACGCCGCCGGGGTCACCTTGGAAGCCGCGCGCGTGGACGAGTTTCGGAAGCGCTTCGCCGAGTATGCCGCCGTCCGGCTCACGCCCGAGGATTTCGTGCCGAGCTACTCAGTGGACGCCCGCGCCGAACTGCGCGAGCTGAACGACAACGCTGTGGATGGTGTGCTGCGCCTGGCGCCTTTCGGCCATGGCAACCCGGAGCCGCTATTCCTGGCGGCCGGCGTGGAGGTGGCGGCGGCTCCGGTCCTCATGAAGGAGCGGCACTTTCGGGTAGCTATGCGCCAGGCGGGCCGCACACTGACCCTGAAGGCCTGGAATGTGGCTGCGCGAGCGGCGGAATTGCCAGCCGGAGCGCGGATGGACATCCTGTTTAATCTGGAAGAGGATGCCTATTCGGCCAGCCGTGGGTACGCGCCCTGGTGCGCGGTGTTGCGCGACTGGCGGGAGGCGTAACCGTGGGGCAGACCATCGTTGTTTGTGGTCTGCCAGCCAGCGTTTTCTGTTTCGGCTGTTCCGTTCCCGGCGACGGAGTAGGGCAGACCACAAACGACGATGGTCCGCCCCACTTAGTTCTGACGCCGCCGGAGATCGCGCCCTACCCGCCGGCCTGATCGTCTTTTGCGGCGACGTCTTCGTAGATATCCGTCAACGGAATGGTGCAGCCGACCGAGTCCAGACAAACCGCGTCCTCCAGACTGCTCGCTGCCGTCAGCAGCCACTGGCCGGCCGCTTGGCGCTTGAAGCACTCCACCTGGATGCGGTCCTGCGAGACCAGCACGTATTCCTGAAGGGACTCCAACGCTCGGTAATGACTGAACTTCCTGCCGCGGTCGTAGGCTTCGGTCGTCGGGGACAGTACTTCAACGATAAGGTTGGGATTCAGCAAAGTGTCCCGCTTCTCGTCCAGGAATTTACGCTCGCCGCAGACAACCACCAGATCGGGATATGTGTAGAATCCCGTGGCACTCACCTGCACGCGCATGTCGCGGGAGTAGGAGCGGCACGAGCCGCCGCGGAGTTTCAGGCGAAATGCGACGACCAGGTTATCGACGAGGATATTGTGCGCCTCGCTGCCACCCGCCATGGCGAACATTTCACCCTGGTAATACTCGCTGCGGATTTCCGCCTGGCGTTCGATCTCGAGGTATTCCTCGGGTGTGAGGAAAACCTTCGGATGCGTGGACATGGTAACGTCTCAAGACAAACTTACCATGTCCATAAGCCGGGCAATTTCTACACCGTTCGCGACGATTCGTCCGTGGACTGCGCCGGGCAGTTGAGGGTACGCCGCTGGCTGCCAGCCGGCTCGGTGTATGGCGAACTCCGGAGGCGTTCGAAAAACCCGGTGCAGGGGTTACTGTCCCTGGTTTCTCTGGTTTCTCGTCCCTGGTTTCTCCTGGTTTCTCAGGTACGATGGAACGGCAGCGTTGCTCATCTTCAGCCCTTCCATAAGCATAGCGCCGCCCGCTTGTTTCCACAATCACGGGGACCGCCGCTGGCGGCGCAGCCTCAAAGAGCGGCTGCAGGCTGGATTGGCCGCCCCACGGGGCAGCATGATGAGGCAAAGGGCAGACCACAAAAAGCGATGGTCTGCCCCACGGTAAACCCACCTACGCCGTTCGGGACGATTCGCTCCCGTCGCCGGAGATCGCGGCTTGCGCGGCTGCCAGCCTGGCGATCGGTACCCGGTACGGGGAGCACGACACGTAGTCCATGCCAATCCGGTAGCAGAAGCCTACCGAGCTGGGCTCGCCGCCGTGCTCGCCGCAAATGCCGACTTCGAGATCGGGACGAGTGGCCCGCCCGGCATCCACCGCCATCTTCACCAGCTTGCCGACGCCTTCCTGGTCCAGGACGCCGAAAGGATCGCTGGTGAAGATCTTTTTGTCTTCGTACTCGCGCTGGAACTTCGTATAGTCGTCGCGCGACAGGCCCATGGTGGTCTGGGTCAAATCGTTGGTGCCGAAGCTGAAGAATTCGGCTTCCTTGGCCACCTCCCCGGCGGTAAGCGCGGCGCGCGGAATTTCGATCATGGTGCCGACCATGTAGTGCAGCTTCTTCATGCCGGCCTTGGCCAGCACTTCCTTGGCTACCCGGTCCACGATCGCTTTCTGGTTTTCCAGTTCCTTGACGCCGCCGATGAGCGGGATCATCACTTCGGGCAGCACCTTCTTGCCCTTCTTGACCACCTGCACGGCGGCTTCGAAAATGGCGCGGGCCTGCATTTCGGTGATCTCCGGATAGAGCACGCCCAGGCGGCAGCCGCGGAGGCCCAGCATGGGGTTGAATTCGTGCAGTTCTTCCACCCGGTGCAGCAGCGCCGGCAGGACCGTCTTGAGGGTCTTGACGTCCACGCCGAAGTTGGCGTACTTGGAGACCAGTTCCTTCTTCTTCTTAATGTCCGCGTAGGGAAGCACGGCGATGTCCACCATCAACTCTTCGCGCTTGGGCAGGAACTCATGCAGCGGCGGATCGATGGTGCGGATCACGACGGGAAGTCCGTTCATGGCGGTGAACAGGCCGGCAAAATCCCTGCGCTGCATGGGAAGCAGCTTGGCCAGGGCCTTGCGGCGGTCTTTTTCGTTGTTCGCCAGAATCATGGCCTGCATGTGGGCGATGCGGTCTTCGGCAAAGAACATGTGCTCGGTGCGGCACAAACCGATGCCCTCCGCCCCGAATGACACTGCAACTTTGGCGTCACGCGGAATATCGGCATTGGCGCGCACGCCGAACTTGCCGCGGAATTTATCCGCCATTTTCATGAAGGTGGCGAAGGTCGGCGAATTGGGATCCGGATCCTTGGTGTCGGCCTGGCCCAGATAGACCGCGCCGGTGGTGCCGTCCATCGAGATCCAATCGCCTTCGTTGACGGTGACGGTCTTGCCGGCGACGGCGACCGTGGCGATCTTGTTGCGTTCGGAAATCGAGATCGCCCCCGCGCCCACCACGCACGGCCGGCCCATGCCGCGCGCCACCACGGCGGCGTGGCTCGACTTGCCGCCCACCGCGGTCAGAATGCCTTTGGCCACATCCATGCCGTGAATGTCGTCCGGAGTGGTTTCCTTACGCAGCAGAATCACCGGGGCCTTCTCCGACAACACCACCGCGTCATCGGCTGAAAACGCCACCCGTCCCACCGCGGCGCCCGGCGAGGCATCGATGCCGGTGGTCAACTTCACCAGTTTCTTCAGCGAAGCGGGATCGAATACCGGGTGCAGCAACTGGTCGAGCTGGTTGGGGGCCACGCGCAGCACTGCCGTCTTGGCGTCAATCAGACCTTCCTTTTCCATCTCTACCGCAACCCGCACGGCCGCGGGACCGGTCCGCTTGCCGTTGCGGGTCTGCAGCATGTACAGCTTGCCCTCCTGCACCGTGAACTCAAAATCCTGCATGTCCTTGTAGTGCTTTTCGAGCGACGACGTAATGGTGACGAGCTGATCGTAAACCGCGGCGTTCCAGTCTTTGAGCTGCGAAATGGGCTGTGGCGTGCGGATTCCGGACACCACGTCTTCACCCTGCGCGTTCACCAGGAATTCGCCGTAGAACACCTTCTCGCCACTGCCCGGATCGCGTGTGAAGCCGACGCCGGTGCAGCAGTC
>JBEKYD010000116.1:0-21466 GCA_049511335.1 Bryobacteraceae bacterium | reverse complement strand
AAAATGTTTCAGAACCGGATGGCACTAACTACAGGTCGTGCGGAACCCGCGACTGGCTCAAGGTCGGCGTTCCGTCCTGTGCCATTGCACACGCCAGACCTCCCGTGGAAATCGAGGCTAGCAGATCCGCATACCCCGAGGCATTCATCCTCACCGGCGCGCGACCGATGACGTCGAGGTCCGCCAGCACGGCGCGTGGTCCGGGACAATCGATCGTCTCCTTGGAACCGTCTTTGAGAATCGAGGCGCCGAAAGCGGCGTAACCGTCCATCGAAGCGGCGGTCCCGACGACCATGTATGGCCGCTTCAACCGATGTGAAACCAGTTTCGTGAGGTCGTTGATGGTGCCGGATCCGACGGCTACGGGAACGCCCGGATGTGGACGGAGCGCCTGCTCCAGCTCCTGCACGCACTTGTCATCCGCATAAACATGCGGGCCAAAAATAAACGGCTGATACTGGGCTTGATTCTCCCGGAAGAAACTCGCTTCCACGTCCCGGCCCGCGGCCTCATATGTGTTTCCATCGGCAACGATAACGGCCTCTTGTGCGCCGAATAAGGATGAGAATATGGAGGCAGTCTGGTGGCGAATGTCTTGGTCTGCCGCAAAAAACCGGGCATCGCGTGCGACACGCAAGGCTCGGGCAATGAGACCCTGTTCCTGCAAGCGATTTCAACAATAAGTCAAATGTGCGGTAGGTGTCAAGAGGTTCCCTACTGCAAAAGCGGAGTTCTCCGCAGCCCTGCATACTAGCGTTTGCACTTCAGACGGATATATAATTGCCTTGCGGCGATTTATGAACCTGCAAGAAGTGGCGCGACGTGCCAAGGTTTCCACGGCGACCGTTTCTCGTGTTCTAAACAATGTAAGCGTGGTCAAAAGCACCACGCGCTCACGCGTCTTGAAGGCTGTTGGCGAATTGAACTACCATCCAAACCTGCATGCCCGCAGTTTGGCGGGTGGCAAGAGCCGGATGCTTGGCGTCATTGTTTCGAACGTGGAAAACCCATTCTTTTTCGATATTTACCGCGCCATTGAAGCCGAAGCGCACACCCATGGGTTGGAAGTAATGATGGCGAACACCGGCTACCGGCCCGAACAACTGGTAGCCAGCATTCGTATGATGATTGGCCGGCGGGTGGCTGGTCTGGCCGCGATCGTTTCAGAAATGGAACCGGCCCTCATCAAAGAACTGAACCAGAGCGGAATTCCTACCGTGTTTTATGACGTCGGCGTCCAGCAGCAGAACATCACTAATGTCCGTGTGAATTATCGGCGCGGGATCGAAAAAGTGACGGAATATCTGTATAGCTTCGGGCACCGGCGGCTCGGTTTCATCGGTCATCACACGATTCTGGGTCCGATCAACGAACGCATGAGAACCGTCCTGGACACCGCCGCCAAGTACCCTTCGCTTGAGGTTCGCACGGCGGTCGACGCCGACAATCTCGAAGGCGGGATGCAAGCTGCACGATGCCTGTTATCCACCGGTTTCGATCCCACTGCGCTAATTTGTGTCAACGATATCACCGCGGTAGGAGCGTTACGGGAGTTGCGCGATCGCGGTCTGCGCGTGCCGCAGGATGTGTCCGTTACTGGCTTCGATAATGTGAAGCTGTCGGAGTTTTGTTATCCGGCACTCACTACGGTCCATATTCCCCGAGAGCGCATCGGACGTATTATTTTCAGTCGCTTGATTCCGGATGCGAACCGGCCGGAGGCGTCGAACGATGAGATCGTCATCGATCCGGAGTTCATTCTGCGAGAATCGACTCGGCCCGCCAGGTACTAGCCGTAGTCGTGGGCATGAAAAAACCGTACTGTACGCGCTTGCAGTAAGCACCGGTGCTGAAAGCGCTTCCAGACCTCCTGCCAGGCATCGGCTGCCCCGAATTGGGTATCTGGCCGACGACGGCAGGTCTCTAAAATCTTGGACATCGAGGTGACCATGAAGATCTCCCGACGTAACTTCGGACTTTCCGTCCTGAGTGCCCCTTTCATCCTGCGAGGCCAGGCAGGAGCACTGCGGGCACGGATCAAAGTCGATACCGAACGGGTGATTGGCGATATCGACCCCAAAATCTACGGCAATTTCATTGAGCATCTGGGCCGCTGCATCGATGGCGGCGTATTTGACGAGAAGTCGGACCTGTCCGATGCCAATGGGTACCGCAAAGATGTCCTCGACGCAGCGCGCAAACTCAATGTTACGCTCCTGCGCTGGCCCGGCGGGAACTTTTCCTCAAACTATAACTGGAAAGACGGCATCGGGCCGCGGGACCAGCGGCCGCCCCGCCTGGAAATGGCTTGGGGCACAGTGGAGAGCAACCGCTTCGGCACCCACGAATTCCTCAACTACGTGGAGATGCTGAAGACCGAGCCCTATATTTGCTGCAACCTGGGCACCGGCACCTGGACCGAGGCGCAGCAGTGGGTCGAGTACTGCAACTCGTCCGAGGACACCGCCATGACGCGCCTGCGCAAACAAAACGGCCGCCAGGATCCATGGAAAGTCACCTATTGGGGCTTGGGCAATGAGGTGGACGGTCCTTGGCAGATGGGGCACCGTAGCGCCGAGGATTATGGCAAGTTCGCGCTCGAAGCCGCCAAGCTCATGAAATGGACCGATCCCGGCGTGAAGCTTATCGCGGCGGGATCGTCGAACTTCGGCCCGGGCTCGGACTGGACGGCCTGGAATCGCACCGTGCTCGAATACTTGCGGCAACACGCCGATTACCTCTCCCTCCACATGTACGTAGGCAATCCGCACAACGACTTCGGCGACTTCATGGCATGTGCGGTCGAACTCAATAACCGGATCAAAACCACGGAAGGCATCATCGACGCGGCTCTCTCCGGCCAGCCGGGCAACCGGCGCATTTATATCGCGTGGGACGAATACAACGTGTGGTATCGCGCGCGCGGCGACAGCGAACGCGGAAGGCGCATTTTGGAAGAGCACTACAATCTGGAAGACGCACTTGTAGTAGCCACCTTCCTCAACGCGTTCGTCAACCACGCGCATATCGTGAAGATCGCCAACATGGCGCAACTGGTGAACGTGATCGCGCCGATCTTCGTCAACGACAAAGGACTGTTCCTGCAAACCATCTACTATCCGCTCCAGATCTTCGCGAACCATACCAAGGGCAAAGCGCTCGACTTGTATCTGGACAGCCCCAAGTACAAGACTGCCAGCTTCGACGATGTTTCGTATCTCGACGCCTCGGCTGGATTTGACAACGGTTCCCTGGTTCTCAACGTGGTAAACCGCCACAGGACAAATCCGATTGAAACGGAAGTGGAACTGGAAGACAAGCAGTTTTCCGGGCCGGTCGCCATCTCTGAAGTGAACGGCCCCGATATCAAGTCGGAAAACGATTTCGACAAAACACTCGTTAAAGCCCTGGAAAGCTCGGCCCTAGCGCATGGAAAGCAGCTTCGCTATAGCTTCCCGCCGCATTCTTACACCATGTTGAAGGCGAAGCTGTCGTAACGGGAATTGAAGAAAGCCAGGGTGACTCATTATGCGGCAAGCGATTGGCGTCGCGCTCGTGGCATGCAGCTTGTGCTGGGCGCAACCCAGCGATGGATCGCAGCCGGCGACTCCAACGTGCGCGGGGGGGAATGCCCGCGAGTTCTACCCCAACCTTCGCGCATCGTTCCAACTACTCGCGCCCGAGGCCAAACAGGTACAAGTGCAGTCTGCGGGCGCGAACAAATACGAGATGACCAAGGATGTCGGCGATCATCTGATCGAGCTGCTTGCTCATCGTGGTCAGACTGAGTTGATTCAGTTTCAGATGCAGAGAAGTCACAGGTGCACGAGAGCTTCGGTGCTGTCGCGATAGTCCGGTGTGAGGACTGGCAAAGGCCGGAGAGAGGGAAGCCTGGAAGCCGACCTCTGGGTCATCGACCGAACTCTGCGCATTTCTCTTCGGCGAGGTTGGCCAAGTCGTCAAAGGCATCCGTCAGAGCATCACCAAACGCGGCCTGTCCGGTCCCAAACGCAAAACCCTCAACGCGGTCGCCAACTACCTCTATCGCAACCGCTCCCGAATGCGCTATCACGAATACCTCGCCAACGGTTGGCCGATTGCCAGTGGCCCGGTCGAAGGCGCCTGCAAGAACCTGATTAAAGATCGCATGGAACGCTCCGGCATGCGCTGGACCGAGCAAATGGCGGAGTCCATTGTACAACTCCGAGCCATCTATCTCTCAGGAGATTTTGATCCCTACTGGCAATTCCACATCGATCAGGACCAGCGCCGCCTATCCCGGCCGCCTGGGCCGTCGTTCCAAAGTATAGCCACACCCATTTGATTTCGACCAAGCGCGCGGGCTGCGCCGACCGGCACGTGGTGCAACTCTACGAGCGGGTCAGGAGCAGCAGCAGGATGCACGGCAAGGCGACTGTGGCGGTGGGCCGGCACCTGGCGGAAGCGTCCTACTGGATGCTGAGTAAACAGGAGGTTTATCGGGAGCCGAATAGTAACTGGCAGGCTCTTTCGTCGACGCACGGGTAAGCGCGACTGCCCCATGGCCTTTCAGGCCGACTTGGGAATGCGAAACCCGACTGGCGGAACCGAAGATCATGCCGAAGGACCACGGCGCATGTATGGATCTGACGAAAGAGCAGCAAGGACCAATATCGAAGGAAGAGCATCGCGGACCGCGAGCGGCGAGATAAGGGAAAGGGGACCTGGGGAATAGTCTGCACGGCCGGCTGAAAAAACAAACAAAACGCCACTTGACGCGAGGCTGCGCTTTCATATATGGGGCAGACCATCGTTCTGTGTGGTCTGCCCTGCAGTCCGGGTGCCCCAGTGGTGGGGTGGGCGGGTTGGTAACCTGCAGCGGGTTGGCAACCCGCTTCTGGCGGCTTCACGCATTCCTCCCTACCAGGAGGTATACCCGCCATCGACGCTCAGCACACTCCCGGTGATATAGCTGGCCGCGTCGCTCGCCAGGAATAGGACGGCGGAGGCCACCTCGGCGGGCTCGCCGCAGCGGCCCATGGGCGTCATCTCCAGCCAGCACGCATTCCATTCCGGCACGGTGCGGCCGCGCAGCGTCATTTCCGTGTTGATGTAACCCGGCGCGACGGCGTTGACGCGCACACCGTGCTTCGCCCATTCGCATGCCATGGACTTGGTCAGCATGTGGACCGCGGCTTTGCTGGCGTTGTACGGCGCCTGCGGCTGCGGCTTGTTGACCACTAGGCCGGACATGGAGCCAACATTCACAATCACGCCGCTACCGCGCGCCACCATGTGCCTGCCGAAAGCGCGCGAGCAAAACATCACGCCATCCACGTTTATGCGCATGAGCCGATAATATTCGTCGTTCGAGTAATCGAGGAAGCTGATGTTGTTCGCATAACCGGCGTTATTCACCAGAATGTCGACGCGGCCGAATTCGGCGAGGATTGCCTCGGCCACCCGGTCCACGGCGTCGGGATCGGTTACATCCGTCCGGAAAAACTTGGCGCGATATCCCGCCTCGTTCAGGGCGCGGGCCGCTGCACAGCCGGTATCTTCGATGATTTCAGCGACGATGACCACGGCGCCCGCCTCTCCCAAAGCGCGAGCGATTTCCAGACCGATACCCCTGCCAGCACCGGTGACGACGGCGATTCGGTCTTTCAAGCTGAATTTCTCAAGCGACATAGTGTCTACCTTGGAACATAACAACTGGCCAACCCCCCCGCAAGCCGAACAGTTGGAGCGGGTGCGCTAGAATCGGGACGCATATGCAGTCTCACTCCCCGACCCGCTGGCTCTGCTCTCTGCTGTGCCTCTCTGCGTTGGCATTCGGCCAACCGCCGCAGCGAATCTACGCTGCACACTTGGTGTCGAAGGTCGAGCCCGTTTATCCGCCTGTTGCGAAAAAGAACGGGATTCACGGAACGGTGCGGCTGGACGTCACCATTGGGAAGGATGGCCACGTAGCTAAGCTAGCTACCGCCCATGGACACGACGGAATAGGGTCGCCAGCGAGTCGTCGCACCCCGGCACCACCACCCAGTGCACGTGGTTGGTCATCAAGCAGTAAGCCAGCACCCAAACCCCGCGTCTGCCAAGCTTTCCCGTACCAGGCCGAGGTAGGTCCGCCGGTCGCCAGACGACGAAAAGACCCGCTGGCGATTCGATCCGCGCTGGGTCACATGGTAAGCCAGACCTTCCAGAACACATCGCGCATTACGAGGCATACGCCTGATCAGTGGTTCCAGGAGACCGAAAATCTCAAGTTGAGCAGAGCGCTCTGACAGTTTTCGGCAAAATGCGAAGGGCTCAGGCCAGGATGTCCCCGATTTCCCCTCAAAGAGGAAAGCGCCAGCCAACCGCATGCGCGCGTGAGATCCATGGCGCTTGCACCTCGCAAAACCGGTGTAGCACCAATTGGCGTGCACCGGGTAGGAGTGGCCTCGGTCGCGCCGGTCACCTGCGCCGAAATGAGCGAGTTTGGCCAAATTTGCAAAAAAGAATAAGAGGTCTTATTTTCTATAACATGTGGATTTTTTCGTCAAACTGTGGAAGAAATTCCTTGACATGCTCACGCTTTCGTGAAAAATTTGATCAGGTTAAATATTGACCGGGGTAATTACATTACCCGGTAACCCGAGGTGGGCCGGCACTACGGGGCATGTCAGACCGGAGAGGAGCGAAGGCTCATGCCGCTCGCGGCCGTCGCTTCGAAAGACTCCTTTCTCCCGCACCCTCGAAATCTCTTTCCGAGGGCGTCTTCCCCAGACATCTTGCGCCCAGCCGGGTTTCTTCCGCCGGCGCTCCGGAGATTGCCATGAGAGAAACCTCCGATCCGTCGCTGGCCGCTGAAGTCCGCAAGTACGGCGTCTTCAACGCGCACGGCTGCTTCGGTTGCGGAAGCTGCACGGTGGTTTGCGACCTGTCCGCCGATTCCGCTTCGTTTCCCCGCCGGTCGATGCAATCCGTGGTGCTGGGATTGAAGGACTCGGTGCGGCAGAGCCTCGATCCGTGGCTCTGTCACGATTGCGGAGATTGTTCCACCACCTGCCCGCGCGAGGCGGAGCCGCGGCAATCCATGATGACGCTGCGGCGCTATCTCACCGCGCAATACGACTGGACGGGACTGTCCGCGAGAATCTATCGGTCGTCGCTGTTCGAAATGGCGGCCCTTTCCGCGATGGCGCTGGTGGTGCTGGCGCTCATCATTCTCTATCACCTGACGATCGAGCATGTGGACATTTCGGTTCTTCGCTCCACCCCGATGGGGCTGGAGCATATGTTTCCCAGGATCACGTATTTCACCCTGGCGGTGTTTCTGGTCCCGGCATTCTTCATGTTGTCGAACGTGCTGCGGATGTTCACCCTGATCATGCGCCGGGGCGCTAACCGGGCCATCTCCCTGCGATGTTACCTGTCCGAGGCGAAGACCCTCTTTCTGAACACCGTCGCGCACCTTCAGATTCTGAAGTGCGCGGCGCGGGATCGCAAGAAGAGATGGACCATGCACTGGCTGCTGGCGTTCGGCTGCGTCCTGATGGTTGCGATCAAGTTTTTCTTCCTGAGATGGTTCCAGACGGACAAGATCTACCCCTTCTATCATCCGCAACGATGGCTGGGGTACCTGGGAGCGGCGTGCCTCCTTCTCGGCGCGGGAGAGATCCTGGTGGACTGGTTTCGCGAGCGGAAGCCCCAGCACCGGTCCAGCCGGCGGAGCGATTTGACTTTGCCGGTGTTGCTGATCCTGACCGCGCTCAGCGGCATGGCGGTCCACGTTCTCCGGTACACGGGATTGGCCCTGACGGCTCATTACGCATATGCCATTCACCTCATGATCGCGGTTCCGATGCTGGTCGTGGAGGTTCCTTTTGGGCAGTGGTCGCATATGATCTATCGGCCCATGGCGCTCTACTTTTTAGCGGTTCAGGCGAGGGCGCTGGACGAACAAAAGGCCAAGGAGGCGCTGGCGGCATGAGCGTTGCGAACACGAAAACCACGGTGGGCGCCGCCCTGGTCGCGGGCGGTGGAATCGGTGGCATGCAGGCCGCGCTGGATCTGGCCGAGGCCGGAATCAAAGTTTACCTGGTGGAAGCCAAGCCGTCGATCGGCGGCGTGATGGCGCGGCTCGACAAGACATTCCCGACCAACGACTGCGCCATGTGCACCATGGCGCCGCGGCTGGTGGACATCGGCCGGCACAAAGACATCGACATCATTACCCTGGCGGAGGTCGATCGGATTGCGGGCGAAGCCGGAAACTTCACCGTAACCCTGAACAAGAAAGCGCGGTATGTCGACGAGAGCAAGTGCACCGGCTGCGGCTTGTGCATCTCCGCCTGTCCGGTGGTTCTGAAGAACGAGTTCGACCTGGGAATGTCGGAGCGCAAAGCGATTTACACGCTTTTCCCGCAGGCGGTGCCCAACAAACCGGCCATCGACAGGCGCGAGGAGAGGCCTTGCAAAGCGGCGTGCATGTACCGCTGCCCGGTTCATACCAACGTGCTCGGTTACGTCAAGCTGATCGCGCAAGGCAAGTTCCGCGAAGCGTATCGGATGAACCGCGACGTCAATCCGTTCCCGTCGGTGTGCGGCCGAGTGTGTTACGCGCCTTGCGAGACGGCTTGCAACCGCGGGCAATTGGATGAGCCGGTCGCCATTCGCCAGCTCAAGATGTTCGTGGCCGACCAGGTGAATCTCGACGAGCTCCCGGTTCCCACCATCGCAAAAACGGGCAAGAAAGTAGCGGTGATCGGCGCTGGGCCGGCGGGCTTGGCGGCGGCCAACGACCTCGCTTTGCAAGGGCATCAGGTAACGGTATTTGAAGCGCAGCCCGAAGCCGGGGGCATGCTGCGCTACGGCATCCCCGAATACCGGCTGCCCAGAGAGACGCTGCGCAAGGAGATCGGCTACATCGGCAAACTGGGCGTCGAAATCCGCACGGGCGTCCGGGTAGGAACGGAGATCCCGGTCGCCGCCATACGCCAGGAGTACGCCGCCACTTTCATCGCCGTGGGAGCGCAGGCCGGCATGAACCTCGAGTTGGAGGGCGCCGGCCTCGCGGGCGTGGTGGATGGGATCCGCTTTCTGCAAGCGGTGAACGTGGGCGAGAAGGTCCAGGTCGGAAAAAGGGTCGCGGTAGTTGGCGGAGGAAATACTGCCATCGATTGCGCGCGGACGGCGAAACGCCTGGGGGCGGAAGAAGTAACCATGGTCTACCGCCGCTCGCGCGCGGAAATGCCGGCTGCGAAAGAAGAAATCGAAGCGATGGAGCAGGAAGGAATCAAGATCGCCTGGCTTTCCTTGCCGACGCGTTTCCTTGGCGGCGACGGGCGCCTGGCTGCAATGCAGTGCATTGCCATGGCGCTCGGCGAGCCGGACGCAAGCGGCCGGCGGCGGCCGATCCCCGTCCCCGGTTCGGAATTCACGACGGTCGTAGACACGGCCATTCTTGCCATCGGACAACTGACCCAGATCGATTTTTTGAAAGCCTTGGGGATTTCCGTGAACCCCAATGGCACGGTAGCGATCGACCGAAAGACCGGCGCGACGAACCTGGAAGGCTGGTTCGCCGGCGGCGACGTGGTCACGGGCGCCGCTTATGTCATCGATGCCATTGCCGCGGGGAAGAAGGCGGCGCGCTCGATCGGGCAATATTTGAGCGGTATGCCGATTGAGGCTCCGCCCGAAGAGAAAGAACCGGAAAAGCTGTCCGACGAAGAAGTTGCCGCGCTGAAGCGGCGCTTCCTCTCAAGCAAGCGCGCGGAGATGAGAGAACTGCCGGTGGCGGAGAGGATCGGCAATTTTCGCGAGGTGGCGCTGGGGTTCGAGCCGGAGCAGGCCGTTCGGGAGGCCATGCGTTGTCTGGCCGGCCAGGTGGATGGGTGCATCGAATGTCTCGAGTGCGTCCGGCACTGCGACGCAGGGGCCATAGACCTCCATCAAAAAGAGGCCAAGATCGAGTTGAACGTGGGCGCCGTGATTCTTGCTCCGGGCTACGAGAGTTACGACCCGCGCGGCAAACCGCAGTTGGGATACGGCCGGTACCGCAATGTGATTACGGCGCCTGAATTCGAAAGGATCCTGTCCGCTTCGGGACCGTTTCAAGGCAAAGTTGTCCGGCCCTCCGACCAGAAGACTCCCCGGCGCATCGCGTTCATTCAATGCGTTGGATCGAGAGAACGCGAGCGGGATTACTGCTCCGCGGTCTGCTGCATGTACGCCACCAAGGAAGCGCTGATCGCCAAAGAGCATATCGGCGAAGACCTCGAATGCGACATCTTCTTCATGGACCTGCGCGCCTATGGCAAGGGCTTCGAGGCGTATTACGAGCGGGCCAAGACCCAAGGGGTGAATTATATCCGATGCCGGCCGCCGGTGGTCGAGGAGGCGGGCGAAAGCGGCAATCTCACGATTCAATACCTCACCGAGGGAGACCGCAAGACATCGCGAGAATACGACCTGGTGGTTTTATCTACCGGCCTGTTGCCGCCGAAAAGCTCCAGCCGCCTGGCGGAGGGACTGGGCATCGAGCTGAACGAGTTCAATTTCTGCCGCACGTCGGCGTTCACGCCGGCACAAACGTCGCGCGAGGGAGTATACGTCGCAGGACCATTCGCCGAGCCCAAGGATATTCCCGAGACCGTGATGCAAGCCTCGGCCGCGGCAGCCAAGGCGCTTTCGCTTTTGCGGGACGCCAAAGGCTCGCTGATCGTGGCCAAGGAGTACCCGCCCGAGATCGACGTGAGCGGGCAGGCGCCCAGGATCGGGGTGTTTGTCTGCCATTGCGGAACCAATATCGCGGGCGTGGTCGACGTGGGCGGCGTAGCGGAGTACGCCAAAACGCTTGCCGGCGTGGTGTGCGCCGAAGACAACATGTACGCGTGTTCCAACGACACGCAGGAGCGGATCAAGCAACAGATCCGCGAGCATGGTCTCAATCGCGTAATCGTGGCATCGTGCTCGCCCCGTACCCATGAATCCCTGTTCCGCAACACCTGCCGCGAGGCCGGCCTGAACGGCTATCTCTTCGAGATGGCCAATATTCGCGACCAGTGTTCCTGGGTGCACATGCAGGAGCCGGAAAAGGCCACCCACAAAGCGATGGATCTGCTCCGCATGGCGGCGGCGAAGGCGCGGCTGATCGAGCCTCTTCAGAAAAGGCGCCTGGCCGTCCAGCGAGGCGCGCTGGTGATCGGCGCCGGTCTGGCCGGCATGGTTGCGGCCACCGAGCTTTCTTCGCAGGGGTTCAACGTCTATCTGGTAGAGCGGGAAAGAGAGCTGGGTGGAAGTCTGCGCCGCGTCCAATACCTGCTCAATCGCGAAAATCCGCGGCAAGAGCTGCTGGCCCTCATTGAAAGAATACTGCGGGACGACCGGATTCACCTGTTCACCGAATCCAGCGTGACCTCCATGGAAGGGTCGCTCGGCAACTTCAAATCGGTCATTTCAACCGGCGGCGGCGACGTTACGGTCGAGCACGGCGCCATCGTCGTGGCCACCGGCGCCGGCCAGTACGAGCCCAAGGAATACTTATACGGCGCATGCCCGGAGGTCATCACGCAACTGGATCTCGAGGAGAGACTGAGCCGGCCGGGCGCTCCGGCTATCGCCGGGACAACCGTGATGATCCAGTGCGTGGGCTCGCGAGATAAGGAACGGCCCTACTGCTCGCGGGTTTGCTGCACCGAAGCGATCAAGAATGCCATAAAGATCAAAGAGACGAATCCGGCTGCGAACGTCTACGTGCTGTACCGCGATATCCGCACTTACGGTTTCCGGGAGGCGTATTATTCGAAGGCCCGCGAACTGGGTGTTGTCTTCCTGAGATACGAGGAGGACCGCAAGCCCGAGGTTACGCGGAACGGCGAGCGCCTGGAAGTGGCGGTGTACTCGCCGCTCATGGAGCGGGAAATCGCCATTCCAGCCGATCTGGTGGTGCTGTCCGCGGGCATTGTGCCGGACCGCGACAGCAAGCAGGTCGCGCAACTTCTAAAGGTTCCATTGAATTCGGACGGCTTCTTTCTGGAAGCCCACATGAAGCTCAGACCGGTGGATTTCGCCACCGACGGCGTTTTCGTTTGCGGCCTGGCTCACGCGCCCAAATCCATCGAGGAAACCATTATCCAGGCGCAGGCGGCGGCGGCCAGGGCGAGCGCCATTCTAAGCAAGGACTATGTGGAGCTGGAAGCCACCGTGTCCCACGTCGACGAGGACCGCTGCGATGGCTGCGCTTATTGCGTGGACCCCTGCCCGTTCAAAGCCATCCGGCTGGTCGAGTACCAGTGGAACGGCGCCACCAAGAAACGCGTGCAGGTGGATGAGGCGGTGTGCAAAGGCTGCGGGACCTGCCAGGCCACCTGTCCGAAGAACGCCATCTTCGTGTGGCACTTCCGGCCCGAGCAGTTGACGGCGCAGATCCATGCCGCTTTGAACGTATAGGGGGGAGATGAGTCATGGATGACAAGAACGACGACGGCTTCGAGCCCCTGATCCTGACTTTTTGCTGCTACTGGTGCGCGTATGCGGGCGCCGATCTGGCGGGCATTTCGCGCCGGCAGTACCCCACCAATATCCGGATCCTGCGCGTGCAGTGCAGCGGCATGGTCCATCCCAACCTGGTGATCGAAGCGCTCACCAAGGGGGCCGATGGGGTATTGATGCTCGGCTGTCATCCGGGCGATTGCCATTACCTGGAGGGAAATCTACGTGCCCGCTCGCGCGCCGACGCCATCGGCCTGATGCTGGAAGATTTCGGTCTCGAACCGGAGCGCTTCCGGCTGGAGTGGGTATCGGCGGCCGAAGCGCCGCGCTTCGCCGAGGTGGTTACCGAAATGGTGGATCAGGTCAAGAAATTGGGACCTAGTCCGTATCGAACGTAAGGAATGACCGATGCGTAAAGGAGGTGCGGTGTGGCTGCTCGATTAGCCGAAGAATGGTTCGCTATCTGCGGCGGATGCGAGGTGACGATCCTCGATATCGGCGAACCGCTGTTGGATCTGCTGGAAAAAGTGCAGATTGTGCACATGCCGGTCCTCATGGACCATAAGCTGTTTGGCCAGACCGGCGAGAACACGGAGATGGAAATCCCGGAAGCGGACGTTGGTCTGATCTCCGGGGGTATCCGCAACGAGGAGCACAAGCGGCTGGCACAGGAGATGCGCCGCAAATCGAAGACGCTGATCGCGCTCGGGTCCTGCGCCTGCTACGGCGGAATTCCCGCGTTGGCCAATCTCTACTCGACCGAGGAACTGTTGACCAAGGTGTACCGCGAGAGTGTCTCCACCGAGCTCGATGGGTTCCCCTGCGAAGAGGTTCCCGCGCTGACCGATCGCGTCTACGCGGTGAGCGAAGTGGTGCCGGTGGATATGATGCTTCCCGGCTGCCCCACCACGCCGGAAATGGTGGCCGGGGCGCTCACGGCGCTGCTGGAAGGCCGCCCCTTCCCGCTGGCTACCAAGAGCGTCTGCGACGAGTGTCCGACCATCCGGGAAAAGAAATCCGTGGGAACGCTCAAGCGCCGCCTGGATGCGCCCGAATTCACGCACGGCCGGCCGCTGAACGAGATGCGCTGCCTCATGGAGCAGGGCTTTCTCTGTCTCGGCCCGGCGACGCGCGCCGGCTGCGGCGGCAGCCAGGGGACGCCGCGCTGCATCCGCGCCTACATGACTTGCGAAGGATGCTTCGGCCCACTATCGGAGAAAGCCAACCCCATGGTCGACATGATGGGCGCGCTTTCCACCATCGGGCTCGATCCCAAACAGATTCCCGATCGGTCCGCAACCTTCAATCGTTTCGCCGGAGCCGGCCGCCTGCGTCCGGCGCCAAGGAGATAAGCCATGGGAAAGAGCATAGTGATTCAGCCCGTCACGCGCATCGAGGGCCACGCCAAAATCACCATTCAGCTTGACGATAGCGGCAACGTGGATCGGGCCCGCGTGAATGTCATCGAGCTGCGCGGATTCGAGAAGTTCTGCATGGGTAAGCCGGTGGAAGACCTGCCGCGCATCACCCCGCGTATCTGCGGCGTATGCCCGTGGTCGCACCACCTGGCGGCCGCCAAGGCTTGCGATGCGGTGTTCGGCGTGACGCCGCCGCCCGCGGGCGTCAAGCTGCGCGAGCTGTGCAACAGCGTCGCGTACATGGAAGAGCACATTCTGCACTTCTATTTCCTGGCGGGGGCCGATTTCCTGCTGGGGCCCGACGCCGATTATTCCGTGCGCAACGTGATCGGGGTTTTGCAGACCGCGCCCGAGGTGGCTAAGCGCGTGGTACACGTGCGCCATCTGTGCGCCAAAATGCTGGAAGTCCTGGCCGGCAAATCCATCCACCCACAGGCCGCGGTTCCAGGCGGCTTCAGCAAGCCGCTGACGGTGGAAGACCGCAATGCGCTGCGCGCCATGGCTGGCGAAGCTCTCGAGCTGGCCAAATTCTCGATCGCATTCGCGAAAGAGAACATCTTCCCCAAGTACCTGGAGGTCGTAAAATCGCTGGGCGTCATCACCACCGGCTTCATCGGCACGGTGAAGGACTCCGGCGCTCTCAACCTATATGACGGC
This sequence comes from Bryobacteraceae bacterium, assembly GCA_049511335.1. GTDB lineage: Bacteria > Acidobacteriota > Terriglobia > Bryobacterales > Bryobacteraceae > JBEKYD01. The sequence continues at coordinate 6,926 of JBEKYD010000116.1, read as the reverse complement.
AAACTGCGGCTCATGGCGTCCGACGGGACCTATCAGGATTTCCCCTACGACCGCTATACCGATTTCATCTCCGAGCACATCGAGCACTGGAGCTATTTGAAGTTCCCGCACGCCAAGAATTGGGGCGCGTTCTCCATGGATCTCGACAATCCGGTGGGCGTCTACCGCGCCAACACCCTGGCGCGCATCAATGTGTGCGACTTTATCGACACGCCGCTGGCCCAGGCCGAGCTCGAGGAATTCCGCAAGAACTTCGGCCGGCCGGCCCAGCTCACGCTGCTCTACCACTGGGCCCGCCTGATCGAGCTGCTCTACAACGCCGAAAACACCATCCGGCTGCTGGACGACGCGGAAATCACCAGCACCGAGACGCGCGTCAAGGTGACACCGCGCGCGGCGCGCGGGGTGGGCTGCACGGAGGCTCCGCGCGGCACGCTCATCCACGATTACACTACCGACGATAACGGCATGATCACCAACCTGAACTTGATCGTCGGGACCACTCATAACAACGCTCCCATCAATATGTCCGTGACTCAGGCCGCCAAGAGCCTGATCCGGAACGGCAAGTACGACCAGGGAGTGCTCAACACCGTGGAGATGGCCATCCGGGCCTACGATCCCTGCTTCTCCTGCGCCACCCACCGGCTGGACGGCAAGCTTGCCGTCAAGCTGGACATCCTGGATGCCCAGGGCGCCTTGGTGGATTCACTCGCGAATTGACGCTCTTTATGATGGACGACGCCCTTCCCGATTTTTGCCGCAAGCCGGTGTTGATCGTCGGCTGCGGCAATCTCCTGTTCGGCGACGACGGTTTCGGATGCGCCGTGGCGGAGCATCTCCAGGCGCATTTCGAACCGCCGGATCACGTCTGTCTGGCCGATGCCGGAACGGGCGTGCGCAAGCTGCTATTCACGCTGTGCCTCAGCCCGGTTCGGCCGCGCCGCATCCTGATTGTGGACGCGGTGGACGCCGGGCGCGAGCCGGGGGAGTGGTTCGAAATCGATCCATCCGAAATCCCGGCGATCAAGCTGGACGACTTCTCGATGCACCAGGCGCCGACTTCCAACCTGCTGCGCGAACTCTCCTACCAGACGGGCATTGAAGTCCGGGTGCTGGTTTGCCAGACCGGGCCGCTGCCCGAGGAAATCTCACCGGGCCTTTCGGGACCCGTGCGGCGCGCCATCGAGCCGGCGGCCGAATGGATCGCCGGCGAATTTTTCAGGGAGCCAAACCAGATTGCGAACCCGGTCCGCCCGTGACTTGCGCAAGGAAGGTTGGTTACCTGGGGAAAAACTTCGAGGAAGGGACCTGAATGGCAGGGAATCGAGAGATGGCGGAAATCGACGATTTTCTCGGAAGCGCGCATGTTTTTGCGTCCGCGGTCCGCGACGTCGTCGAGCAGGGCCTCCTCGATCGCGTGGCGGGCGGCCAGCTCACCGTGCCGCAGGTCAAGGTGCTGAAGCTGGTGGCCATGACGGACTCCTACACCCTGGGCGACGTCGCCTCTTTCCTGGACGTGAGCAACGCCGGCGCCAGCAAAGCGGTGGACCGCCTGGTGCGGCGCAACCTGCTTCGGCGCACGGAGGATGAAAAGGACCGCCGCGCCATGCACCTCTCGCTGACCGAGACCGGACGCGGGCTGCTGGACGCCTATGAGGCTGCCAGGCGTTCTAAGCTCGAAGGCATTTTCGCCCAGTTCCCACGCGAAGAGCTGCAACGCGCCGCGGAGCTGCTCGACCGGATTTCCGCGGATATCGTGGACCACGGCGCCGCCCCGGAGGAGCTCTGTCTGAAGTGCGGGATCTATTTTCGGGAGAGGTGCCTCGTGCGCCAGCTCGTCCGGCGCAACTGTTTCTACCGGCGGCATGAGGGCCAAAACGGGCCGAACGGAGAGAATTAGCGTATTTGTCCGGCAGTGCGGGGCAAGATTCTCGAGGCGGAAGAGCGCGACGGGCGGCGGGGAAGGTCAAGGAACGGGGCCGGCTCTGGAGGCCCCTTCCTGGGAAGCGAAACCCCTCAATGGGCTTGAGCTTTCCACTTGATTGGGCAGCAATATCGTGCGGTGGCTGACCTCCCGACTTGGCTATTTCTTGCCCGTAGCTACGTGGCCACGGCCATCCCGCACTTCGTTTCCTTTGAAGTGCGCACTATCGACACGCTTTGACGGCTCGGCTTTCTCGCCACGTTTTGGCACTGGGCCCGTATAGCCGTGCTCTGGATGTAAACGGTTGTCTACGTTGCCCTGGAAGTTGCTAGATCCATGAAACCATGGGCCGGCGCCAATAAAGCCGTCCCCGTTAAACCACTCTGGACCATAGTAGCCAGTGGGAGCGCAGCTATAAGGAGCCACGTCATAATAACCATAGGGACAGTCAGGGGCTACTCCGATGTCGACGCTGACCTGAGCCTCTGCTTTGGGGGTGGTAGTGGTGAAGCCGAGTCCAGCAACAGCAGCTAACACTAGAAATGTAGATACGCGCATTAAATTCACCTCGCACGTGTAAGAGCACTCACGTGGCCGTTGTGGGATCGCGGAGTCGAGCCCGTGCGCTCTGTGCATGGGAAGGCCGATGGGATACCAGGGGTGTTTCATAGGGACCGCGCGGGATAAGGTCGTCCATTTGGCATGAGTTGCGGCCGAGGACGTGCACGTCTGGCGCTAAGTAAGGCCCGCGTCGTGTAGCCGGGGGACGGAGTGAACGGATGGACGGTTACGTCCGCGCGGCGCCACGCGGTCAAATGGCAAGACATGAATGGCTGCGCGGTTGGGCAAATCTCGCATTTCGAATGCAGCCTTTGCATCGCGCCTCCGGTGAATTCCAGCGGCTCGAAAGGCGAGGCATTGCCGGACGCCTGGCCTGCTCGGATTTAGCCCCTCCGTCATCTGCTCTCTTACGCAATCGCTCATGGTCTGACCGCGAGGAGGCATTCCTCTTCTGGCTAGGTATTCGGTTTCGCAATTACGGTCACGTATTCAGCAACCGCTCCTTGACAGTCGCGGCTCTGACCCAAACATTCAATCCCGATGCCAACATGCTTGAGTTGTGAAAGAGGCCCGAGTCAGAGCCGCGACCGTGAGGGAGCGGTTGCCCGGGAATAGGAGGAAACCGGCACAGCCTGAACTGCGCCATTTTGTTTACTTCTCTGGGGGGAGACTGGAAAAATCACGCAGTTCAGGCTGTCTCAGTTGTGACTCTGATATTGACCGCGGTAACGGTTCCCGGACTCGGCGCACGCACGGCTTTGAATGGAGTGGCTTTCCCCGTCGAGAGATCGAGCCGTCGCCCAGCGCTCACCGATGTGCCCGCTCCGAGCCGTTTGTGGCGCCCGAGCACGACTGCGTCGAAAAGCGCGCCCGCGTCGGCGGTGAACACGACCAGGGTATTGCCGAGCAACTGGCGGTCGTAAAGCCTGGCGTGGCGCCGATTTCGTCATCCATGGCGGTGACGGCGGCCACTGCGCATCCGTTAGGCTCCCGTGCGCATGGCAGTTCAATGTCTGGAGGGATTGCCTTTGCTCAAACGATACACTGTGGCGCGGCTATGCCCGATAAGGTCGCCGATCACCCATCCGGCCAGCGCGCCGATGCCGGCTCCAACGCCGGCAGCGGCCGGCGCGAGGGTGCCACTCTCGTAGTTCTCTCCGGCCCTTGCGCCCAGGCCCGCTCCGACGCCGGCGCCGGCGGCCACCCCAAGCCAGGTAATGGCGCGCGCTGTGCCCATGCGGAGCACGCGCGAGACTTCCGCCCGCGGTACGGCGACTTCCTGCCGCTGCGATTTCACTCGCAGCGATTCGTCGGAGAAGGAAATGAAGGCCCCTTTCACCGATGTGTGGTCCGTCTTCACCACCTCGATGGACTGCCCCGCCGCAAGCTGGGCGAGATTCTGCCAGGAAGCGGCTGGACCCGCCCCCAGCTTGACTGTCACCACGAACAGGATTGCGATTGTGCGCTGCATAGGTTCGTTTCCACTGCGGAGCATAACACCGGTACCACGCGAATGGTGAGCCGCCGACGCGGTCGCGCCCGGGCGCTGCGTCCGCGAAGCGAACGGCCAGGCAATCACGGTGCGTCTCGACTCCCGGCGCGCGCAAGGGGGCCCAAGCTGGGAACGCCCAGGCTCCCGCAGCCGCTTCCGCCAGCCAGGCGCCAGTTGAGTGAGGTCCAGCCTAAACAGTCCACGTCTCGGTCAGCGCGCGCTCGAAATTCCCACCAAGAATGAGTTCGATATTCGGCTGGAATAGTTCCGATTCACCAAGCCTTCGGTCAGATCGTAAATTTTCTTTGCATAGTCGATTCCATCAAGGTCGAACCTCCTTGTGGGACGAACCCGAATATCGCGCCCGTCCAGATCGACGTCGCTCCCTAGGCCGGCGTGCTCCACCCCGACCAGTCTGGTCAGATGGTCAAAATGATCCAGCACGTGCTCGATCGTGACTCGTCCCGCGGCCCGAACAAAGGACCGGACCATGGTAATACCCATGACGCCTCCCGCCGCTGCCATCCGCTTGATTGCTTCATCCGTTTTGCAGCGGGCACTGCCCGGAACCAGCGCGCGGCAGTTGGAGTGCGTAACGAAGACCGGCTTTCGAGATGCTTCGATCGCATTCATCGTGGTCCGGTCGCCACAATGCGAAATATCCACGGCCATGCCAACTTCATTCATCCGCTCCACGATCTGAACGCCATATTGGCTGAGGCCATCGTCTCGCGGGTCGGAAGATCCTCCGCCGATCTTGTTGCCACTGTAGGTAAGCTGCGAGACCCGCTGGCCCAGATCGTAGAAACGATCTACGTCTTCGACGGTTCGAAAATGCGCGGAGTTCTGCTCGCCAATTAGGATGCCGACCTTTCCGAGCGCCTTTGCCTGTTTGAAATGGCCGACTCTCTCTATGCGGAGGAACTGCTCCCCGTGCGCCGCGATGAGCGCGTTCCACCCCATAATGTCTTTCAACGACTCCGTGTAGATGTCTCCCGCGGTGTACCCGACGGCGGGGTGGAACACTGTAGTTCCCGAATCTCTCAACCGGACGAAGTCGGCTCGCCGGAATCGGCGCGGATCGCTTTCCCAGACCAACAGTTTCCTGTAGTCCAAAGTCAATAGGCCCAACATGTCGATCACCGTGGAGCGACGCACCAAGTCCACGGTGCGAGCCGAGTACTCCGTTTCACTCTGGGCAAAAAGGGAGAATCGGCCACGGTTGATCATCGGCGCAGCGAGGGATAGCGCCGCGGCTTTCAGAACCGAGCGACGAGAGGCGGCGTCGAGCTGGGCGGCCCTGAGTTCCTGCTCCTCGCTTAGCATCGGATCATCCGCCGCGTCGACCAGTCTTTCGTGACCCGCGCCCGGAACCATCCGAGGACGCGATCGGCGGCGGCGTGGATCTCTTCCTCGCGATGTGCCAGGCAGAGCTTACGCTTCGGGTCGTCATTTGCTTCCGTTCTACCCGACGATAGGCCTTAGGGCGCCGCCAGGACAAGACCTGCGGAAGTATACGCGAAACCCTACACTTTGGTTGTGGTACTTTCCTGACCTGCGGAGACGACCAGACTTGGGGGAAATCGGTGGGGAAATCGGGGACTGGAGGGAAGTCGGGGACAGTAACCCCTGCGCCGGATTCTCCGCCCCTGGAAACCCGGCGCAGGGGTTACTGTCCCCGACTTCAGCGCGATATCCTCCATCAGACATTAGGTCTGGTGCCGTGGAACCTCTCTGCTTGAACGCGCAACGGATGAGAAGGGGCGGGATCGCTGCGGTACACTGAATTGACCCCGTGAGGCGGCTCCGATCATTGCGAATCGCGGTCGTGGCGATGCTTCTGCTCGGGGCGGGTGCGTCCGCCTCCGCCGACGAGTTGGAGCGCATTCGTGGCGATTTCCGAAGGGCGCTGCTTGATCTTTCGGAGCACATTGACGCGAAGTGGCAACCGGAATTGCCTGTTCCAACAGCGGCCGCTTCGCCAGGTTCCGCGCGCGTGGTGGTGGTCGGCTTCACCGGCGGTTTGCTACCTTATACCCATACCGGCTCCGGAGTCGCAATGTTGACGCAGCGGATCAACGGCATGGGAGACGAGGGAGTCGCGGCGCTCCTGTTTAGCCGGATCGAATGGCGCCAAGCCGCTACGGAAGTCCTGAGACTCGCGCATTCTTCGCCACGCTCCCCCGGTCGTCTCCCGCAGCCGCTGATCGTCGCCTGTGGGCACAGCCTGGGGGCAAACGCGATGGGCAAGTTTGCCCGCTTACTGGGCGAATCGGGGCTGGAGGTCTCGCTGGCAGTCTATATCGACGCGTTCTCCGCGGAGAAGCCCAGGGTGCCGGCCAATGTCGCTTGCGCCGTCAACTTCTATCAACGGACCGGTATGCTCAAAGGAATCCCGGTGCGGGGGCAATCCGGTTTGGTCGCCTCGGCGCCAGCCCGGACCACGCTTCTGGGCAGCTACGTTTTGAAACCGCGGGACAAGCCTCCCAAGGCCAGACCGCAGCCGTTCCGCCGCCTATTCATGGAACCACACTACCTGCTGCCGTACGATGCGCGCGTGCAGGGATATGTTTGCGACTCGGTCCGCATCCTGTTGCAGTTGTCGGCGGAAGAGGCGGGCGATGGTGCGCGAGCCGCCGAAGCCGGCGCGAGATAGACGCGGCGCGCAGAAATGCGCGCGCCACGTATGCCGCCCCAAGCGGATCGTTCAGGAACGTACGGAGTGTTCGAAGCCGTTGCGATAATCGGCCACTACGCGCGCGTCGCACAGGGCGATGGTGCGCGAGCAACTGCGCGCCACGCCCGAGTCGTGCGTCACGATCAAGATGGTGGCGTTCAACTTCTCGTGCAGCGAGCGGATCAGGTCGAGGATTTCGGCGCCGCTGCGCGAATCGAGGTTGCCGGTGGGCTCGTCGGCCAGCAGGATCGGGGGGAGAGCCGCCAGGG
>JBEKYD010000115.1:0-21619 GCA_049511335.1 Bryobacteraceae bacterium | reverse complement strand
GTTCTTCGCCTCCGAGAGTCGCCACTGCTCCAGGATCTGGCCAACGGCATCCTGCGCAAGGTTAACCGACTGAAGCCGATTTAGGTTTGAAATCGCATTCTTCACGCCGGATTCAGGTATGAAAGACATATTTCGCAATAACGTATCGCATGCCCGTCAGCCATACATAGAGTCAGAAGCACGCGCTGTTCTTGAACGGGTTGAGAAGTTCGCTAGGTTTGTAGCCAAACACGTGTGAGCCAACGATGGGGCTCTATCTCTCGATCTGCATATGAGCGCCGATGAACACGCGACCGGTCCGCGTGTCAATCACAGCGGGCGGATTGTATTCGCCACCCTGAACAAGGACGTATCTTCCGTTCTGCGACTCCTGCCAGAACACCACCAGGAACAGAATGGCCAGTGCGAGCGCTGCCCATCTGAAGATTTCGTTCTTTATCACTTCCTTTTCGGTTTCGGCCCGCGCTTATGCGGGTTCTTTGCGGCCCGCGCTTTGTACGCTGCGATTCGCCTTTGCAATTCCTCGTATGACACCGAGAGCACTTTGTCCATGGTGGCGTTGAACCGGTCCATGCCTGGATCCGTGGGAAGGTCGGCCATGCCCTAATTGTACTGCGCAAGGCGTTAGACTGGCGGGATGCCGACAGAAGAAGAGTTCCGCGTTTTCGCTAAAACTTCGTTTCTGACGATCCTGGAATTACAGGCTCAAGTCATGTCTATCAACTACGCTCTGCAGGCAAAGGGCTCGTTGACCCTTCCAGAGATCCAGATGGCTCGCGCAGAGTTCTCTGCGAGTCCCGAGTATCGGAGGCTGGCGGCCGTAATCCAGTCCCCATCCTTTCCAAGAAATCTCGCAGAATTTCTGAGCAAAGACAAAGGCCCAATCCAGTAGTGAATTTCACCGGAATATTGGTTTTCACGGACAATTCTCCTGTATAATAAAATTGCGCGCGAATTCCGGACTAGCGGTGTGCGAGACCGCGAATCCAGGTAGCTATAGCTTTCGTTTCGGACCCCGCGGTAACCTTCCTTTAGAAGGGGATCTCTTCGCTCGTTTGCTCCTCCATCTTGCCGGTCAACTCGGCATAAGTTAGACGCTTGCCAACTACCTTTCGAATCAAATAGCTAAACCGGTCTGCGTCGCTCATCGGCAACCGGTTATTGAACCGGAAAACCTCCTCGTCAACGTACCGGAACAGGTGGAAAGGCTCAACCGAAACGTAAGTACCGTTGATGCCACGCTTCAGGAGACTCCAAAAATTCTCGCAGTTGTTGGTGTGGATCTGACCGTTAACGTAACACTCCGCGTGGTTGATGACCTGATGAACAAAGTCAGCCGCCAGGCCTTCGTACGACTGAAGCTCGTCGGTGTAGAGGTTCGATCCCGCCTCGACATTTTCCCGAACGTGATCCTGAATCGCAGCGCGGCGCCGATTAGGAACAACCTTCGCACGGACTCTTCCGCCGCGCTCTAGGACAGCGGTAACGATGGCCTTCCCGTCCCCACCCCGCGACTTGATCCGCCGCGCCTTCACAGCGGCATGCATGTTGCGAGCTTTACCGCCGATGAAAGTCTCGTCCGCTTCAATCTCGCCGGCTAGCTTGCCGCCAGTCTGCTCGTCCTGCATGGCCAGTCGCAGCCTTTGGAGCATGAACCATGCGGTTTTCTGGGTCACGCCGAGCGCCCGATGAAGCTCCCAAGAGGAAATACCGTTGCGGTTACTGGAGATCAGCCACGCGGCCGGCAGCCACTTCTGAAGCGGAATCGGCGAGTCCTCGAAAATGGTTCCGACCTTGACGGAGAACTGCTTCCTGGGATGGTTCTCCTTGCACTCCCACCGCTGCTGGTTCGCCAGAAAGCGAACATCGGCGCTCCCGCAGGTCGGGCAGCTCACGCCATGTGGCCAGCGCCGGGCTACCATGTATTGCAAGCAGTTGTCGGGATCGGAGAAGTAGATGATTGCGTCCTGAAGAGTCTTGAATTCGCTGGCCATGATTCCACTATACGGGAATCTGGCTACTTAGTCAAGTATATTTTTGCCCAAAATTGCACAACCCGAAGCGGGGTGGGTTCGCCCTAGTGTGGCTGAATCGCTAGATATGATTGGTTTTATCGATACCGCCGCAATTTGCGCCCCTTGCCGCGAAGCGGTTCGTCCTTGTGCATCCCTCGCCCCGTGTGGAGCGGGGTTGACACGTGGCGGCGGATCGCGACAGACCGGATTTCACCGTAAAATGCACAAAGACGCACAACGACACACCCCCCAGTGGCCGAGGCCCAAATTGGCCCTAACCAACAGAAATGGCTATATTTACCCGCCAGGCAATTTTGTTTTTTCAAACCGCGAAGTCAAACCGCCGGGCCGCCTATAGACGCGGTCGCGTTCACCCGTTCCTGCAACTCTCGAACTTGACCAACACTGGCCATCAGGAAATCCAGGGCGTACCCATGCCTGGTAGGACGGTGATCGGCCGGGTGGAGTGGGCGATACGGGGGCAGTGAGGAAGGTGGGACAGACGATCGGTTTCCGTCGTCTGTCAAGCCGCCGTGTGTTAGTGAGGATGGCAGGCCACGAAAAACGATGGCCTGCCCCACTGAAATGGTTTAGGCGCCTTTGGCGGCGGCCACCCGTTGCGATTGCACCTGGGCGCGGATGGCCTTCATGCGCTCGCGCATAGCGGCGACTTTCTTGCGGCCGTCGGGAGTGCTGTCGATCAGCTTTTCCAGACTCTTAAACGCGTCGGGCGCGTAGGAAGCGCGCAGTTGAGGAAGCAGCGGCTCGATCTTGGCGAAAACGCCGATATGCTCGCCGTTGGTATCGTTAAACATCTCCATGCTGATGGCGCCATGATTGACTAGAGCCGCGGCCATTTCCCAATAAGTTGGGACCATGCGCACGTAATTGCTGTGTTCGCTGAAAAGGGCTTTGGTGTAATCTTCCATCGATTCGGGATGGAATTCCGAAAAGAACCAATCCCGAGCTTTGCGCATGACTTCCTCGCGGCGCAGCTCGTACAATCTCAGAATCAGACCAGCTTCGTCTTGCTTGGACATACAGGCAGAATCTCCTTAGCAGAGCCATGGTAACAGATGGCTTGGTACAGGCCTGTATGGAAAGTCACAACTGTCTTAAGCGCGGCCTCGAAAGGCCTACTCCACGGAGGGAGTTTCCGCCAGGAGGCGTTCGATCAAGTCACTCACTTCGAGGCGGAGCTGGTCGTGGAACTCACCGCTGGCGCGGCCGGGGAAACCGGCGTGGACGCTACGGACTTTGCCATCGCGGCCCAGGTAGAAGGTGGTGGGCCAGCAATCGAGGCCAACCGCCTGCGGGACTTTGGCGGCCAGCTCCGACGGCTCGCCGGGCACCAGGACGGTATAGTCGATGCTGTATTCGCGGATGAAAGCGCGCAATTGCACGGGATCTTTCAACTGCTCGCCCTGCTCGAAGGACAGAGAGACGATTTCGAGGCCGCGGCCGCGATATTTGCGGTAGAGTTCCCCGAGGAACGGGGCTTCGTCGTGGCAGTTGGGGCACCAGCTTCCCGAAATGGCGACGATCACGACTTTGTTGCGGAAGCGCGGGTCGCGATCCGAAACCAGCTTGCCTTCCAGATCGGGGGCGGAGAAGTGGAAGGGTTCCGAGGGATCTTTGACACTAGTGTGGCGGGAGGGGTCGGCGGGCTCGGGAAGTCCCTCGGCGCGCGCCCGATCGGAGCGTACGGCGGTGAGTTTGGTGCGGCCGTTTTGGACCAAAGCGAGGGTGCCGTCGGGTTGAGGGGTCACTTCGAGCAGGAGCGGACGCGCGCCATCGAAGTGGCTCAACACGAATTTGCCATCCTTATATTTGCCCTCAATCGCGCCCGTATCGCCATCCACCCGCAGAATGGCCGCGGAGATTTCGGCTCCGGACTGGCGTACGATGAAGCGCCATGCACCCTCGCCGCCCTTGGCATTCTTGGTGGCTACTTCCCAGAGGCCGGCGATGGAAGGGGCTTGGGCGTTGGCTTCCTCAGTGGGCGGCGCGAAGCGGACGGCGTGAAACGGGTAAAGACGGCCTTCGCGGCCGTAGTCGCCATCGAGCGCACCATCCTTCAGCGTGGCTTCTAAGCGCGTGGAATAGGAATCGAAGCGCAACCGCAGCGCGCCGTTGTCAAACTGGCCGCTATTGGAAGTCTCTTTCTGATCGCCGTTGAAAAACGAGCCACGGACGCCGGTTCCGCTGCCTGAAATCTCGAAACGGAAGGGGATCTCCAGGCCGTTCAGTTTGATGGCGGCATCCCAGAGACCGGAGAGGGACTGGCTGGAGAGAAAGGGGGCGGTCAAAGCCGCAGCCAGGAGAACGCGATGAATACTGAACATTGTCCATGTAGTATATGGGCTTTGGAAGGGCCTAGTCAAACCGTGCAGCTTATGCTACAGTAGTACCAGTACTTTATTGTGTAACGAGGAGACGATATGTGGGCAGCCCTTGCGTTCCTCTTCATCTTTGTGCTCATGATGCCACAGATCCGTGTGCCGCTCTTTGAGAGGCTGGGCGGCGCCGGCGACTGGATTGGCAAGTGGGCGCCCTTCTCTTATATCGTGCTGGCACTGTTCCTGGCGGCGACGATTGCAGCTCTGGTCATCATGATCAAGTGGCCGGCGCCACCGAAGCCCGAAGATCCTTTGGCAAAGTACAAGAAGCAGGACATCGAAATGGACTGAGGGCGAGCGGCGTCAAACGGCGCCGCCCTCCCTTGCTGTTGGCCGCGGCGCTATCTCCAATGACCTTTGTGAAAGCGCCAGCGGTTGCTCTCGTGCCGCCACTCGGGCGCGACCCATACGGCCCGTGCGCGCGGTGGACGCACCCAGTGTCCGGGAGCCCACTCCCAACGCGAACCGCGCAAATCCCAGAATCCTTCCACCCAGACAAAGCGCGGCCCGGGCGCCACACCGACGACGCCATAGCGCGGCGGCGGCGGGCCCTCCACCACTACGGCGCCTCCCGCGCACGCGGTCATGAGCGTGCTCGCCATCACGAACGCTCCAGCCATCCATATCCGTTTCATCACGGTCCTCCTGTTTTGAGAAACGGGATGCGCGGCGGCTGAGTTGCGAAGCTGAAACACCGTTAATGTTAGAAAACATTCATGGGGGAACGCGGGAATTGCGGGCAGTGCCGGTGGTCGAATTCTGAGGATAAGCCGGTAGCGCCGGCTGAACAGCCGGCAGGCCGGCTAAAGCCCCGCCCCACCCGGGAAAAAACGGCAGGTGTGGAAAAAAATTAGGCGGTGGCGCGTTCCGGCCCTACAATAGCGGTTTCGTATCCGGACACACCTTATGACGCCAAATCCCGCACTCGGAGTAGTCTTTCATTGGCTGGGAGGCTTGGCCTCCGGCAGTTTCTACGTACCCTTTCGCTTTGTGAAGAAATGGTCTTGGGAAACGTACTGGCTGGCCGGCGGTGTATTCAGTTGGATCGTGGTGCCCTGGGCGCTGGGTTTTTACATGACCAGCCACCTGACCGCGGTGCTGCACGAAGCTTCCTGGAATACCCTGTTTTGGGTCTATTTCTTCGGTTTCTTGTGGGGCTTCGGCGGGCTGACCTTCGGCTTGGCCATACGGTACCTGGGCATGTCGTTAGGAATGGCGATGGTGCTCGGCTACTGCGCCGCCTTCGGCACCCTGATGCCGCCTATTTTCCACGGGCAGTTCGGGCACGTGGCACACACCCAATCCGGGCAAGTAATCCTGGCCGGAATCGCGGTGTGCATGGTGGGCATTGCCTTGGCCGGCGTGGCGGGCACCTCCAAAGAGCGCGAAATGTCGCCCGAGCAGAGGACCGCAGTCATTAAGGAATTCAGCCTGAAGAAGGGGATCCTGGTCGCGACTTTTTCGGGCATCATGAGCGCCTGCTTTTCTTATGGCCTGGATGCCGGGGCCGAAATTCGGCAAATCACCTTGCGCCACGGTACCAGCACCTTGTGGCAGGGCCTGCCGATTCTCGTGGTGGTATTGTTGGGCGGCTTTACCACCAATTTCGCTTGGTGCCTGATTCTGAATTTCCGGAATAAGACCGGGTACGAGTATTTTTCGTCCAGGATCCGCAGTCACCAACCCGGCCGCGAACAGGAGCCCATCGTCGAAAACGCCATTGACGCGCCGGGTGAAGAAGGGGCGAAGGCGCCGCCGGCTCCTGGCCCGCCGGGCGCGCCGGAGCGGGCTCCGATGCTCAACAACTACTTCTTCTGCGCGCTGGCCGGAACCTTGTGGTACTTCCAGTTCTTCTTCTACACCATGGGCGAGACTCAGATGGGCGCGTACAAGTTTTCGTGCTGGACTATGCAGATGGCCAGCATTATCATCTTCAGCAGTCTGTGGGGCATCGCCTTGCACGAATGGCGGGGCGCCAGCGTGCGCACCAAAAGCTGGCTCGGGCTCAGCCTGGCGGTGCTGGTGGCGTCGACGGTCATCGTCGGTTATGGGAATTACCTAGGGACGTTGCCGCAGACGGCGGCAAGGTAATCCGCCCAACTGCATCATTTAAAAAAGCTAAACGGACGCTTTACTAGAATTAACTTGACCTTGGCGTTTACATCGTTTATCGTTCCAATCGATACGAGTTTCGCTTTGGAGCTTCAAAACGGCTGCGCATGGGTTGCGCCCGAAGGCTGGATCTGCAACTCTACCTGTGCCGTCGCCGTGCTGCTACTGCTGCAGACCAGAGTGTAAGTCAACGTTCGATCAGCTTTCGGCTTCGTAGCCGGGAGCCCAAAAAAGAGGTTAGACTATGTCGTTTTTCGGGGTCTCCGGAGATCTTAGATTCAGGGCGGTAATCGCTTTGCTCGCCCTCGCCGTAACCGGTTTTCTGGCGGTGCCAGCCGCCAGTGCCCAACAGGTGGCCGTGGCCCAACTCGATGGCTACGTCACCGACCCGAGCGGCCAGGTGATTGCCGGCGCTCAAGTCAAGGCCACTGAGGTGGACCGCGACCAGATACATCTGGCCACGACCAACCTCACCGGCCGTTACCAATTTCCCGACCTTCCGGCCGGCAATTATCAACTCGAAATCGCTTATAAAGGTTTCAAAAACTACGTCCAGAAGGGGATCATTCTCGACGCCGGCAACAACCGCACCCAGTCGGTCGTCATGGAAGTCGGCTCGACCACTGAGAGCGTCGAGGTTACGGCTAACGCGGCACAGGTGGAAACCAAGGAAAATTCCATCTCACAGCTCGTCGACAACGAAAGAATGGTGGATTTGCCGCTGAATGGCCGCAACCCGACACAGCTTCTGGCCATCTCCGGCTATGCCACCAACACCATGACGCTCAACGGAGGCGACCTGACCGGCAGCAAGAACATTCAGGGTTCCCAAGGTTCCACGTCGTATTCGGTGGCGGGCGGCGCGGCCAACGGGGTGAACTACCTGCTCGATGGCGGCGACAACAACGACGCCTTCAGCAACGTCAACCTGCCCATACCAGTCCCCGACATGATCGCGGAATTCAACGTCATGACCAGCAGCCAGTCCGCCCAATACGGGCTGCATCCGGGCGGTACGGTCAATATCGTGACCAAATCGGGCAGCAACGCTTTCCACGGCGATCTTTTCGATTTCTTGCGCAACGGCGATCTGAACGCGCGTCCAAGAGGCATCGCCAGTTCGCAGCCGATCCGCGACTCCCTGAAGCGCAACCAGTTCGGCGGCGTCGCCGGCGGCCATCTCATCAAAGACAAGCTGTTCTTCTTCGGCGGTTACCAGGGTACCCGGCAGCGCAGCAATCCGGTTGGCACCACCGCCTACGATCCGACGGCTGCAACCCTGTCGGGCGATTTCAGCCTGGTGGATGGCGCGAAGTCGACAGGCGGTTGCCTGTCTTCCGCCAGAACCCTGAAGAACCCCCAAGGCGTTGCCTACCCCAACAACCAAATTCCCACTTCGACCTTCGATCCTGCCGGCTTGAAACTGGCTTCTACATATTTCCCGACGTCCACGAATCCTTGCGGGACCGTCACCTACGGCGATCCGGCCAACAACCCCGACGACCAATGGATTGGCCGCATCGATTACAACATCAACTCTAAGAACATCTTCTTCGGCCGCTACTATATTTACGATTACTACGGTGAGGTAGTCTTCCTCGACAACAACGCCCTGACCACCCTGGCGGCGCCGGCCAATTGGGATCGTTCGCAGACCATGACCGTGGGCGAAACCTATACCGTGAGCCCCACGGCCGTCAACTCGCTGCACCTTACTTTCGATCGCCGGCGCAACAATCGTTCTGCGCCTCCCAACCTGTTCAGCCCAGGGACCCTTGGCGTGAATATGTTCATCAACCAGCCGAATTACACCCAGCTCTCCGTCAGCGGTTACTCCGGCGGCGGGTTCTCCGTCGGCTGCGGCACTTGCGCCCTGGCGGATTTCAATATCAACACCTATCAGTTAGCCGACGACTTCACCATCATCCGCGGACGCCATCAGATCGGCATCGGTTTCGACGGCCGCAAGGACCAGTTCAACTCTTACAACTACCAGCAGGCCAACGGCCAGTTCACCTTCAACGGTACCTACACCGGCGACGGCCTGGCAGACCTGATGACCGGCCAATTCTCCGGTTTGACCGACGGGAACGTGATTTCCGATTACCTTCGCCAGACCGTGATCGCCGCTTACGTGCAGGATTCCTTTAAGGCCACGCAGCATTTCAGCATCAACTACGGCATTCGTTGGGAGCCGTCGGTGCCGGCCTACGACAAGTACGGCCGCGGCAATCAGTTCAGTTGGCCGTTGTTCCTGCAGGGCTGGCACACCGCGGACCCGCGGTACCCCACTGCGCCCGCGGGGCTGATCTTCTCTACCGATAGCGCGCAAGACCCTTACGGGAAAGCTCTCACCAAGTCCCACTGGGCGACCTTCTCACCGCGCCTCGGATTGGTGTGGGATCCCAAGGGCGATGGCAAGCAGACCATCCGCGCTGGCTTCTCGCTGATGCACGACACTACCGAGCTGTTCTATCCCGAGCGCTGGACCACCAACTCGCCCTACGTCTCTTCGATCACCATCAACAGTAACGAGTTTTTTGTGGGAAGCAACCTGTTCTCCAATCCCTTCAACGGGTACGTCTTGAACGGCAAACCCGGCGATCCGTTCCCCGGGAACGCGGTTTTCCCCACGTATGAATTCAACGTCAGTATTCCGCCCAACCTGCCGGTCACCTACATGATGCAATGGAACCTCAGCTACCAGCGGCAGATTGCCGCCGACTGGGTGGTGCAAGCCAACTACCTGGGCAACGCCGGCCGGGATATCTGGGGATCGACGGATGTCAACTACTCCATCCCAACCGCAGTTGTCAACGGCGTCGCGCCCAGCGCCTCCAATGTCAACGCCCGCCGCCTGACGAGTCTGGTCAACCCCACCCTCGGACAATACTACGGCGAAATTCAGCAGACCGATTCCGGTGGCGACTCCGAGTATCATGCGCTGTTCCTCTCCGCCCAGCACCAGTTCGCTAAACACTACACGCTGCGGACCAACTATACCTGGAGCCACTGCAGCAGTTCGTGGGATTTCGCCGGCGAGCTGGCAGGCGTTGTTTATCAAAATCCGCTCAACCGCGCCGAGGGCGAGCGTGGCAATTGCGGCTACGACCACCGGCAAGTATTTGTCGCCACCGTGGTCGCTTCCAGCCCGGGCGTCGGGAACGGGTTCGCCAAGGGGCTGACCAAGGATTGGCAGGTTTCGCCGATCATCAGCTTTCAAACCGGCAACCCGATCCAGCTCAGCGTTGGCGGCAAGGATATTTCCCTTAGCGGCCAGCTCCTGGACCGTCCCGACGTGCTCGAACCGGACCAGGTTCACCAACTGCCCGCCCCCGCTACCGGCCCATTCTGGTTTAACCCGAACGCATTTATATGCGCGGACTCGATTAATTCTGTGTCTGCTGCGACCCTGTCGCCCAACTGCGTCGCTGCGACCGCTGCGACCGCTGCGTTCGGGAACCTGGGCCGCAACGCCATCTATGGCCCTGGCTCGATCCAATGGGACATGGCCGTCAGCCGCCGGTTCGCCATTAAGGAGCGGTGGAAGCTCGAATTCCGCTCCGACTTTTTCAATATCATGAACCACGCCAACTGGAACAATCCGGCCACCAGCATCACCAGCAGCACCTTCGGCCAGGTGACGGGGTTTGGCAGCCCGCGCTACATCCAGATGGCGATGAGGCTGTACTTCTAAGTTCCAACAGTTCCTCTTAGCTCGAGGTCTTGGGCGGGCGAATCCTCTCCGGGTTCGCCCGCTTTTTCTTTGGCGCGGTCTTTCGGGATGTGAGGCATCACCGCGCAACAACAAAAGTTGCCACAACGCCGTTTCGCAATTACGGCCACATCTTCAGCAACCGAGTGGTCCGCCCTGGAATACGTTACTGATTTTCGGAAACTGGGTACTCATTGACATTGAGGCCGAACGCATACTCGACCAATGGTCCGACCTCGCGAGCGCAGGGATTTGAACCGCCGCGGCCAGTTCTGCTATCGTCGGAAAAGCGTGGCAGAAGGCATGAACCAGAGCCAGAGCCAGATCGCCGAACGCGAATTCGTGTTGGAGCTACAAGAAGTTCTGCGCGAGTACCTCGAAGCCGTCGATGCCTGGGAGGCGAAATATCAAAAATACTACCGCATGCCGGGACGTTCCGGCATCGTCAGCGGCGATCTGCGGGAAGAACAGCAAAGATACGTGGAGAGCCGCCGGCGGCTGGAAGCGATGACGCCGCGGGCCCGCGGGCTGTGCTTCAAGTACGGACTCCGCGATCCCTGGGTGCCGCTGCTGAAGGCCAATCTGGGCGAGCACGCTCCCCAGCAGCGGGCGAGCTCGGCCATCGGCCGGAGCGAGCGCAATGCCGTCAATGAGTGCATGGTGGAGCTGATCGCCGCCTGCCAGGAGTGGGATTTGGCCGCCGAAAGTGCGTCCGCCGCGCGCCGGGATCCACAGGCGAAAGGCCCGGCCTCCTGGCTGCGGAGGATTGTGGACTACTTGTACTAGCTGCCGGCAGCACGTCGTAGGCCGCAAGGCCTACTCCACGAGGCTAGGCTGGCTTTTGGCGCGCGATCTGTTCTATACTGCCCAATTCAGAGCTCGTAAATTATGACTGCTCCATTGGCTTTTTTGATCACGCAGGAAAGCGTGAAACTGATTGCCGGAATCGGCGCGGTGGTGCTGATTGTACTGGCGGTGATGCGGCACAGGAGCAAGAAAAAATCGTCCGAAGAAGACGATTTCTAGCTCTGGCCTCTAAGCCAGCACGGGCGGCTGTGCTTGCGGCAACACTTCGTTGAGCGAACCCTGCCGGTAGCCCTCCAGGTCCAGGGTGACGTAGCGGAATCCCAATCCGCGGAAAATCCGGGTGAAGCTGGCGGCCATTTCCATGGTCAGAGCGCGCGGTAATTCGTCGCGGGCAATCTCGAGGCGCACCACGTCGCCGTGGAAGCGCACGCGGAACTGGCGGAATCCCAAAGCCTTCAACTCTTCCTCGCCGGTTTCGACCGTCTTCACGTTCTCAATGGTGACCGGCGTCCCATAAGGGATGCGCGAGCTCAAACAGGCCGATGCCGGGCGGTCCCAGGTGGGCAAGCCGGCGCGCTGCGACAGCTCGCGGATTTCGCTCTTGCTCAAACCGGCGTCCACCAGCGGCGCCGAAACGCGGTGCTGGCGGGCGGCGGCTTGCCCCGGACGGTAGTCGCCCAGATCGTCCTGGTTCACGCCGTAGAGGATGTGTTCGAAGCCGCGCTCGCGAGCCACTTCCCCCATGCGGGTAAACAGCTCGTCTTTGCAGTGGAAGCAGCGGTTGGGGTCGTTGCGCAGGTAATCGGGATTCTCGAATTCGCGGGTGTGAATGTATTCATGCGCGATTCCGAAGCGCTTCACAAAAGCTTCCGCGTCGCGCTTGTGCGACTCCGGCAAGGAGGCCGAATCGGCGGTCACCGCCAGGGCCCCGCTGTTCAGCACCTGGTGCGCGGCCCAGGCCAGGTAGGCCGAATCGGTCCCGCCCGAGAAGGCCACCAGCGCCCGTCCCATGGGTCGCAGGATCGAAAATAAACGCTGCTGTTTTTCCTCAGCCGGCTGCATACTACCAGTCTACTGAACCGGCAGGGTCTCTTGCCCGTCGCCGTTTTCGGTGTCGGGAATGGCCGAAGCCGCCGCCACCTTGTCGCCGTCCTCCAGGCTCACCAGTTTCACGCCCTGCGTGGAACGGCCGGCCTGGCGAATGGTGGAGGCGTCGATGCGGATGATCTTGCCGCTCTGGCTGATGATGATCAGGTCCGAATCTTCCTTCACCAGGAGAATAGCCACTACCGGCCCGGTCTTGCCGGTGGTCTTCATGTTGATCACGCCCTTGCCGCCGCGCCCGGTGAGCCGGTAATCGGAGAGTTTGGTGCGCTTGCCGAAACCGTTTTCGGCGATGGAAAGAATCAGGCCTTCCTCTTCCACCACTTCCATGCCGATCAGATAATCGTCGCCGGCCAGATCCATGCCGCGAACCCCGCGCGCCTGGCGGCCCATCGCCCGCACGTCGGCTTCCTTGAAGCGGATGGCCTGACCTTCGCGCGAGCCCAGGAAAACGAAGTTCTTGCCGTTGGTGATCTTGGCCGAGATCAGCTCGTCGCCGTCGTCGAGCGATACGGCGATGATGCCGCGCGACATGGGATTGTCGAACTCCGTCAATTCGCTCTTTTTGATCACTCCGCGGCGCGTCGCCATGACGATGTAGCGGTCCGGCACGAAGTCCTTCACCGACAGAAACGCCTTCACGGTTTCATCCGGCTGCAGGTTGATGAGGTTGGAAATGTGCTTGCCTTTGCCCACCGTGGCGGCGTCGGGAATCTCGTAGGCTTTCAGCCAGTAGACCCGGCCGCGGTTGGTGAAGATCAACAGAAACGCGTGGGTGGAGGCCACAATCAGGTACTCCACAAAATCCTCCGCGCGCGTGCTCATGCCGATGCGGCCCTTGCCGCCGCGGGTCTGCCTCCGGTAGGTGTCCACCGAGGTGCGCTTCAGGTATCCGCCGCGGGTCACGGTGATGGCGACGTCTTCCACCGCCACCAGATCTTCCAGGCGAATCTCGCCGGCGTCGTCGATAATCTCGGTGCGGCGCGCGTCGCCGAATTCCTTCTGGATTTCCTTCAGCTCCTTGATGATGACGTCGCGCAGAATTTTTTCCGAGCCTAGAATCTCCAGGTATTCGGCGATGCGGCGCTGGATCTCGGCCAGCTCGTCCAGAATCTTCTGGCGCTCCATGCCAGTCAACCGCTGCAATTGCAGCTCGATGATGGCTTGCGCCTGCCGTTCGGTGAACTCGAAGGCCGCGACGATGGCATCGCGCGCCTCACGCGGGCCCTTGGCAGCCCGAATCAGGCGGATCACTTCATCCAGATTGTCGAGAGCCTTCTGGAAGCCCAGCAACAAATGCTCGCGGTCGCGAGCTTTGCGCAGATCGTATTCGGTGCGCCGCCGCACCACTTCCACGCGATGGTCGATGAAGGCCCTGATCATGTCGATCAAGCCGAACTCGCGCGGCTGCCCATTGACGATCGACAGCATGATGATGCCGAAGCCGGTCTGAAGCTGGGTGTGCTTATAAAGGTTGTTGAGGACGACTTCGGCCTGCTCGCCGCGCTTCAGCTCGAACACGATGCGCATGCCGTCGCGGTCGCTTTCATCGCGAATGTCGGCAATCCCTTCGATCCTTTTTTCGTTGACCTGGTCGGAAGCTTCCTTGATCAGCCGCGACTTGTTCACCTGGTAGGGGATTTCGGTGACCACGATCTGCTCGCGGTCCCCCTTGCCCATGCGCTCGATGGCCGCGCGGGCGCGCAGTTTGAGTTGGCCGCGGCCTTTGGAGTACGCGTCGACGATGCCCTGGCGGCCCAGAATGTAGCCGCCGGTGGGGAAATCCGGGCCTTGCACGAACTCCAGCATTTTCGAGAGCGGGGCCGTGGGATGCTGGATCAGATGAATGGTCGCGTCGATGATTTCGGTCAAATTATGCGGCGGGATATTGGTCGCCATGCCCACCGCGATGCCGGCCGAGCCGTTCACCAGCAGGTTCGGAAGCCGCGTCGGCAGCACTTCCGGTTCGGTCTCGCTCTCGTCGTAGTTCGGCCTGAAATCGACCGTCTCGCGGTCCAGGTCGTCCAGCAGCGCCATCGCTATGCGCGACAGCTTGGCTTCGGTGTACCGGTCGGCGGCGGGCGGGTCGCCGTCCACATTGCCAAAGTTGCCTTGCGGATGCACCAGCGGGTAGCGCATGGCGAAATCCTGCGCCAGCCGCACCAGGGCGTCGTACACCGCCAGATTGCCGTGCGGGTGATACTTGCCCATGACGTCGCCGACGATTCTGGCGCATTTGCGGGTGGGCCGGTTCGGCAGCAGGCCCATCTGGTACATGGTGAACAGAATCCGGCGGTGCACCGGCTTGAGGCCGTCGCGGATGTCGGGCAGGGCGCGGCCCACGATCACGCTCATGGCGTAATCGAGGTACGAGCGCTTCATTTCATCTTCGATATTGATGGGAACCAGGTTGCGGCTATCCCCGCTGCCGCCGGTTCCCGGAAGAGTAGGCTGGCCGCCCGATGGCGGCACTTGCGGTGGATCTTGCTGATCTGCCAAGTGGTTTCCTCTAAATGTGGGTAAGTCTCATTATAACAAGGTCTTAGTAAAAACGCATCAACTCGGGAATCGACTCGGGAATTCGCCTTTTATTCGCGGCTCAAAGTTTCCCGGTTGGCTCGAAGGTGATCTTCGATTCGCCGCTGAACTTGCGGTATCCCCGGAACTCCACCTCATTGCGGGTCGAGATTTCTCTAGAGGTCAGGCGGACCTCGGCATGGAGCGGCAAGAGAAACTGCCGGCCGCCCACGGAGACGAAATCGTAATCGAGGCGCGTGGAAGCGGCGGTCACCGGAAAATCCTCCGGAATGCTATCCGCGATCTGGTTCACGCGCAGGGTCTCACCGGTATCGCGGTCGACGTACAGATCGAAATAGGTGAGTTTGATCTCAAGGAGGTCTTTCTCGCGCCATCGCCCCCGGCTTCCCCAGTCCTCGTAACGCCTGACCCATTCCTCGCAAATGAAATCGGGCAGGCCGGCCAGGTATTGAGCCGCGGCATGGGCGGCCAGATTGATCGCTTGGCTCTGTTGGAGGGCGGTGGGCGCCGGAGGCGAATCGAATTCCGGCCGCGGATTGGCTGGCGGCATGCGGGAGGATCGGTCGCGCAGGTTGACCAAAGCCCCGACGGTTTTCGGACCCGCGCCGAGACTTTCCAACTCTTCCACCACCCGGTCGTCCAACCGGTCGATCGGTTCCAGCTTCTCCAACGCCCGGGCTAGAGAGGAATCGCCCTGCCTGTGTGCGACTCCGGTCTTCACCAGAACCACGACATCCGCCACCGTTGCCGGCCGCTCCGCCGCCCCAACGGCAAAGCACAGGGCCGTCGCGGCAAACCCGGCCCTCACAACCCATTTCGCCGCGATCGGTGGCATTACCCGTATTTTACTTCCGCCAGCACGTGGGGCAGACCATCGCTCTTTGTGGTCTGAATTCACAAGATCGGTCGGAATGCGAGCCTTGGTCCGGCTGGCAGACTACGGAAAACGATGGTCTGCCCCACCAATAGCGCTGCAGCCCACTTATTCCGAGGCGCTCTTTTCGTGCCGGACGCCGGCCTCGGTGAGACCTTTCTCAAAGGCGAATTTCACCAGGCTCACCAGGTCGCCAACCCCCAGCTTGCGCATCATGCTGGCGCGATAGGTGTCTACCGTCTTGGGGCTGATATCGAGCAGGGCAGCGATTTCCTTAGCCCGGTCGCCGTTCACCAGGTGGCGAAACACCTCGCGCTCGCGCGGGCTGAGAACGGTCAGCGGATCGCCCTTGGCGAGAACTTCAGCCTGGGTAAAGATGGCGGCGCCGCCCAGCAGGGGAGATACATACACGCCGCCTTCGGTGACGAAGGCCATGGCATCGAGCAGGTGTTTGAGCGGGCCGTCCTTCAGCACATAGCCGTCCGCGCCTGCGCGCAACGCATCCATCACGCGCGCTCCGTCGCGGCTGATGGAAAGAATCAGCAGTTTGGCTTTCACCATCCGCCGGCGAAGTTCGGCGATCACTTCGATACCGTTCATTCCCGGCATTTCCAGATCGAGAACGGCGAAATCCGGGCGGTGCCGTTCGACCTGTTCGAGAGCCGAGACGCCGTCCGCGCACTGCGCCACCACCCGCATACCGGCGGCCGAAAGAATCAGGGCAAAACCCTCGCGCACGATTTCGTGATCGTCAGCCAGAACGACGGTTTGCGGTCGCTGATCCTGAGTAGACGGCATTCGCTTCCGAGCGGGCTCTAGCTAGTGTCTCATAACAATTGCGCTACGCTCACCAACAATTTGCGCTAACGCGTCACCAGCCGGAACGTGTCAAAAGGCACAGGTGCGGTTCTGGATGCGGGCGATCTTGCCGCAATCGCGCTTTCGGCGCAGATGCCGCCGTAATCGCGATCGGAAGGCGGTTGCTAATGCCGGAAGTGGCGTAGCCCCGTAAATACCATGGCGGCGCCCAGCCGGTCCGCGGCGGCAATTACCTCCGCATCGCGCACCGATCCGCCGGGTTGAATGAACGCCGTCGCGCCATTCCGCGCCGCTTCTTCCAATCCGTCCGGAAAGGGAAAAAACGCATCCGACGCAACTACCGTGCCCGCCAGCGGCAGCACGGCTTTCATGGCCCCCAGCTTGACCGCATCCACCCGGCTCATTTGACCCGCCCCCACGCCTACCGTCTGCCCCGCGCGCGCATACACGATGGCGTTCGATTTCACGTGCTTGGCCACCTTCCAGGCGAACTCGAGCGCTCCCCATTCCTCCTCGCTCGGCTCGCGCCGGGTCTTCACCACGGCTTCGGCGCGTGTGAGTTTGGCGGTATCGGCGGTCTGCGCCAGGTACCCGCCGGAGATGGACTTCACCACCAGGCGATCGAGGCCCGCTGCGGCCCGCATCAGACGCAGATTCTTTCGCGGTTTGAGAATCTCCAGGGCCTCGGCGGAATAATCCGGCGCAGCCACGGCTTCCACGAAGAGCTTGGCCAATTCCCGTGCCGTGGCTTCGTCTACCGGCCGGTTGAATCCTATCACGCTGCCATACGCCGAAACCGGGTCGCATTCGAGGGCCTTGAGATAGGCCTCCGCCAGGGTCGCTTGTTCGGCGCAGCCGCACGGATTGGTGTGTTTGACGATCGCCGCCGCAGGCTGCGCGAATTCCAGCGCCAGTTGCCAGCACGCATCCAGATCCACCAGGTTGTTGTACGACAGCTCCTTGCCCTGGAGTTGCTCGGCGCCGGCGATTCCCCGCCCCGGCGCCGCATAGAGCGCCGCTTTTTGGTGGGGATTCTCGCCGTAGCGCAGATCCATGGCCTTGGGCGCGCGCAGGTTCAGAGTTGCCGGCAGCGGGCTGGCGGAATCTTCAAGTTCGAGGCGCGCGCCGATGGCGGCATCGTAATCGGCCGTCGCGTGAAAAGCCTTCTTGGCCAAGCGCCAGTGAGTGGCCTCCGAGAGCTCGCCCGAAGCGCGCAACTCTTCCACCACGGCTTCGTAATCGGCCGGTGAAACCATCACCGCCACATCCCGATAATTCTTGGCGGCGGCGCGAATCATGGTGGGTCCGCCGATGTCGATATTCTCGATCAACTCCTCGCGCGCAATTCCCGCCTTCGCGGCCGCTTCCTCAAACCGATAGAGATTGACCACTACCAGATCGATCTCCGGAATGCCGTGCTCGGCCAGGGACCGGCGGTGCTCCGCCCGGTCGCGTATCGCCAGAATACCACCGGCAATCTTGGGATGAAGCGTCTTCACCCGCCCATCCAGCATCTCGGGAAAGCCGGTGACCTCGGCCACGTCGCGCACCGCCAACCCAGCTTCTCGCAACGCGCGCGCGGTGCCGCCGGTGGAGACGATCTCGATACCCATCTCCCTCAGCCGCGCCGCCAGGGAAACCACGCCCGTCTTGTCGGTAACGCTGATCAGAGCCCGCTGAATTTTAGCCATGAAACAGCACCATAGCAAACTGACTGGCCAATCCGCACTCCGTGCGGGCGGCGGGGACAGCCACCGGCGCCGCGGTAAGATAGTAGTCACCATGGATCGCGTGCCACCACGGCCTGTGAATGAGCGCCCGAACCTGGTCCAGGCTGGCCCGTTCGATCTGGATCGGCTGTTGAGCCATATCGATCCCGGACCCGTGGACGAATCCGAAGCCTTCGTACGCCTGATATATGAGCAGCGCCGTATTGACCTCTCGTCCCAGCCTGGCGGCGAGACCCCGAACGCGTAACCCGGCGAAATTTGGGTCGGGTCAAGTTTCAGGATCCTCGGCGCGCGGCCGGGACGGGTCCGGCTGGACCGATTGACAATCGGTCCGCAGGTTGCCAACCTGCCCCACAGAGGCCGGGAGCTACAGCTTCGTCACCGGATCCAAAAACCTCCAGAACACCACGCCGGTCAGATACACCGCCGCGGAAACGTAGAACGTCATATCCCAGTTGTTGTGGGTCCAGGTGAGCAGGTAACCAATGACCATGGGGCACATGGCGCCGCCGATGTTTCCGGCCATGTTCATGGCGCCGGACAGCGTGCCGGCGAATTCCCCGCCCAGGTCCATGGCGGCGCCCCAGGAGGGCGGCATCGTCAGATCGTTGAAGAAGCTGGCAGAGCCGATGGCCAGCATGGCGTAGAACGGATTGTGGACGCGAGTGGAAAAAACCAGGAATGCGGCCGCGCCCAAAAAACTGACGTAGCAAATGGAGCGGCGCGCGCGACCGACATCGCCGGTGCGGCGCACCATCCAGCCCGTGATGAAGGCGGACACCGGATTGCCCAACCCGCCGAAAAACAGCGGCAGCATGCTGAGCAGGGCGGTTGAGCCGAGCGCCAGCCCGCGCCCCTCGCGCAAGTAGGTAGGCAGCCAGGTGATGTAGAAATACCAGCCGTAGCTCAGCGCAAAGTACTGGGCGCACAGCATCCAGAAGCTGGGCTTGCGGAACCATCGGCCCCAGGGAACGTGGCTATGGCCCTCGGCGAGATTTTCGTTGGGGGCCAGCAGCTCGCGTTCGGCGGCGTTCAGGTGCGGGTTGTCGCGCGGATCGTTGCGATACCAGAGATAGAAGATCACCGCCCATACGACCCCCAGCCCGCCGAACACCATAAACGCGTGACGCCATCCTACCTGGTCGACTACCCACTTCACCAGCAGCGGCGTGAACGCCCCGCCCCATCGCGCCGACATCCACATCACGCCCTGCGCGCGCACCTTCTCGCGTTGGGGCAGCCACACCGTGAAGGTCTTGGTGAGGTTGGGAAAGCAACCGGCTTCCCCGGCGCCAAACAGGGCGCGGATCGAAACCAGCGCCACGAAGCTCCACGCCCAACCCGTGGCGGCGGTGAAGAACGACCACCACAGCACGATGGCCATCAGCACCACCCGCGGCCCCATCCAATCGCCCAGAAAGCCTTTCGGCATGTCCATCAGGGCGTAAGCCCACCCGAAAGCCGCGAAAGCCCAGCCCAATTGGACCGCGCTCAGCCCCAGGTCGTGACGAATGAACGGGCCGGTATAAGAGATCGCGACGCGGTCGACGTAGGTGATTACCGCCAGGGTGACGGCGAACACCACCACCCAGTAACGCACGCGCGTGGGTTGCGCCGCCGCGGTCGTAGCCTGACCCGCCATTTCCGAAGATTCCCTCATTTCCGCTTACCTGGCGGGCCGCCGCGCCTCAGGCCAAACACTGCTTGCAATATTCAAAACACTTGCGAACTTCGGCGATGGTGTCCATCCCCGGCTTGCCGTATTCGTATTCGATATTCGCCGGGATGGGATACTTCTTGGACTTGAGCAGCCGCAGCACGGCTTCGATCAGTTTCAGAGCGGCCAGGGCCAACCTGCCCAAATCGCGCCGGGAACAATTCATTCGGCGCCTCGCGAACGCACGCCGAAACGATAGACCAGCGCGCCGGCGCCAAGTGTGCCAAACGCAATCAACGAAGCCTGCGGGGCCAGGATTACGCCGAATACGATCATGGCGGCGCCTACCAGAATATAAGAAGCGGGAATCAAAGGGAACGCAAAATCAACCGCGCGCAGGCGCTGCCAGCCCGGCTGCCTGCGGCGAAACACGAGAACCGAGGCCACCGCGAGCACCGTAAACAGTGTCAGGCTCATGCCGATGTACAGCACCAGCTCGCGAAAGGGAGTGAGGGTCATCAGCATGGCGCACAGACCCTGGCTCAAAATGGCGAAAACCGGGGTATGAAAACGCGGGTGAACTTTGGCTGCGGAAGGGAAAAAAGCGCGGTTTTTGGCCATGGCGAAATAGACGCGCGGGCCGATCGTGATTTCCGCATTGACGGTGGCCATGATCGCCAGGGCCATCAGCCCGGAAAATGCGCCCGCGATGCCCGGCCCGAACAGGTTGGAGGCTGACAAAGCGCCGACCGCCATCACACCCTTCATGCTTTCGAGCGGCGTCGAGTAAATGTAAACCACATTGAGCGCCAGAAACGCCACCGATACCAACCCGCAGCCCACCGCCAGCGCGGCCGGCAGCGTGCGTTCCGGACGGCGCACTTCTTCGGCGACATAGGTGGCCGCGTTCCATCCGCTGTAGGCCACCATCACCCATAAGAGGCTGATGAAGAACTGCTCCGCAACGGGCGCCGTGGACGTGCGCGTCGCGATTTGCGAGAAGTGGCCCCAATTGCCGGCGCCGATCCCGAGACCCATCAGCACGAAGCTCAGAATCACGGCCAGCTTGACTCCGGTCAGCACATTTTGCACCTTGGCCGTGAGCCCTACGCCGAAGCAGTTGAGCACGGTAAAGGCCGCGATCAACGACGACGCTAGCACTTGCCCGGGGCCGAGATGGAGGGAAAAAGCTCCCCTCCCGATCACGACGGGGGCGTTGGACTGCTTCAGCGCCGGCCAGAAATGGCCCAGATAATCGGAGAACGCCAGCGCGACCGCCGCGATGGGCGCCGAAAAGCCGGCGAAGAACGAAACCCACCCGGTCATGAATCCCCACTCCCGGCCGTAGGCCCGCGTCAGATATACGTATTCGCCGCCGGAGCTGGGAAAGTTGATTCCGAGCTCGGAATAGCTGAGCGCGCCGGCCAGCGCGAATGCCGCGCCCACTGCCCAGCAAAGCATGATCAGCCATGCCGAACCCAGGTCTCCCGCCATATAACCGGTGCTGGTAAAAATGCCCAGCCCGACCATGTTAGAAATGACCAGCGCGGTGGCGCTGAAGAAGCCGAGCTGGCGTAGCAGCCCCGGCCGCGAAGCTTCGACGGTGGGATTGGCCATGCGGACCTTAGAGCTATTGTAGCCGCGTACGGAGCGCAAATGGCGAGGGAATTCAGGTTGAGCCGGAGTTCGGGCCTGGCCTACCTGTGGCCGAGCCGTCAGAAGTGGGACAGACCCACAGCTGTCCCGTTAAAAGTCGAACAGATTCAGTTGGTTAGGGTCGAGGCCTGCTTCCATTTGGACGTTAGGCCGTTCAAACACCTGTAAAATAGGCATTTTTTCGAAAGCGGTG
>JBEKYD010000114.1:0-21719 GCA_049511335.1 Bryobacteraceae bacterium | reverse complement strand
CGAAGGGCGGAATGCCGATTCGCCCCACACGCCCCCATGTCGCCACTCACCGCCACCCAGCATTCGCGGTGTGGCGCTCTCTAGCCCGCCAAAATGGTTCCCTCCCCCGCCGCCGCTAACACGGTGGGGGTGGTTTGCAAGCTGAACGGCTGGATGATGGACGCGTCGTTGAGGAAAAGTCCGGGCATGCGCGAGGAATAGAAAATGCCTCCTCCGGACCTCACCACGGTTTTGCCGTTGCCGAACACATCCCAGGCGATTCCCAGCCGGGGAGCGAAATTGTTGATGTCCGGCCGGTTTCCAGTCGCCGGAAAATTGAGACCGTTATACGAGTCGCCGACAAACATCAAGCCCGCGGGTGCGGTGGGAACGACTTTGGAGTGTACGCCGGCGTAATAAGCGGAGGGCCAGAACTGCTCGGTGCGCCCGAAGATTTCCTTTTCCACAAATTGGGGTTCCCAGCGAAGGCCCAGAGTGATCGTCAGGTTCTGGCGGGGCTTCCACCTATCCTCCGCAAAAAGGCCGATGACGTTCTGGCGTGAGTCCGAATAGTCTCCCGAAGACTGATTGTAGCTATGCAGGTGACCGACTACGAAACTTGCCAGCCCCAGGCCGCTCAGGACATCGGAGAACTGCCAGTTGCCGTCTTCAAAATCCGTGTTGCGGATGTTGGACTGGTCGCGCTCGTAATTGCCGCCAAATTGGAAGGTGTGGGATCCATGCGTCCAGGTGGCCTGATCGCGGATTTCATAGGTGTTGCGGATGAATTTTCCATCCGTGAAGTTACCCAGCCCGAAGTACCCGTTAGTGATGCCGAACCCGCGAATTCCGCCTTCCGATTTGGGCAGTTGCGGGACATTCGAGCCGAAGTCGTTAAATTGCGGCACGTTGCCACCCTGCCCGCGGTCCGAAGCGGCGCGCACGAAGTCCGCCACAAAATTATTGACGAAATTCGGGCCGGCAACCCACGTATACCCAGCGGCCCAATTCTGGGTATGGACCGTGGCGCCCGTGGTGCCGGTCAGCAGCAGGTTCTTGCCGTCATAACCGGGCGCGAGGTAGAAACGGTCCATGTAGAACCTGGCATAGAATCTATCCTGACCTCGGAACACCCTGTCGAACCGCGTGACGTACTCGTCGAAGTTCTGTATCGAAGGCACCGAGTACGTAATACGGCCGTTGGGCAACGCCTGAGAGATCGGGAGGTACTTCGCCAAGTTCACGGCAACCGAACTGACGGAAGTGGCGGGAATTATATCGCCTGGAAATGGGAGCCCCGTGGTAGGGTCGTTGATCTGAATTACTTTCGCCTGGGGATTGACCGCGGCGTTCGAGGTCAAGTAATTCGAGAAATCGCCGGTCATATTAGCGGCCGTGGGGAGAATGGTATTGTTGGCGTTCCCGGTGGTTCGGATGCGCGTCCCCTGATAGCCGAAAAAGATAAAGGTACTGTCTTTCTTGATGGGACCGCCGATGGTTGCGCCGTATTGATTGCGTTTCAACGGATCGGTGGTGGCGGCGTAATCGTTGCGTGCGTTGAATTCGCGGTTGCGCACGAACTCGAACGCGTCGCCGTGGAACTGGTTGGTTCCCGACTTGGTGACCACGTTCACCACAGCTCCGGCGTTGGTGCCGTACTGTGTGTCGAAACTATTGGTCTGGACACTGAATTCCTGAAGAGCGTCGGGGAACGGGAAGGGATTATTGGTATTGCTCATCAGGTCTTCGTTGCTGCCGCCGTCGAGGTTGAAGCTGATCTGGTCCGGACGCGCTCCGTTGACCGACATCGCTTCGGCGCCGGGGACCTGCTTGGTGTTGCCCTGGGTGGTGCCGGCTGCGTTATTGGAATCCACCGTGCCGGCCACAAGCTTGGTCAGGTCGGCCGGGTTGCGGCCGTTCAAGGGCAGATCCACCACCCGGGACTGCTCAATCACCTGGCTCAACACCGGCGTCACGGTGTTGACGAGTGTGGCGGTTGCCGCCACGGTGACCGACTCCTGCGCCGCTCCCAATTGCATTTGGATCTGAAGCGAACCGCTCTCGTCGGCCAGTAAGGTCACGTCCTGGACGTAAGTTTTAAACCCGGCCGCTTCCACCGACACGCGATAAGTCGCCGGCGGAAGGGAAGGAATGGTGAATTGGCCGCTTACATTGGTGGTGGCCGTGCGCTTCACGTCCGTTCCAACCTGGGTCATGGTGACGTGGGCTTGGGAAATTCCGCGCCGCTCGGGTCGGTAACAGTCCCGTTCATTGCGGCATTGCCGCCGCCCTGTCCATAAACGGCGGCTGCAATCAGAAGAATGAGGCCGCAAAGCAGAGACAGATTCTTCATGGAACCTCCACACTTCGCCGGGACGAGTCTGATGGAATGGCCGCGCGGGTCTCCTAAAGAACCCCGCACCCCCAAAACTCTATTGAGGCCGTCGGGCGCCGCCTGCCACGCCGTCCGCCGTTTCTCCGATGTTATTCGGCCCGAAAGCCAGTTAAGAAGTTTGGAAGCCGCTCATGGGAGCGACTGGCAGTTCGTTCACAAGCTTGCGCGCGCCGTTTTTCGGCGCCAAAACCATCCGTTGCGACCCACCAGAGCCGTTACGTACTCCGGCATTATGTTCAACGGTCGAATTATCTCATCGGCCCAAAACGTGTGTCAAGGAAAAAGTGAGCGTGAGTCGAAGTGTTCCATAGGGCGGAACAGTTGGTGGCACGGTTCCATGCTGACAAACAATGAGGGCGCTCAACCAACGTCTGACAGTGCGTCGTCGAAGATTACGGCGGAAGCACTCGAATCGGAGTCGCATTTGGGAACGAGCTAATTCGGAGATAAAAATCTCCTTCCGATCCCGCTCCCCGCAACCATTTGGCATGCCCGCCACTACTCTCCGCGCCAGCGCCACTTGCCCGGCGCCAGTCCGCAGTTTGTCTATTTGTATAGTTCATACCCTAAACTAAATGCGAAGTCAAGCCGGTTCTGGCAATTCTAGACATCCATATCCTGAGATCGTCTATAATCGAAGCGGCCGGAATGGCCAAGAAGACATCAGTGGCATGTGGAGGAGAAGCCGGGAAATGTGTAGGCAGGTGTTGATAGGCTCTTTGTTGATATCGGTATTGGGAGGCCACGCCATCGGCCAAGTTCGGCTGGTCATTGTGGATCCGGGGCACTTCCACGCCTCCATGATTCAAAAGGACATGTACCCGCAGGTGTCGCCGCGCGTGTCGGTGTATGCGCCGCTGGGACCGGAGCTGCTCGATTATCTGAATCGAATCGCGCTCTTCAATTCCCGCAAGGAGGACCCTACGCGCTGGGATCTGGATGTCCACACCAGCGTGGACTTCTTCGACCGCATGCTAAGCGACCATCCGGGCAATGTGGTGGTGTTCGCGGGGCGCAACCGGGAAAAGATCGGGCGTATCCTGCGGTCGGTCGAAGCCGGATACAACGTGCTTGCCGATAAGCCGTGGATCATTGCTTACGCGGACATGGGGAAGCTGGCGGCGGCGCTGGACACGGCGGAAAAGAAGGGACTGGTCGCGTATGACATTATGACCGAGCGCTACGAGATCACGTCCATCCTGCAGAAAGAGCTTGTCAATGCGCCGGAGGTGTTCGGCCAACAGTCGCCGGGTTCGGCATCGGAGCCGGGAATCACCGCCCGGAACATTCATTACCTGCTGAAAACCGTGGCCGGAGTTCCGCTCCGGCGCCCACCCTGGTCTCTGAATATCGATGAATCCGGCGAAGGCGTGGCCGACACCGGAACGCACGTGGTGGACCTGGTGGAGTGGACGGCATTTCCAAGCCAGCAGGTGGACTATCGCACGGACGTAAAGGTGTTACGGGCGACACGTTGGCCGACCGTCGTCAGCCAAGCACAGTTTGCGCAAGTCACGGGCGAACCCGGCTTTACGCCGGACCTGAAGCCTTGGTTGAAGGACGGGCAGTTTGAATATTACTCCAACAACACGGTCGGGTACACGGTGCGCGGCGTACACGTGGCGATCGATGTGCGATGGAACTGGGAGGCGCCCGCCGGATCGGGCGACCTCTATGAAGCGACGTTCCGGGGCACCCGATGCCGCGTCGAAGTGCGCCAGCGGCAGGAACAGCATTTTCGGCCCGAGCTCTATGTGGTTCCGGGCACGGCGGCGCTCCGGGAGGAAGTATTCGCCGCACTGCACAAGAAAATCGACGCTCTGCAGAAAAGCTGGCCGGGCATTCAGGTGGCCGAGGGCGGAGACGAAGCTCAAATCGTGATTCCCGAAAAGTATCGGGTCGGCCACGAAGACCATTTTGCTCAGGTCACGCGCGCGTTCCTGGGGTATTTGCGGGACCCGAAGTCGCTTCCCGCCTGGGAGAAGAGCAATATGCTGGTGAAGTATTACGTCACCACCAAGGGTTTGGAGACGAGTCACTTGAACTGACGCAGTCTGAAAGCGGAACGCGCTTGACGCTGGCCCGTCCGGGGTGTATAGATAGTTTGAAAGTGCAACAAATGTCGCGAGTGTAGGCTCTCAGCGCGTGCAGCTTGGGAAAGTCCTCAGAAAGGGAGATATGAATTCCGATAATACGTCGTCACGGCGGCAGTTTCTCACGGCTTCGGCCGCTGCCGGCATTGGCTTTCCGATGATCGTGCCCGCGCGAGTCTTCGGCCAGGGCGCGCCCAGCAACCTGATCCAGGTAGCCCAGATCGGTTGCGGAAGGATTGCGCGGGATTCGGAGATGCGCGGATTGTTCCGTAACAGCGACATGGCGCGATATGTCGCCGTCTGCGATCTGGACAGCGTGCGCGTCACCGATGCCAAGGAGCTGATCGAGTCCGAGTACGCCAAAAAGTTCGGCGATAAATACTCCTGGCTGAAGACTTACAGCGACTACCGGGAGATGCTCCAGGACAAGAGCATCGACGCGGTCTGCATCAGCACGCCGGATCACTGGCATGCCCAACCCGCCATCGAAGCCGCTTTAGCGGGCAAGGACATTTATCTGCAAAAGCCGGCTTCGTTGACCGTCAAGGAAGGCCGCCAGATGGCCGACGCGGTCAAACATACCGGCCGCATTTTTCAGCAGGGAAGCCAGCAGCGCTCCGAGGCCCAGTTCCGGCTGGCCTGTGAGCTGGTGCGCAATGGACGAATCGGCAAGGTCAGGGAAGTTTATATCGGCCTTCCCACCGATCCTTCCGGTGGAAACACGAAGGAGATGCCGGTCCCTTCCAACCTCAATTACGATGCGTGGCTGGGTTCCACGCCCATGGTGTATTACACCGAAGATCGCGTCCATCCGCAGACGGCGGCGGTGCGAAGCCGGTATAACCGTCCCGGCTGGCTGCGCTGCGAGCAGTTCGGCGCCGGCATGATCACTGGCTGGGGCGCTCACCATGTCGATACCGCGCATTGGGGTATGGGAACGGAGCTCACCGGGCCGGTGGAGATCGAAGCCATGGCTTTGTTCCCCAAGCAGGGTCTTTGGGACGTTCACGGTCCTTACCATGTGCGGGCAAGATACGCGGACGGGGCCGACATGTACATCAGCGACAAGTACCCCAACGGCATCAAATTCCTGGGCGACAACGGATGGATTTGGGTTACTCGTGGAGCCTTCAGCGCCGTGGACATGCAAGCGCTCAGCGCCAGCGGCGGTACCGGGCGGGGCGGACCGTGGGCCCGAGCGATCGACGCCAGCGACCGGCGCTGGATTAAGGAAGGCACCAAGGACGGCGAGATTCATTTGCACGCAAGCCCCAATAACGATCACCACCGGGATTGGCTGACCAGTATCCAAACGCGTCAGCCCACCGTGGCCCCGGCCGAAGTCGGCCACCGCTCGAATACGGTTTGCCTGATTTCGCAGATGGCCATGCATACCGACCATCCCGTCCACTGGGATCCGGCGACCGAACGTTTCACCGGAAAGGGCGCGGAGGAGGAGAATACCTGGCTCTCGCGCAAGCAGCGCGCGCCTTATGGCACGGATGCGGTAATGGCCAAGGCAGGCCTGGCTTAATCGGCAATCGCCGGCGACGAATTTGAAATCGGACCCGGCTGTCAGGCCGGGCCTTAAATCTGTCTTGCGGCGCTCACGCCCGCATCCATGCGCGGTATGTGTTGCCTCAAAGACTGGAAGAAGGGGTCCTCCATGTTTCACATGAACAGATGCTTGTGGCTGGCACTGGGTTTGGCGTTGCCCCTTGCGGCACAAGATAAACTTGCCTGGAAAGATCTGGGCGACGGCCGGTTGGAACTTAGCGAGGGCGGGAAACCAGCGCTGGTGTACAACTATGGCCCGCAACTGAAAGAGGGCGCTCCGGAAAACCGGCGCCGCTGCTGCTATATCTTCCCGGTCTATTCGCCGGCTGGCGTCTCGATGCTCGACGACTTTCCGAAGGACCACTGGCACCATCGCGGGCTGTTCTGGGCGTGGCCTATCGTGGAGGTGGGAGGCAAACGGTACGACATCTGGATGCAGCTTACGGCCAAGCCTCGCTCCGCGAAAACGCCTACGGTGGCCGTTCGCGGAGGGCAGGCGACGCTGGAAGCCGAGAACTTTTGGGAAGCGGACGGCAAGGACATCGTGCGTGAGAACGTGCGGCTGACCGTTCTGCCCACGCACGGCAACTCGCGCGACATGGACGTTGTGCTCACCTGGGAAGCGTTACACGACCCGGTCACGCTGGCGGGCTCTCCCGAACACGGCAAGAGCTATGGCGGATTCAGCGCCCGGTTCGCACCGCGCGAGGGCACGATCGTGCGCGCGGATGGCGAAGTGCTCACCAAGGACGAGGACCGGAATCCGCGCAAGTGGGCGGAGCTCGAAGGCGTATACGGCGGCAAACGGGTGGTGCTGCGGATCACGCCGGATGAGAAAGACCCCGGAGCGCCGTATCAATGGTGCCTGCGGTCCTACGGCTTCGTCGGAGCTTCGTTTCCGGGGCGGACCGACCAGGTGGAGAGCTACACGCTGGAACCGGGCAAGCCGCTCACGCTGAGATTTCGCGTGAGCGTGAGCGATCTCGCGACGCCTTAAGCCGCCTTCCGCGGAGGCTTGGGTTCGCTCGTGAACTTGCATTTGCCCACGCACCGGACATTCTTGCAAGTTTGACAGACAATCTTCTTCCCCATGCCTCCACGCTAGCCCAGAATGCTCGGGCAAACAGCCCTGAAAAATGCGGGTTGGAGCACCCTAAAATGCGGGTATCGGAGGCTGGCTTGCACCTAGAGATAGTGCCGAGGTCCGAGCGCATTGTGGGGCGGACGCCCTCGTCCGCAGCCGGCCCCTGGCCGGCTCTTCGCCACGCTCCCTACTCCAACGGCAGTCCCGATTCCTTCAGGGCTCTCCAGCCGCCATCGAGCGAAATCGCGTTGGCGTAACCCATCTGGCGCAGGTTATCCGCCACCAGCGCCGAGCGGAAGCCGCCGCCGCAATAGAGCACCAGGGTGGTGTTTTTATCGGGCACTTTGGTTTCGATGTCGCGTTCGATGATGCCCTTGCCGAGATGCACGGCGCCGGCCACGTGGCCCGCGGCCCATTCGCTTTCCTCGCGCGTATCGACGAGCAGGTGCGCCTCGGCGGCTTGCCGCATGGCCTGGTACTGAGCGATATCGATCTGGCGGATGCGCGACTTGGCATCGTCCACCAGCGCCAGAAACCCTGGGTTATGTTGCATGCTCCCCCAGTTTACTCCACGCGGCGAATGCGGGCGCCGACGGCGGCGAGTTTGGTCTCGATCTTCTCGTAGCCGCGATCGATGTGGTAAACGCGGTCGATGACGGTTTCGCCCTGCGCCACCAGGGCGCCCAGCACCAGCGACGCGCTGGCGCGCAGGTCGGAGGCAATGACGCCGGCGCCGGTCAGCTTGCGCGGGCCGGCAATCATGGCCTGCTTGCCATCGATGCGGATATTGGCGCCCATGCGCGCCAGCTCCTGGGCGTGCATGAAGCGGTTCTCGAAGATGGTCTCCACTACGATCGCGATGCCCTCGGCTTGCGTCATGAGGGCCATGTACTGCGCTTGCAAATCGGTTGCAAAACCGGGGTACTCTTCGGTGGTCATGTCGACCGAACGCAGTGGGCCGCCTCTCGAAACGCGCAGCGTGGTGTCGTCGGGCTGTGTCACCGAGGCGCCAACTTGTTGCAGCTTGGACACGAGTGCGCCGACGTGCTCGGGAATGCAGCCGGTGACGGTGAGGTCGCCGCCGGTGATGGCGCCGGCTACCAGGAACGTGCCCGCCTCGATGCGATCGGGAATGATGGTGTGCTCGGCGCCGGAGAGCCGTTCGACGCCCTGAATGCGGATGACGGAGGTGCCGGCGCCTTCGATCCGGGCGCCCATTTTCACCAGCAGAGCGGCCAGATCGGCCACTTCGGGCTCGCGCGCCGCGTTGCGCAGCACGGTTTCCCCCTTGGCCAGAACCGCGGCCATGAGCAGATCTTCGGTGCCGGTCACGGTGATGCGGTCGAAAAGAACCTGAGCGCCGCGCAATCCTCCGCGCGCTTCCGCTTCGATGTAGCCGTGCGCCTGGTGAATGGTTGCGCCCAGTTGTTCCAGCCCAAAAATGTGGAGATTGATGGGACGGGCGCCGATGGCGCATCCGCCCGGCAGCGAGACGCGGGCGCGGCCGCAGCGGGCCACCAGCGGCCCCAGCACCAGGCTCGACGCGCGCATGGTTTTCACCAGTTCGTAAGGCGCTTCGGGGCTCGCAATGCGCCGCGTCTCGAGGCGCACGGTCTCGCCCTCCCCGCCGATGTTGGAGCCGATATCCACCAGCAGGCGCTCCATCGTACGGATATCCCGGACTCGCGGAACGCGGTGCAGCGTGACCGGTTCTTCGGTAAGCAACGCCGCCGCCAGCGCCGGCAGCGCCGAGTTCTTCGACCCGTTGACGGGGATCGAACCCGTGAGGGCGGTTCCGCCCGCGATTACGAACTTATCCATGGGTTACCGTGGGACAGGTCTCCCGGCCTGTCATTGCGCAAGTGAGATGGCCTACTAACCTGCATGACTCTCGGCCGCTCTTTCCAGCGCCAACGCCACCCGCCCGCCGGCATCGTCGAGGAGCCGTTCGGCCGCGCCGCGGTCCAGGCCCGTCTTGGCCATCACGATTGCCACGCGCGAGCTCTTCCCGGCGGCGGCCAGTAGCGCCGCAGCGCGCTCGTACTCCACGCCCGCGGCTTGCGCCACAATCCGCGTGGCCCGGTCCACCAGTTTCCGGTTCTTCGGCTGAACATTCACCATCAGGTTGCCGTACACATAGCCGCGGCGCACGAACACCCCCGTGGAGAGCATGTTCAGGACCATTTTCTGGGCCGTGCCGGCCTTCATGCGCGTCGATCCGGTAATTGCCTCCGGCCCAACCAACGGAGTGATGGCGATATCCGCCGCGCGCGCCAATTCCGAATCGGGAGTGCAACTCACGCCTACCGTGACCGCACCCAGCCGGCGGGCTTCGGCCATCGCGCCTAGCACGTAAGGCGTGCGACCGCTGGCGGCCAGGCCAACCAGCACGTCTCCAGCCCTGAACCCCCGCGCCTGAAGATCGCGGACACCGATGGCGGGATCGTCCTCGGTAGTTTCGGTGGCGCGGCTGAGGGCCGCTTCACCGCCAGCCATGATTCCCTGCACCAGCTCCGGCGGCGCCGAGAAAGTGGGCGGGCACTCGGAAGCGTCCAGCACGCCCAGCCGGCCGCTGGTTCCGGCGCCAATATAGAACAGCCGGCCGCCGTTTTCGAATGCCGCGGCGACCGCGTCCACAGCCCGCGCGATGGCGGGGATCTCCCGCCCCACGGCATCGGCCACCAGGCGGTCTTCGGCATTGATGACGCGCAGCATCTCCTCGGTCGAGAACGAGTCGATAGCCGCCGAGCGTGGATTCTGTTGCTCGGTGAGGAGGTCTGCCAGCCGCACCATGGCTCCATGGTAGCAATGAGCTGTCAGCTTTCAGCGAGGGCCCGTGCCTAGTTCGAGAAACCTCGCAAGAACCGTCAGCATCAATTGCTCCAACGCTTGGCTGGGGAACAGGGGTGCACTCTCGTGCCAGCGGTTTAGCCACGCCCCCAAGCGAGCAGTCTCTGGAGAGCGATCAGCTACGCCAGCGCTGACCGCTGAAAGCTCGCCTCTCAAATAAACATCTCTTCGTCTTGGATCGCGGTGTTGACCGAACTGCGGCGCGAACCCCGCACCAAGGTGGAGATCGCGGCCGATACGCCGGCCGCTACGGCATTGACTTCGCGGACCGGACGGGCGACGGCGCGCTTGACGGCGCCGCTTAACTCGTTGACCTGATCGATGGTGCATTCTACCGATCGATCGATTTGCTCGATGCGAACCCGGGCACGGTCGCTGGCTTCGGTGATCGCGTCGCCAAAGCGCTCGGCTTGGGTCCGGCTGGTGTGGACCAGTTCGGCGATTTCGCCCGAGACCTCCGTGATCCGGGGCCGGGCTTCTTCCATGATCCGGCCCGCGCTGGACAGCACTTCCTGGGCGCGCTCGAACACGGGAATCAGCTTATCGACCGCGGGGCCGATGCGCGCCAGCCCGGGACGGACCTGGTCGATAGCCGGTCCAAGCTTCTCGATCGCCGGCAGGATACCGTCCAAGATCGCCGTTATCCGTTCCGTAACCGGATCCAGTTTCGCGATCAGCGGCTCGACGCGGTCCATCAGCGGTTCGCTCCGGGACTGCAGTTTGCGGATGCTGCGGTACAGAGCCAGCAACGCCGCGGCAATGACCAACGCCGCCAAGCACACCAGCCCGACCCCAACCGTGATTACGACGCGAAATAAGTCTTCCGGCATGCCGAGACCTTTCCCTTCCCACCCAGGCTATCCCTCGCCAACGCTCTGCTCTCAGCCGGCGCGGATCGCCGCCGATCGCCCCTTGCTGAAAGCTCGCCGCCAGGACGTGACCGGATCGGAGCCGTCTAACCTAGTGTGCCAAGCCTTCCGACGCGGAAGCCTGGTCGACGGAATCGCGGTAAGCCTGACGGCCCGCTTCGACGGCGTCGGCCAGACTGTCTTTTTGCCGGGCGACTGCCTCCTTGCCTTTATCCACCCAGGTAGCCGCGTCCTGTTTCAATTCGGCGCTGCGCTGCTTCAGGTAATCGCCGCCTTCGCCGGCTTTGCTCTTGATCAATTTCCGGGTCTCTTCGCCCGATTTCGGAGCGAACAACAAACCGATGCCAACTCCCACGCCCAAGCCCAGCAAGAAGCTGGAGAAGCCGCCTTTATCCATAATTCTCCTCGTGGCGCGGCCAAGAAGAAAGCCGTCCGCCACCTGCCAATCAAACTTCAGTATACTCCGCATGGGACTGAATTTTATGGGATCTAAAGAACCTCGGCGGCTGGAAGCCGGCCAACTGTGGAACTATGCACTCAAGATCCTGGGCGGGCGAGCACATTCCACCGGCGAGCTGCGCGAGAAGTTGCGCCGCCGGGCGGCCAAGGCGGAAGACGTGGAGCCGATGCTCGGCCGGCTAAAGGATTACGGCTATCTCGACGACCGCCGCTACGCTGAGAGTTACGCCACCGCGCGGCTGAATAACGACAAACTGGGCAGCGCGCGCGTGGTGCGCGACCTGCGCCAACGCCGGGTTGCCCCGGCGCTGGCCGAGAAATCGGTGAGCCAGGCCTATCGCGACGTCAAGGAAGAGGAACTGATCGAAGATTGGGTGCGCCGCAAGTACCGCCTGGCGGCAAAGGAAAGCCTGTTCCAGGAAGACAAGGACGTGGCCGGCGCCTACCGCCGGCTGCTGCGGGCCGGCTTCCGCGGCGGCGATATCCTGCGGGTTTTGAAGCGTTTCGCGCGCAATCCGAACCTGATCGAGGAGTTCGAGCCGCCGGAGGAGGGGGAGTGAGCGGGGGAAAGGAGTTTAGCCACAGATGAACACGGATAAACACGGATAGAAAACCAAAACACGTCTTAGTTGTCTTCTTGTCTTATCCGTGTTCATCCGTGGCTATTAACGCTTTTCCCAGGGCGCGCCCGCCCCACTACACAATTACCCTATTTTGTTTCCATCCCTTCCGGTGTATTCTAGAGTGTCAAGGGAGGACTCAAAACACGGTCAGGTTTTGTGCGCTGGCGAGCGGGAGCACGGGCAACGCGGCCCTGATCGCGACTGCCAGCACTCGTATTCTGATTGACGCCGGGTTGAGCATGCGGGAGCTCGGCCGGCGCCTGGCGACGATCGGCGAAACGCTGGAATCGATCGACGCCATCGTCGTCACGCACGAGCACAGCGATCATGTCTCCGGCCTGCCGGTACTGGCGCGAAGCAAGAAAGTTCGCGCCACAATTTACATGACCCGGCTCACCGCTCCCTCCATCGATTGGGGCGGGGCGGCGCCGAAGCTCGAAACTTTTCAGGCCGGAGCGCGCTTCGTGGTGGGCGACATTGCGGTGGAAAGCTTCAGCGTTCCCCACGACGCCTTGGACCCGGTGGGCTACGCCTTTGAAGCCTGCGGCGTGCGCATTGGCGTGGTCACCGATCTGGGCTACGTGCCGGAATCCATCAAGTATCATCTGCGCCGCACGGACCTGCTCATGCTGGAGGCCAACCACGATCTGGATATGCTCAAGGTGGGTCCCTATCCCTGGGCTGTGAAGCAGCGGGTGATGAGCCGGGTGGGGCACTTGTCGAATCTGAGCATGTCCGATTATCTGGCCGGGGATCTGGACCGGTCCACCACGTACCTGGTGCTGGGCCACTTGAGCGAGCAGAACAATCATCCGGAGATCGCGCGCATGGTGGCGCAACAGACGCTGGAGGGCCGCGGCTTAACCACGCGCCTGAGCATCGCCGCGCCGCACGCGCCCACCGAGGTTTACGCATTCTGACGAGTGGGACAGGCCTCCCGGCCTGTCGCTTTGCGTCTCGACAGGCCAGGAGGCCTGTCTCACTGAATACTGAGCTACGACCATGATTCCCCGATACACACGCCCGGAAATGGGCCACATCTGGAGCGACCAGAACCGATTCGCGCAGTGGCTAGAAGTGGAACTGGCGGCCGCCGAGGCGCTGGCCGAGCTGGGAGTGGTTCCCGCCGAAGCGGCCCATCACTTGCGCGCCCACGCCGGCTTCGAGGTGACCCGGATTCACATCATTGAGCGCGAGGTGAAGCACGACGTGATCGCCTTCACCACCGCCGTGGCGGAAACCATGACCCGCGCCGGCCACGCCGAAGCCTCGCGCTGGCTGCACTATGGGCTGACCTCGAACGACGTGGTGGATACCGCTCAGGCCCTGGTGTTGGGGCAAGCCTGCGGGATCGTACTGGCCGATCTCGAAGCGCTCCGCGCCGTGCTGCGGCGCCGCGCGCTCGAGTTTCAACACACCGTGCAGATTGGCCGCACCCATGGCGTGCATGCCGAGCCGGTGACTTTCGGCCTCAAGCTGGCCATCTGGTACGAGGAAGCCGGGCGCAGCCTGGAGCGGGTCCGCGCGGCGGCGGAAGGGTTGCGCGTCGGTAAGACGTCCGGAGCCGTCGGCACCTTCGCCCATATCGGTCCGGAAGTGGAAGAACGAATCTGCGCGCGTCTCGGGCTCGTGCCCGCCAACGCCGCCACCCAGGTGATCCAGCGGGACCGGCATGCCGCCCTGGTGGCCTCCCTGGCCCTCGCCACCGCGCTGTGCGAAAAAATCGCTCTCGAAGTGCGCCACCTCCAGCGCACCGAAGTGCGCGAGGCCGAAGAATACTTCGCTCCCGGACAAAAAGGCAGCTCCGCCATGCCGCACAAGCGCAATCCGGTCACCAGCGAACAGATCTGCGGACTGGCGCGGGTGGTGCGCGCCAACGTGCAGGCCGCGTACGAAGACGTTGCCCTGTGGCACGAGCGCGACATTTCGCACTCCTCGGTGGAGCGCGTGATTCTGCCCGACTCCACCATCCTGGCGGATTATCTGCTCGATAAGACCACCGCCCTGATCGACAAACTCGTAGTCTATCCCGCCCGCATGAAGCGCAATCTGGATCTGACCCGCGGGCTGGTGTTCAGCGGCCAGTTGCTGCTCGATTTGGCGGCCGCCGGTATGCTGCGCGAGCAGGCCTATAGCATCGTGCAAGGCCATGCTATGAAAGCCTGGGAGGAAGAAGGCGATTTCCGCGCCGCCATCGAAACCGATCCCCAGATCGCGGCCCTGCTGACGCCCGAACAAATCGCCAATGCCTTTTCGCTCGACCGCCAGTTGCACAACGTGGATCGAATTTTCGAACGAGTATTTAAGTAAGAGTTATCAGTCTTCAGTTATCAGTTATCAGTAAACACAGCCCGTAGTGATGAGCGCGCTGTATTAACTGAAAACTGACAACTGATAACTGATCACTTCGATCCTTCCCGCCGATACATGATTTATGGGACAACCCCGTCTTGTAGACAGCTACGGAGTTTCCAATGTTTACGGCGAGCTCAAAGGGCTGGCCCGCCTGTGCTACTGGTCTCCGGGCTCCGCTGCCAAAGAAATGGTCGATCTGCTGGAGCGGGATCCCGAAGCATTCTGCCACGCCGCGGCGCGAATGTTTGCGGCCGTGGAAGAATCCGAGGCTTCGCGCTTTGTTTTGAAGCTGCTTTTGGCGCGTGGTCTGGCGCTCAGGGTTCTGATCGATCCGCACCTCAATTTCGACCAGGTTTTGGCGATTACGCGAGCGGTCGTGGACGCCGACCCCAATGCCGACCTCTCCCTGGCAAAAGCCGTTGCCGATGCCGCCCGAGAGAACCCTGCCGGTTCCGTCCATGGGCTGGTGCGGATTCTGCAGGCTTTGGACCAAATTGCGGACGTGAACCGGATCGCGCCCAGGCTGCTGACCCTGCTGCGCCATCCCGATGCGCGCCTAAGGTCGAAGGCCGCGCTGATCGTGGGCCGCTGCGGCAAGAGTGTCCCATGGGTGACCCGCCAGATGCGGGACGGGGACGCTCGCACGCGCGCCAACGCGATCGAGGCGCTCTGGGGCCTCGGAACGGAGGAAACCAGAAACCTGCTTCGATCCGCGGCGGCCGACGAAAATAACCGCGTGGCGGGAAACGCGCTGGTGGGCCTGTATCGCGCCGGAGATTGTTGGGCCATATCGGAACTCCTGCGAAAGGCCGCTAGCGAGCGGGCCGATTCGCGGGCAACCGCGGCTTGGACCATGGGGGCTCTGGGCGATCTGCGGTTCAAGGGAGTCCTGGGGCGGATGACGGAAGACAAGGATCCGAAGGTCCGCCGGCACGCCGCGCGCTCGCTCGAAGCGATCGAAGCCAAGGCCCGCTCCCTTCCGCGCGCACCCTGGCGGATGGCTGCCATCTCCCAGTGGGAACCCGGGGAGCCCGCTACACGCGCCATCCACCTTGCCATTCGCGGCGCCGATGGCAACGACCCGCGGGGACTCCTTCCCACCGAATTCGCGGTGCTCGAAGGAGCGGAGATCGTTACCGACTACCGCATCGAAGAGCGCTGCCTGCCGCAGACCATGGCTTTTGCCTTTGTATTCCCGTACCAGGCCAGCCCGGACGATGGCGCGGACTTCGCCCAAGCGGTGCGGCGGGGGCTGCAGTGGAAACGCCCGCGGGACCTGTGGGCGGCCGTTTCCTTCCAGCCGCCTCGAAAATGGCGCCTGCGGGCCACCTTGATGGGGGAGATCATTGAGATCGCGCCGCCCGATCTCACGCCGCAAGAAACCGCGCTTCCGGACTTCACGCCCGCCATGGATTCGCCCGCCGGCGCCATGGAGGGCG
This sequence comes from Bryobacteraceae bacterium, assembly GCA_049511335.1. Classification (GTDB taxonomy): domain Bacteria; phylum Acidobacteriota; class Terriglobia; order Bryobacterales; family Bryobacteraceae; genus JBEKYD01. Next base: position 6,016 of record JBEKYD010000114.1, on the reverse strand, counting down.
CCCCGGCGACGCAGCCGGCGATCCTCTGGGATGCCCTGCTGGGAGCCGTGACCGGCTGCAAGCGCTTGGCGCCGCTCGAGGCCGCCCCTTTGGTCGTGGTGTACTGCCCCTACGAGGCCGAAGCCCCCCTCGACAAGCACGTCGCAAAGTTGGCTATGCTGGATCGGTCGGTTCGGATCGACGTCATCACCGAGAGCGAAAACCCTAAGCTGGAGGAGTTGTGCCGCCTCACCGACGGCGCCTTCTATCGCTCCGCTTCCCGCCACGAATCGGTGGAGAAGGTGGAGAGGCTCTCGATCGCAAACCTCTCGCAATACACCATCGCGTACCATTCCAACCGCCCGGCCGCCGAGCCGCAAATACGCGTCGTAGCGCCGGAGGGCTGGGTCGAAAGTTGAAAGTTATCAGTCGTCAGTTATCAGTTCTCAGTAACACAGCCCGAAGCATGAGTGAGCTGGTTTTAACTGACAACTGACGACTGACAACTGTCAACTTGTCACCGTCAACTTCTCTCCCGTCTCCGCACCCTTCATCCACTCCTGGAAACGCTCCAGGTACAGGTAGATCACCGGGGTGATGTAGAGCGTCAGGAATTGGCTCACCACCAGGCCGCCGACTACTGCCAAGCCCAGCGGCTGGCGCGCGTCGGCGCCTTCGCCGTACCCGAGCGCGATCGGCATCGTGCCGAACAGCGCCGCCACCGTGGTCATCATGATTGGCCGGAAGCGCAGCAGGCAGCCCTGCCAGATGGCGTCGCGCGCGCCCAACCCCCGGTTCCGTGCGTCGATGGCGAAATCGATCATCATGATGGCGTTCTTCTTCACCACGCCGAACAGCATCACGATGCCCACAAAGGCGTACAGGTCTAGTTCCCGGTGAAAAAGCTTCAGCGTGAGCAGCGCGCCGAAAACCGCCGATGGCAAGCCCGAAAGAATCGTGATGGGGTGAATGAAGCTCTCATACAGCATTCCCAGTACGATGTAGATCACCAGAATGGCCACAATCAGCAGCACGGTGAGATTGCGGAAAGACTCCTGGAACTCTTTCACCGTCCCTTGAAACGCCGTGCTGATGGTGGCCGGCATGCGCAGTTCGCCCACCGCTCCATCCACCGCCGTAGCGGCCTGCCCGAGCGACATGCCGGGCAGCAGGTTGAAGGAAATCGTCACCGCCGGCAATTGTCCGAAATGGTTGATGTTGAGCGGGCCGGTGCGGCGTGAAATACGGGTTACGGCATCGAGCGGCACCAGCGATCCGCTCGATGAACGCACATAGAGCTTCGAAAGCGCCTGGGTGTTTCGCTGGTAGCGCGGTTCCACTTCCAGGATGACCTGGTATTCGTCGGCGGGCGCGTAGATCACCGAAACTTCGCGGTCGCTGAAAGCGCTGTAGAGCGCGTTCTGCACCACCGCCGGGGTCACGCCCAGCGCCACCGCGCGGTCGCGGTCGATATCCACCATCACCTGCGGGCTGGCAATCTGCATGTCGCTGTTCACGTCCACCATGCCCGGTATCTTCTGCATGGCGGCGGTGAGCCGCGGCGCCCAGGAGTAGAGCTCGTCCAAGTTGGTGCTCTGCATGGTGAGCTGATAGACGCTGAGTCCTTCCTGCCCGCTCACGGTGATGGGTGGCGGATTCTGCAGAAACGCGAATACGCCCGGAACCGCCATGGTGGCCGGCCGGAGCTGGCCGATGATCTGGTCCACCGACAGTTGCCGCTCGTCCCGCGGCTTCGTCTTGCAGAAGAAAAACGCCTGGTTGCCGCCAACCACAAACGCGCCCACGTCCGTAATGTTAGGGTTGGCGCGCACGATGTCGGCGATGGCGTGCGTATGGCTGGCCATGTATTCGAACGATGCGTCCTGCGGCCCCAGGATCACGCCGAACAAAAAATTCTGGTCCTGGCTGGGAATGAACCCCTTCGGCATGACCTCAAATAGGTAGACGGTTCCGGCCAGCATCAGCACGGCAATCGCCAGCGTGGCTAGTCGAAAGCGCAGCGCCAGCGATAGGGTCCTCTCGTACCAGCTTGTCAGGCCGTTGAATCCACCTTCGAGGAAATGGTAAACCGCGCCGTGACGCATCCCGTGCTCGGATTTCAGGAACCGGCTGCCCAGCATCGGTGTGAGGGTCAGCGACACGAATCCGGAAATCAGAATCGCCACCACGATGGTCACCGAAAACTCGTGCAACAGCCGCCCCACAATGCCCGCCATGAACAGCACCGGGATGAATACCGCCACCAGCGAAAGAGTCATGGAAAGAATCGTGAAGCCGATCTCGCGCGAAGCGGCGAACGCAGCTTGCATGCGCGTTTCGCCCATCTCCATATGGCGCACGATGTTTTCCAGCATCACGATGGCGTCGTCCACCACGAAGCCCACCGAAAGCGTCAGCGCCATCAGCGACAGGTTGTTCAGGCTGTAACCCAGCAGGTACATCACCGCGAACGTGCCCACGATCGAAAACGGCACCGCGCAGCCGGGGATCAGCGTGGCCGAAAGGTTCCGCAGGAACAGGAAGATCACCATCACCACCACGCAGATGGTCAGCATCAGCGTGAATTCCACATCCCGAATCGAATGGCGGATCGATTCCGACGCGTCGAACGCCGTCGAAAGCCGCACCGCGGCCGGAATCTCGCGCCGGAATTCGGGCATCAGGCGCTTGATGTTGTCCACTACTTCGACCGTATTGGTGCCCGGCTGCCGCTCCACCGCCAGAATCACGCCGCGCACGTCGTTGAACCAGGCAATCAACTTGTTGTTCTCCACCGCGTCGATCACATTGCCCACTTCTTGCAAGCGGATGGGCGCCCCGTTGCGCCACGCCACGATCACCGGCCGGAAGGCCGCCGCGTTGAACAACGAACCGTTGGATTCGATGGTGAAGGCCTGGTACGCGCCGTCGAGGCGCCCCGTGGGCAGGTTGGAATTGCTGGCCGACACCGCTGCGGCCACCTCGTCCAGGCCGATGTTGTGAGCCGCCAGCCGGTCGGGGTCAACCTGTACCCGCACGGCGTACTTCTGCTCGCCATAAACCAGGACGCGCGAAACCCCGCCCACCATCGAAATGCGGTTGGCAAGCACGTTCTGGGCCAGGTCGGTGACGCGGTAGAGCGGCAGCGTCGAGGAATCGAGCGACAGGTACAGCACCGGCTGTTCGGCGGGATTGGCTTTTTGATACGTCGGCGGCCGCGGCATGGTGGGCGGCAGGTTTCCGCCGGCGGCACTGATGGCCGCCTGAATGTCCTGCGCCGCGGCGTCGATATTGCGGCTCAGGTCGAACTGCACCGTGATCTGCGTGCCGCCCAGCGAGTTCACCGAATTCATGGCCTTGATGCCGGCAATCGTGGAAAACTGGCGCTCCAGCGGGGTGGCCACCGACGAAGCCATGGTTTCCGGACTGGCGCCGGCCAGCTCCGCGTTCACTTGTATAGTGGGGTAGTCGACGCTGGGCAGTGCCGCTACCGGCAGGACGCGAAAGGCCACTACGCCGAACAGCAGGATGGCCAGCGAGAGCAGCGCCGTCATCACCGGGCGCTCGATAAAAATGCGTGAAAGGTTCACCGTGCCACCATCACCACAACGTGTATACTACAGCCGCCCCATCTCTGTACCCACTCGACCCCTCCCCGTGGCGCAGGCTGTCCAGCCTGCAGAGCCGAGATTCGTCTCGGCTTTCCTTCTTTTCGCCTGCATGCCGCCTCCTAAGCGGCTGGGCCCCTTTTTGAAGACAGTTTTCCACGGCTTGCTCAGAAGCTGTAAAAAAAACGCTTTGAGCCGCCGATGAACGCAGATGAACACCGATAACTTCATGGTTTTCTTTATCGGCGTTCATCGGCGTTCATCTGCGGCTATATTCCTTTACACGTTCTCACTGCGGCGGCGCCGCCGGCTTGGGGGCGTCTACGGCCATGATCTTCGCGCCCGGGAACAGGCGCATCTGACCGTCGGTTACCACCGTATCGCCCGGCGCCACACCCTTATCGATCACAATCTTGTTGTCGAATGTCCGGCCGGTTACTACCGGGCGAATCTCCACCGTTTTGTCGCTCTTTACGGCGTAAACGAAAAATCCCATCTGCCCGGATTGCACCGCCTCCGCCGGCACTACCGCCGCGTCGCGCCGCGTGTCGAGCGTGAGCGTTACATTCACGAATTGCCCGGGCCACAGCAATCCATCGGCATTATCGAAGGTCGCCTTGAGGTGAATTTGGCCCGTGGTGGAATCCACCGTGTTGTCGATCACCGCAAGATGGCCGCCGGCCGTCGCGGGCGTGCCATCCCGCTCGGCGACCTTCACCGGCAGGGGTCCCTGGGCGTTCAGCCGCCGGATGGTATTCAGGTGCTCCTCCGGCACGCTGAAATCCACGAAAATCGGAGCGATCCGGTGGATCACCACCAGCGCGACGTCGTTCACCTTGATCAGGTTGCCGGGATGCACCAGCAGGTTTCCCGTGCGTCCCGCCAGCGGCGCCTGAATCCGGCAGAAGCTGACGTTCAATTTGGCCGATTCCGCCGCCGCCTGGTCGGCTGCCAGAGCGGCTTTGGCGGTCTCGATGGCGGCTTCGTCGGCGCGGTCCGAGGCGCGCGACGACGAGGCCGTGGCCTGCGCCTGATCGAAGGTGGAACGCGGCGTCAGCCCGTCCTTGTTCAATTCCGTTTGGCGCGCGGCATCGCTCTCCGCATAGCGGGCCTGCGCCCGGTCGCGCTCCAGGTTCGCTTCGGCCTGCGCAATCTGCGCGCGGTCGCGCGCTACCGCCGCCTGGGCTTGCTCGAGAGCGTCCTGGTAAGGACGAGCGTCGATGTCGAACATCGGGTCGCCTTGCTTGACGGTCGCCCCTTCGGTGAAATACACCTTGGTCAGTTCGCCCGCCACCTGCGATTTAATCTGCACGATGGCGGAAGCTTCCACCGTGCCAACCACTTGCAAATCGGCCGGCACCGGCTCCTCGGTCACAAGGGCTACCGATACCGGAACCACCGGCGGCCCGGTCATCGCCGGAGCCTTCTCCTGACGGCAACTACTTCCAGCCAGAATGATGATTGTCAGCAGTGCGGGGATTACACGCATGCGCGAAAGTTGACTCACCCTCCCAAAGTGTAACAGACGGAACGCTTGCCGAATTGGTGCGCCGCTCTTCGAGTGCAGTTCGAAGAGCGGAACTCAATACCGCAGTATCCTGTCGGAGAAATCCAGCACCATTTGCTTTTCCCGCGGGGATGGGACGTCCGCGGGGCGACAGCGTGTCGGGATGAGTCTTGCTCGGCTTCCCCTTCTTCGGGGGCCGCGGGGAGGTCCGAGTCTGGCGGGGCGTTGAAAGCGAGGGGCTTTTGGGCTCTAGTAGGGGCTGGCGCCATGGCGGTTTGGATGATGAAAGTGGCGGCTTTGAGACGGACGGAGGGGGAGGCTTTCGGGTCGGTGAGGATTACGCGAAGGGAATCGAAGGCCAGATCGGCCAGGTCCGCGGCTCGTTCGCGGAATTCGAGGGCGCGGTCGGGCTGGGCATTGGCCAGGGCCTGTTGGAACTGGGGGGAATTACGGCGCCAGTTGGCGATGGTGTTGCGGTGAACGCCAGCCGCGGCGGCGGCTTCGGTGAGGTGGCGCCGCTGGACAGGGCGTCGATGACCTGGAACATCTGATCGGAAAGATGAGAATCGTTCATGGGCTCCACTTTCGGCTCCACGATAGCGTGCGAGCGGGGAAAAGCAGGGTTGGGGGGAAGGGTCGAAATGGCTGTAGCGCGATGAAACGGCGGGAGTAAAAAAATATTTCGAAAGTCTGTGACTGAAAAAGGTCACATCGGCATTTCGGGCTACGGGCAAAGGCAGCGGCGAGTTGCGGGCCCCAAAAGGAGCGTGGTCGACGGGCGCCGCGTGTAAAGGAATATAGCCGGTAGAGTAGGACGGAGAGCAGCGGATTGAATCCGCGACCCACCGTCCCCTCGTCGAACCGGACGTGCGGATTTCCCGCATCCGGCTCTCCTGAAAACCTTGGTCACAGGCTCACGCAT
>JBEKYD010000113.1:0-21732 GCA_049511335.1 Bryobacteraceae bacterium | reverse complement strand
TGGCGGACAGGCCCACGAAAATGCCGTGGTTCGGCAACAAACAGCTCCTGATCCGCTTCGCCTAGAGCCGTGAAACCAGCGAAATGTTAGGTCAAGGCAGTACCGTGGAAATCGAGGCTAGGGCCGTTCCGATCTCGCCGGCCCGCCTCCTCAATGGCCTGGGCGGAGCCGGATTCCGTCTGTCCGCTGCCGCTGGGGTAGTGTCCGATATGGCGGAATATCGTGGCGCCCGTCCGGCGATGCGGTTGGCAGAGGGCCCGCCTGACTTTCGGTCGAGGGACTTTCGCGGATGCTATTATAGCGGGTTTACCGGGAGTAATCCTGTAGAACCCCCGAATGTTGTTAGTCGGATGATTGGGTGGTGGCGGGGCCCAGTCATTCGCCTGCTGCGTCCAGCCGAGTTCTCTTGTGACGGTGGGACAATGGCAGGTCAGTCTTGCAATAATTGCTGGAGGGGGTCATAGATCTCAGTGCAGCCGATTCGACGCTGTATGACGCCAAGCAGTCTGGGGGAGTTCAGATTGACGCTTGCCGTTCGCGCAGAGAACGGAGAATGTAATTTTCGAACCTGAATAGTATGTCTTCAAATGAATGAAGGGACGAGCCCAGCATCGAGAGGACCGGCCGGCAGTCTCTTCGAGGGCCAAGTCGGTGCTTCCTACCTGCTGGCGCTTCTCGTGGGTGCAGAGCCGCGTGGCCTTCCCGGGACCCTCATCGATCATGTGGCGTTTCAACGAGGCGCGGAGGGGCATCCTCTCGACGATGTAATTGTGCACGCCCATGACGCGCTCGGCGAGAGTGCCATTCTAGAGATCCAAGTCAAACGCGGCGTTGGTTTCGCACCGAACGATCGGGTCTTTCATTCGGTTATCGAACAGATTGCAAAAACTTTGCTTAAGCCCGAGTTTCTGCAGTCCCGGTATGAACTCGGCATCGCGATCTCGCGAACCTCGCAGAAAATCGACGGAGCCTATCAAGATGTGCTGACATGGGCGCGTCAGTTGGGCGATGCGGCAACCTTCATTAACAGAATTAATCGGTCCGGCGCCGGAAGCGCCGACAAACGGGCCTTTGTAAACACCTTCAGATCACAACTGGCGAAGGCGGGGGCTCGCGATGATGACGAAACCGTATGGAGGATTCTGCGGCGGCTTCAGATTTTCCACTTCGATTTCACCGCCCAAGGTTCTGCTGATGAAAATCTTGCGAAGGAACGCGCCGCTCGTGCGCTTGACGCGGTAGACACGCCGCGAGCGGCAGAACTCTTCGTCGCTCTCACGAATCTTGCGCTGCAGATTGCATCAGCTGGCGGCGATCGTTCGCGCAATGAAGTCCGCGAGGATCTAAAGAAACTTTCATTTCGGCTGGCCGGCGACAGGAGCCATTTGTCTCTACGGTCAGCGCTGAAAGAGGCTGCGGAGCATGCACTCGCCGACATAGGCGATCGCCTGGCGGGTGTCGCTTTGGCGCGCGAAGAACGGGTGACCGCGGTTCGCGCGGCTCTGGATCAAGGGCGTTACGTCGAAATCCGCGGCGATGCCGGTGTCGGGAAATCCGCCATAATGAAGTATCTCGCCGCGCAAATGGCGACCGGGGCGCAAGTGATGGTCTTGAGCCCGAGCCGCACGATCCCCCGGGGCTGGCTGACAATGCGTGCAACTCTCGGGTTTGACGGCTCGGCGCGCGACCTTCTCTCGGACATGGCGAGTGCGGGCAGCGCCATTCTATTCGTGGATAGTCTGGATTTCTATGGGGAAGAAGAACGGAGGACGGTCAACGATCTTGTTCGCGAAGCCGCTACGGTCCCTGGCCTTTCGGTCGTCGTGACGGCGCGAACCGGCTTTGGCGAAGCGGAGCCTAACTGGTTACCAACAGAGGCGCTCGATAGGCTGGGGCGCGCGGAAGCCGTCGTTATCACCGAACTGAGCGACGCTGAAATCAAAGAATTGAGAGATGCGGCCCCGCAACTGAACGCCCTGCTCGCGGAGAACCATCCGGCGCGGCCTGTGACGCGGAATCCGTTTCGTCTGGCACGACTGGCAAGCCGGCCGGCTTCCGAGATGCCGAGGACCGAAGTCGAAATGGCTGATCAATGGTGGCAAACGGCCGACGGCGCGCTCGATGCGGGCCATAGAGAACGAACACGAGCGCTCGTGGCGCTTGCGTCCCAGGCACTGTTGCGCATCGAGCCGCTTGACGCCAAGAAATGTCCGGCTGCGGCAATCACAGCATTGGTCAAAAGCGAGACAGTCCGAGATCTCGGCAATGACAGGGTAACTTTTCGCCACGATGTTCTTCGGGATTGGGCGATTGCGAATCTACTGTTTTCCGATCCAGGGCGGATCGCTGGGGTGTCGCTCGATCGACCGGTGCCGACCAGTCTCATGCGCGGTATAGAGCTGGCGGCGCGCATGATGATCGAACGGAACGCTGATGCGGGCCCGTGGTATTCCTTTCTGTTGTCCCTGAGCACGGAAGGGGCGCACGGTTCATGGCGCAGGATGGCTTTACTCGCGCTAGTGCGCTCAGAGGTCGCCGGACAGGTATTGAACAAGGTGGCTGCGCAACTCGCGCAGGACCGGGCACAACTGCTTCGCGAACTCATTCGCCTTGTCATGGCCGTCGATGCAGAGCCTGCGGCGAAGCGCTTTGCCACGCTTGGGATCGATCCGAAACTCATACCCGTCGGGATGAATTTGCCGACCGGGCTATCGTGGTACCGGCTGATCGTCTGGGTGCTCAGTTTGGGTGTGGGGGTACCGGCGGGTGCTTTACCCGAAGTTGTAGAACTCTATACCGCGTGGTCGTCGGCCATGTTTGGGAAGGACGTGTTAACTCCGACGCTGGTCCGCTGGCTCTACTATTGGTTGAGCGAAATTCAAGGGGCCGCCGGGCAGCAAAGACCATTCAGCGGCGAGCTGAACCCAGATGAAATGAGCGCGCTCCCAAGCGATCTCACCACCGGGTTTCTTTTGTTTTGCGACAAAGTGCCGGATCTCGCCGTCCTGTATATTCGAATGCTCAAAGAGCGCGCCGACAGATATCGAGGCGCGCGTGAACTCCCCAAATTCCGCGGCATGCTTGCGCGGGCGGCACCGGAAGAATTCGCGGAGTTGACTGCTGACCTGCTGCTGTCGAAGGCGGAGGAGGATGAAGACGGTCCGTTCCGGGAGCCCTTCGGCCATCAGAATTTTGATTTTGTTCCGGCATCGCCGGCCCAAGGTCCTTTTTTGGATTTACTGGTTGCCGGGCCGGAACACGGTCTGAAACTGATCCGCCGACTCGTCGATCACGAGATTTCCCGAAAGAGCGGGGGACGCGCGTTCGGTGATGATGCGATAACGATCAGATTTCCGGATGGAAGAGAGAGGCTTTTTCCGTGGATTCGATCCTACAATTGGTCGCGTGATGTCGGTGCGGCGTCGGCAATCGTAGTGTCCGCGCTCATGGCCCTTGAGGCGTGGGCGCACAGTCGGATCGATGCGGGAGAGCCGTTCGACAAGGTTTTGGCCGACGCTATCGGGACCGCGATTGTGCCTGCGGCTTATCTGCTGGTCGCGGTAGATCTGCTGATTTCCCATGGAGAGCAATCACGGGATGCAGCGATCCCATACCTTGCTTGTCCTGAACTTCTGTGTCTCGATCGCGAGCGGGAGATGCAAGACAACATCGAGGTGCCGGACATTTTCGGCCTTAAGGCGCTTCAGAAAGAGCCAATGGGAGCGGCCACGCTTGACAGTCTGAAGGCGCGCGCCTCTCGCCGCTTGTCGCTTGAACAGCTTCTCGCATCATATGCATTGGACGAGGCATCCGAGAACCGCGATCTTCTGACCGAGTTGCTTCGCCGAGCGGCCTTGCGCCTTGGCCAGCCAAATCCCCAATCGAATCTGGGCGATCCCGAATTTATGGTTGTTCATGCACTCAACCTTAACGGCTGTAAATGCGCAGCTTCGGTAGTGTCCTTGACGCGATCGACGAACGCCTGCCGTGCGCGGTTTTACGAAGCGCTCTCTCCGCGCGTCGTTATCCGCGAAGGGAATGGGGCACGTCGGAACAGAAATACACGGTCCGCCGTGAGGATTGTCGCGTCGGAGTCGCAAGGGCGGTCGAGGCAGAGCTTGCTTGGTTAACGATCGGCGGCGCGGAACCCCGATGGCCCGAGTTTCCGCTGGAGCCCGCCCGCTCAAGGCACCGCTCCCACATCGGAAGGCGGTGGCTAGAGTCTGCGGAAGAACCCGCAGCCCCGCAGGTGCAGACCGATCACCATTCGGCCGCGCTATGGCTCGCCGGTGCGGCCTCTCTTTTCGATGTCGCGACGAGACCCTGGCTACGCGACATCGCCCAGACGTATGCGCCCTGGACCTACGCGGCGAACGGCTCACAACTTGAGGCCCATGAAGACGTCGATCGCCCTCCACGCGAATGGAATGACGCCTATTTCAAACTCGGCCTGCCTCGCCGGCCTAAATTCGGATCAAGTGAAGGAGGTGGCGATTGCGCCGATCACGTCGCTGCCGGATGAGTCGTTCTGCGACATCGCCACCATATTCATCCGCAATGTTGACGATGTCTATTTCAACGATCGCGGCATCAACAGAACCCAAGCCGTGGACATACGCGCTCAATTAGCGAGGCGAATGATGGCGTCCGGTGTTTGGCTCCGCCACAGCCGCGATCGGTCGGAGAGAATTGAGACGCACCTTGGCCCCGCCGCCGCGACGTTTTTCTTCAACGAGTACAGCACCCTTCAGCCCGCGAAGTGCTACCTACTGCCGAAAGGCATTGACCGACTCGATCCCTTCCTTCGCACCGTGAAGGTTCTTGCCGAAAGCGGGACATTTCTGTTCGTGGCCATCGTACTGCTAAACCTGCTCGAAGTCTCGCCACGAACGGCACAGCTGCCTGTTATCGTCGCCGCGGCTAAGGCTTGGCTCACCGCCCAACCCAACGACCACTCATTCTGGATGGATTCCGATATCGGCCGGCGCCTTTGTTCGGTGATCGATGCGATTGTCCGGCTGGACACGACGGCATGTGATGCCGATCAGTCGCTAAGGGGCGAGATCGACAGCCTCTTGGCTGCTTTGGTGCGACTGGGGGTCTCTGACGCCCACCATTTGGAGGAGGCGCTTCGCTCGCGATAAGTTATGAGACTTTTGATTAGCAGTCGTTCCTCCCACTGCAGACGCCGCTGGAGAGGCGGAACCAGTGCAGGGACTTGAGCCGGCCAATGGGCAGCCTGCGGAACCAAAATCAAATCAGTCATTTAGGTCCTCTTAATGGGCCATATCGGTAGCCATGTGAACATTACCTCGGGGCGGGGAGGACATCAAGCGAAATGCTGGATTTTTCCGATACGGCTCTGGTGGACAGGAGTCATAAGCGTTGTATCGGGAGTGCGTCGGCCAAGAGGGTTGAGGTGGGAGATACAGCCGGAGTGCCGGCGCATTCCCGATACAACCCCTTGAACTAAGCCAATCGGATAGGACTATGGGGATTGGTTTCCGACGTGTGTGAGGATTCTGCGGCATGGGGCGCATCTGGGACCGCCAATTGGGATGCGCTGGTGCGGGCGGCATGGGGCAATTTGGCTGGAGATAGGTCGGCGGCGGGTCTTGGGAGCGGGTTCTGCGCGCAAAATGGCACACGTCGCCTGCCATCACGGGTTGGTGATCTGCGTGGGCGAAGAATATGGGTTGCAACTATCATCGGCTTTTACGAGGGGTCCAACTGCGGTGTTTGGTACGGTGATGCGGTTGGTTGCAATGGCGCCGTTGCTCGGGCTTCGATGACATGGAGGTGCCCTACTTTGCAAACGGGGCAGAGCACTTCGTGGTTCCGGAGGAGCATTGGAGGCGGTGCCGCCGCTGGCAGGAGTACCCAGCAGCGCTGCACCATGGCTTGGCGATTGCGGTTGGATAGAAAGCCGAAATGCCGGATCTTCACAAAGCCACCCGGAAGGACATGGAGGAGGAAGCGCCGGATGAACTCCACCGCATCGAGCGACATTTCCTTGATCTGGTTGCCGTCTTGCGAATCCCGCCAGCGGAAAAGCACGCGGCCGTCCTCCAGACCGAGCAATCGTCCATTGGAAATTGCCACTCGATGGGTGTACCGCGCCAGATAGCGGAGTACCTGCTCTGGTCCGCCGAATGGGGGTTTGGCATAGACGACCCATTCCTTATCTTTCAAAGGCGTTAGCCAATCCTCAAAGCGGGCCGGGTGGGCCAGTTCTCGAAGTTGTCCGTAGAATTCCAGTTGGCCCTCCGCAAACGCTTGTTTGAGATAGGCGAGGAACTTGCCGCGGAACAGGCAGCCGAGAGGTTTTGCCGGCAGAAAGAAATCCTTCTTGCGAGGAGAGATCCATCGCCGTTGGTCCGCTGACAATCCTCCGGCGGGCACGACGCAATGTACATAGGGATGGTGCTCCAGTCGCTGGGTCCAGGTATGCAGGACGGTCAGGAAACCCAGCTTGGCTCCCAGACGTTTGGGATCGGCGGCCATCTCCAGAAGAGACTCGGCTACCGCCCGGAACAGAATCCCATAGACGACTCGCGGGTTCTGCAAGGCCAGCGGCGCCAATTCGTGCGGCAGCGTGAAGACCACGTGGCAACAAGGCACTGGCAGGATCTCCAGCGCCCGAGCGGCCAGCCACTGGTCGCGCGTCCGGCTGTGGCACTTCGGGCAATGCCAGTTGCGGCACAATCGGTATTCGGTCACCAGATGGGAGCAGTGGTCGCACTGCTCTACGTATGTGCCGAGGGCGGCGGTGCGGCACGCGACGATGTCCCGGAAAACCTTCCGTTGTTGTGGAGACAGTACATCTCCCCAGCGCCTCGGCGGGGCTGGCTGCGGTCGGCAGGTTCCGGCTCGCTGGGCTGATCCCAGTTGCCAGTATACTTAGCGCTTCAACCGCAATCGGCCTATGTCGCGAGATTTCGCAGATCCCTGCCAGCCCGACAAGAGGCTCACCGTCCGGAAGACGGGAAAAGGAAACCAGCCAACACCAATACAACGTAGGCAACCGCAAGGACCAACCTTACCCGCCCGTAGCCGCCATTGGACCCAGCGCGCAGGGCGTGCAGCTTCAATCCTTCGTTTACGGCGCTGAGGATGCCCAGGGTGAGAATGGTGCGCCCCATAATCACAGCATCATCGAAAAATATGATTCCAAAGGTGACGAGTGCGCCGGCGGTGGTCCAGGTAATTAGGGCATCCGGAACGGGTGGTCTTCTCGCGTGTCTGTCGTCCATATCTCCTCAGGAGCGGACGCACGCCAGCCGTGGCGCCCGGAGTCTCAAAGCGTTAGCATCCGACGAACCAAATAAGCTTTCCCACTTCACTGACATCAGCGCGAGAGGCTGCAACTCTCGCCAATAAGTCGATAACGAAGGCTGCTGGATGCCGAGCATCGGCAGTTGCTTGGGCAAACGACGGGCAGTCGGCATCCCGAGCGGTGGAACACCGATGGTTTTTCTGGAAAACGAAATGCACTCATCATTCCCATTTGATGTGGAGGACAGATAGACATGTGGCTCGTGTGGTGCCTGGGCGCACTGGTCGGAATGTGCCTACTTTTATCGATGCTTGACAGACCTCCAACCGAGCGGGGAATGCGCGGACGACGGGGAAGCTGAAGTGCGATGCTGGAGTGTGATCCTGTTGTTGGTCATCATTACGGGTTCGGCGCGGCCACCGAATGCCGGCGACAACGGAAACTGGCGTGTGCGGCTCTGACAGCGTAGCGAGCCGGACCGTGGGACACTGATCGATTCAGCAAAGAAAGAGGGATATGAAAAGAGTGATCGATGACGAACCGCATTCTACGCCAGTGCCAGCCGAGGATGAGTCACCGGGACTGCCCGTTCCTGTCTTCCCGAGGTATCCGGAGAAATGCGGGGATGTGGAGCCCGATCCCACGTAATGGGCTCGATGGTTGCTCGGGCTTTACTGCTGGGGTACGGCAACAACGTGAAGGGCATGACGGAAGAGGTTGCTCGCCGCTCGATCGATTGGTTGTACGACGCACGCTACCGGGTGCTGGCGCTGATGGGTGGCGAGGTCCTCGGAAAGGCTTCTGGGTGTACGTCCCCCCACCAACGGGCGGCTAATGCGCCCGGACGTGATCGACCGCTTACGCGGCGCGGAGTGGCCACCTTCAACCTCGCTGTGGATTCCGTTCCGGATCGTAGGGAATTGCCTAAAGCCCTCGATCCAATCCGGCCCTACTTCGATTATCTGATCAAGAAGCAGTACGTCTACGGCTTCAGTGTCTTCTTCCAATATCAACATCACTCGCATCAACCTGTATGACGTGATCGAGTTGACCAAAATCGCCCACGACGTGGGGATCGCCACCGACTACCACCTGAACGAAGCGCCGATGCTCGAACAGCCGGATTTCGACCACAAGTCCGGCAACAGCACCTATATCACGCCGAAAGACTGGTGCAGAATCGACGCCGTCATCGACTGGCTAATCGCGAAGAATCGATCGGGCTACAGGATGGTGAATTCCGTCCGGTGCCTGGAGGAAATGAAAGCATTCATGCGTGGCAAGCTGCAGTAGTGGGACTGCCGCGCCGGCGAGAATTCATTGGTTATTCGCACCGACGGAACGCTGGCTCCTTGCTTCCCGATGGATAGAGCCGCAGAGGATTGGGGAGTCGCCGGACACCCATATTTTGACGGCCATCAACTTGCATGCATGAAGGTGGAATGCCAAAGGCACTGCTTTTCCACGCTTAACCATAATCTGTAGTATTGCTACAACACTTCCCGCGCCATCCGTTGGGTTCTCAAGCAAGCGGCGCACGGATTCCAGGGGACCACGGGCAACTTTGAGGATTGGGTCATGCCGACCGCTAGCATTTGCGAACATCGATTATCAATTTCGACACCCGGCTCCTGTCGGGCTGATACCATCGTGGATATGGGAATTTCGGGTTCGGACATCTACAAAGCACTGTTCGACCTTTCCCAATCGATCGCCGGGCACAGCGATCTGGAGACTCTCTGTAACTCGTTGGCGGGCTCGCTGCGCCGCGTCGTCCCGTTCGATTTTCTGGCGCTGGTTCTTCACGATCCCGTTCATGATCAGCTTCGTTTGCATGCGGTCAGCGCGAACAGGCCATACAAAGATAAGGGGATCATCCTTCCCGCAGACGGCAAGCATTTCGGCGCGTGGGCCTGGCGCGAGCAGAAGCCACTGGTATTATCACCACTCGAAAAAGAAGAGGCCGGATCGAGCGACGTGATCCAGGAAGCTCTGGAAATGGGCATTCACGCTTTGACCCTCGTACCTCTTTCGAACGGCGATCGCCGGCTCGGGATACTTGGGTTCGGATTTTCTGCGCCCTTCCAGCCCGACGACGAAGCACTGGCCTTTCTGCAGCGGGTCGCGTCGGAAGTGGCGGTCTCCGTGGATGGTTACCTCACCCGGCAGGCGCTCCTGCGGGAACGCGATCGGATGCGGGTGTTGTTCGAGATCACCAACGCCCTGGTTGCGAAGCTGCCGATGGAGGAACTCTTCTCGGCCATATCCGAACAGCTCAACCGCGCGGTAGCGCACGATTTCGCGGTGGTGACGCTCCTGGACAAGTCTACGGGAGAAATACACCTGAAGGGGCTGCACTCGCCGGGCAACATGCGGTTCGAGATCGATGAGACTTCGGGCCGGCCGGAGGGTCTCCCCTCTGGCGAGGCGCTGGCCACAGGGAAGCCGGTCGTGATCGCCGGACTCGACTTCGAACGGTTTCCGTCTCCCCTGTATCGCAAGTACGCCGACCTGGGACTCCGTTCGAGTTGCTCCATTCCGCTGGCCGGGGTAAACGGAATCTCGGGGATCCTCGATCTGGCTCGCAGGAGTGGCTCCGACGGATGCCACTGTGCTGATCCAGGGAGAAACCGGAACGGGCAAGGAACTGGTCGCTCGCGCGCTGCACGACCTGAGCGGGCGCAGCAAGCGGTCGTTCATCAAAGTCAATTGCGCCGCCATTCCGGCGACTCTATTGGAAAGCGAGCTATTCGGCCACGAGAAGGGATCGTTCACCGGCGCATTCGCACAAAAGATCGGCCGTTTCGAGTTGGCACACCAGGGGACTCTGTTTCTAGACGAAGTCGGTGAGATACCTTTAGAGCTGCAATCCAAGTTGCTGCGCGCCATCCAGGAGCAGGAACTCGAGCGCCTCGGAGGCAACCGGACCATCCGGGTGGATGTTCGCTTTGTTGCCGCGACTAACCGCAATCTCAAACAGATGGTTGATGAAGGCAAGTTTCGCAGCGATCTCTATTACCGGCTGCATGTGTTTCCGTTGACGGTTCCTCCGTTACGAGAGCGAAAGGAAGACATCCCTCTCCTGATCCGCTACTTCACGCAGAAACACGCGAAGCGTATGAATCGCCCCATCGAGTCGATTCCTTCCGCTGCCATAGAATCCCTTACGAACTACGAATGGCCGGGCAACATCCGCGAGTTACAGAACGTGATTGAGCGGTCTGTCATCCTCAGCCCAGGTCCGGTACTTCAAATTGCGATTCCGGAGATTGCGAAATCGTCTCCTCCTTCCCCCAGAACGCCCCGACTCGAAGAATCCGCCGAGCGCGAGCGGATACTCCGGGCGTTGCGGGAATCCGACGGGAAAGTGGCGGGCCCGAACGGGGCCGCGGCCCGTCTTGGCCTTCGACGCACGACCCTACAATCCCGCATGAAAAAGCTCAGTATTGAGCGCCAGTACCGGTGATTTCGGCAATTGCTCGGCAACTGCCGCCATTGCCGAACGAGCCATCGGCAGCACGCCTGTAAGTCCCTCATTCCACGTCCGCAAACCTGGCGACCGGATTGCATTTCCGTTTGCCGACACGGGAAACGGATAAATCTCCGCACGGAGATCCTTCCGTTTTCAATCTATGTCACTGACGGAGAGGTAGACCATGTCTGACACGTTCAAAGACAAACTGATTGCCGACATTAAGATTGTTGTAACCGATGCCGACGAGCTTCTGCGTGCCACGGCAGATCACGCGAGTGAGAAAGCCGCTGGCCTGCGCGCCCGGCTTCAGGAAAATCTGAAAACAGTCGAAGGCCAACTTGCAGAGGCCGAAGCCACGCTTGCCGACAAAACCGCGGAAGCTTTCCGGGAAGCGCTTCAACAAATTTCAGAAGCTGCCAGTGAAGCGGCTGAAGCCACCTGGGAAGCGGCGCAGAAAGCCGAGGAAGCGGTTGAGAAAGCAGCGGCACCTGGAAGAGATGCCGCTAAGCACGCCGCAGAATCCGCCAGGGAGTCGATCCAGAAAGCGGCCGCCGCCACCAAAGAGGCAGCCAACAAGGCGTTGGACACACTTAACGAAATGACCAAGAAAGTCAGGGACACCATTAACAAGTAGCCCTTGGCAAGCTCGGGCCGCCTGCATTGACCAGCGGTCCGGGCGCGCGCTGCATTGGCGACATCCGACACGGAAACGCGAAATGTCTAAACATCGATCGCTATCGAAATTCCTCCTTGCGCTACTTTTTGCCGCGGTGGCCTGCGCGCAGACCGCCGTAGCGCCGCCGGGGCTGACGCTCGCGCAGGCAGTCGATCAGGCACTGAAGAATAATTTACAGACAAACCTTGCGCTGGAGCGGACCGCCGAATCGCGTGCGCAACGCGGAATAGGGCTTTCATCGCTTTTGCCGAATGTCAGCGGCGCCGCATACCAGATGAGTCTCACGGAGAATCTCGCGGCACAAGGACTGACGGCGGCCGCCTTCCACTTCCCCGGCCTCCCCGCTTTCCTCGGGCCGTTCGACCGTTTCGATGCACGCTTCCAGGTGGTGCAGAGTCTGTTCAACCTGGCATCCATTCGCCGCTACCAGGCGACGCGCTATGGAGTCCAAATGGCGGAGCAGCAACGGCGGTTGGCGGAGCAACAGGTCACCACGGCGACCGCCCTGGCGTATATCGAGTTGCTCGGGACGGGCCAGTCTGTCGCGGCGGCGGAGGCGAATGTACAGCTGGCCCGCCAGCTTCTCGATTTGGCAACCAACCAGCGAAACGCCGGCATCGCGACCGGGCTTGATGTGGCCCGGGCCGAAACACGTTTGGCCGGCCAACAGGTGCAGCTTGCCCAGGCCCGCACCAACCTGGATACCGCCAGACTGAATCTGCTACGTATCACCGGCTCGCCGCTCGGTGCGCAGTTGTCGCCGGCCGATGCGATGCGATTTGAGCCGCAACTCCCACCGGAGGCTGGTGAGGCCGTACGGCAGGCACTTGACGGCCGGCTGGAGTTATCCGTAGCCTCGGAACAATTGCGCATCGCAGAGGCTGAACGGAAAACGGCGATCGGGGGATGGGTGCCTTCGGTTTCGGCATTTGGCGACTATGGCAGCAGCGGATTGAAGCCCAACGAAGTGGATCTGCCCACGCGAAGCATTGGCGTCCGAATCGACGTTCCGATCTTCGACGGCGGGCGCACGAGGTCGGAGGTGCAGGCTGCCACAAGCCGGGTCCACCAGGCGGAGATGCAGTTGTCGGACCTTCGGGCCGCGGTGGAGAAGGACGTGCGGCAGGCTCTCGACAACCTGGCAACCCGTGAGGACCAGATGCGGGCCGCGCAGAAGAACCTGGACCTGGCTCAGCGGGAACTCTCGCTGGCGCAGGACCGGTTCCGGAACGGAGTGGCGGACAACATCGAGGTGACCACCGCCCAGACCGCACTCGAAGATGCCCGCCAGATCGCGGTATCCAGTTTGGCCCAGTTCAACGTAGCGCGCCTGAATCTGTTTTCCGCCCTGGGGCGCGCCAGGGATTTCACTTTCTAGATGGCATATCCGGAGAACAAGATGGCTAACGAGACTCTCACCGACGACAAAGCGAAGGTCGAGCAGCCACGCAAGCGTGCGGCCAAGTTGATAGGC
Source organism: Bryobacteraceae bacterium (assembly GCA_049511335.1). Classification (GTDB taxonomy): domain Bacteria; phylum Acidobacteriota; class Terriglobia; order Bryobacterales; family Bryobacteraceae; genus JBEKYD01. Next base: position 8,831 of record JBEKYD010000113.1, on the reverse strand, counting down.
ATTGGATTGGTCGTAATCGCCGCCGTAGCCGGGGGCCTGTACTACCTTCATTCGCGACACTACGAATCCACCGACAACGCATTCATAGAGGGAGACGTGATTCAGGTGAGTCCGCGGGTTGCCGGGCAAATGGTCCGGGTTTATGTGCAGGACAACCAGCACGTCAACGGTGGCGACCTGATCGCGGAGATTGACGCTCGCGATTACCAAGCGCGTGCGGCGGAGGCGACTGCCCACCTAGCCGATATCTCCGCACGGGCGGATGGCGCGCAATCTAACTTGGCGCTCACCTCGACTGTAACCGACGCGGTCCTGATTCAGATTGGCGCGGCGGCTGACGCGGCTGGGGAGCAAGTGAAGATCCTACAGGCACGTGCCGCGGAGGCTGTCGCTGCGATTCGCGCGGCCGAGGCGACCATGGCCCAGGCCGAAGCACAGCAATCCGCCGCCCAGGCGGAAGCCAGCCGTGCCTCCGAGGATGCCGTCCGCTATCGGGCAATGTACGCGAAAGACGAGGTCTCCAAACAGCAGTTGGACCGTGCCGAAACGCTGGCCAGGTCCACCGCGGCGGCGCAGGAAGCAGCCAGCCAGGGCACCGAAGCCGCTAGGGCGCATCTGTCGCAAGCCCGGGCGGCGCAGGTGTCCACACAGGCCGCCTTGCGCCAGGCCGAAAGGCAGGTGGTGCAAGCGCAAGGCCGGGTGAGCGAAGCGAAATCGGCGCCGCAGCAGATCGAAGTGCGCCATGCCGACGTGTCCTCTCTTCGGGCGCAGGTGGAACAGCAGCGCGCCTCGGTGGAGCAAGCGGAATTGGCTCTCTCCTATACCCGGATCTACGCACCTGAATCGGGATACATTACGCGCAAGTCGGTTGAACCGGGCGATTTCGTGCAACCCGGCCAGCCGCTGCTGGCGCTGGTGTCGGATCGGCTCTGGGTGGTCGCCAACTTCAAAGAGACTCAGTTGAGGCGGATGCGGCCGGGGCAGCCGGTGACGCTTAGGCTGGATGCATTCCCCCAACTTCGGCTACGAGGCCACGTAGAGAGCTTCCAGAGTGGGACCGGCGCGGCCTTCAGTCTCTTGCCTCCTGAGAATGCCACGGGCAACTACGTCAAGGTCGTCCAGCGAGTGCCGGTCAAGATCGTGCTGGATGAAGCCCCACCGGCCGGATACCGGATTGGGCCGGGCATGTCGGTGGAACCCGAGGTCAAGGTGCAATGAGCACGAATTCCATCCAGGACGGCGCGGCCGAATGTTATTCCAGCGTCAATCCGTGGCTGATCGCCATGGCGGTCATGGTGGCAGTGTTCATGGAGGTCCTGGATACGACGATTACCTCTGTGGCGCTGCCGAACATGGCGGGCAGCCTGTCGGCCACCAACGAAGAGGCTACCTGGGTGCTGACCAGTTACCTGGTCGCCAATGCCATTGTTCTGCCTGCGAGCGGTTGGTTCGCCCTCCGCTTCGGCCGAAAGCGCTTTTTGCTGGCATGTACCGGGCTCTTTACGTTCGCATCGCTCCTATGCGGGTTGGCCCCGTCCATGCCCGTGCTCATCCTGGCTCGTATCCTGCAAGGCGCAGGGGGCGGGGCGATGCAACCGCTTTCTCAGGCGATTCTTCTGGAGAGTTTCCCGCGCGAGAAGCAAGGAATGGCGATGGCGATGTTCGGCCTGGGGGTTGTGGGCGCGCCAATCATCGGTCCGTTTCTGGGTGGATGGATAACCGACAATTACTCCTGGCGCTGGATATTCAACATCAACATCCCCATCGGGGTACTGGCCATATATTTGATCGGACGGTACGTTGAGGACCCGCCATACATCAAGAACGCGAGGCCGGGGACAATCGACGCCATCGGCTTTGGGCTGCTTACTGTTTGGCTGGCCACCCTCCAGGTCGTCCTGGACAAGGGACAAGAGGCGGATTGGTTCGCGAGCACTTGGATCACTTGGTTTAGCGTGATTTCGGTTGGATCTCTATTGGTGCTGATTGTGCGGGAACTGCGCACGCCCGAACCTATCGTGGACTTACGTGTTTTTCGAAACCGGAATTTCTGGGTGGGTACGGTTATCACAACCATCATTATGGCGGCAGTGTACAGCGCTCTCACGATGCTCCCCTTGTTCCTGCAGACACTGCTCGGCTACACTTCTCAAAGCGCCGGTCTTGCGACAGCGCCACGAGGCGTCGGCGCGATGATTGCAATGCCGATCGCCGGCATATTGATGTCCTACGTGGACAGCAGGTGGCTGATGTCGTTCGGCGTCGCCTGTACCGCGGCAGCGACGTTGCTGTTTGGGAACCTTACGCTTGACGTCTCGATGGGGAGCATTATGTGGCCCAACGTTTTACAAGGGTTGGGTGTTGGATGTGTCATGGTGCCTCTCATGGCCATCTCGGTCGGGACGCTTTCTAAGGAGAAAATCGGCAATGCCAGCGGGATTTTCAACTTGATGCGTAACCTGGGCGGCAGTATCGGCATATCCGTCTCCACGACATTCCTGGCGCGTATGGCACAAGCCCATCAGGCGAATTTGGTCAGTCATATGACGCCATACGATCCGATGTTTCGGCACCAACTCTCGGCCCTCACTGCCGGGATGAGCCGGTACTCGGCAGGACCAGTGGCCCGTATGCAGGCATATGGGATGCTTCACGGCATTCTGCTCCAGCAAGCCAGCCTTGGGGCCTACGTGGACATGTTCTGCTGGACAGCGCTCATTCTGGCGCTGTGTCTGCCGGGTGTGTGGCTGCTGAAAAAGGCGGTCACGATGGGGAGCGTGGCTGTCCACTGAGCGCCTCGGGAGCTTAGGGCGCGGAAAGGTCCAACATCATGCAAGCGGAAAGGCGGATCGATCGGGAACTCGGAGGGGCGGAAACCGGGCGCGCGGCGATCGTGTTCGTTTCAGCATCGGCCGAGGATGCGCACGCATTGCGGGAAATCGTCGACGGGGACCGTTGGCTGGTCGTGAATGTTCCCGACCTGACCGGCGCCCAGGCTGTAATCGACAAACTGCACCCGCGACTGGTTGTGTGTGATACCGAGATTGAGGGCCGGGGCTCGTGGCGTGACCTGCTCATAGCACAAGGCGCCTACCCGAGTTTCGCGCTGATCGTTGTATTCCGGCTGGCCGACGAGGCGCTGTGGGCCGAGGTCCTCAACCTAGGCGGCTCGGACGTGCTGAACAAACCGTTCGCTGTAGAGGAGGTCGAACGCGTCATCGGTCGGGGACTTCAGGGCGTGCGCGAGGGATGCGGAGCGGCTACCTGCAAGGCCGTGCTGGCCTCGGGCCCATGTGGCCGCTGCGGTTAGAGGGGAAGCGAGGGTAACGACGATGCAATACAGAGCGCTGACAATAGCAAGAGAGTACGGTAGTGGTGGGGCAGAAATCGCGGGCATCGTGGCAAGCACACTTGGCTGGAAGCTTGTTGATAGGGCGCTCCTCACCGAAATTAGCAGCAGGGCGAATGTGCCCGTCGCCGACGCGGTTGTGCTGGACGAACAGGTCGATCCCTGGCTGTACCGCATCATGCGCCCCCTGTGGGGGAAGGGCGCCGATGGAATTTCGGCCATCACGCTAGTCGATCTTTTCGATGCCGATGCGGAGGCGGCTCTGGCCAAGCAAATAATTCAGGAGGCCTATTGCCTGGGAAGCTGCGTGATTGTGGGACGGGGAGCACAATGCGTCTTGCAGGCCAAGCCGGACGTGTTCCATGCGTTCGTGTACGCCCGGTGGGCGGATAGGGTTCATCGTGCCAGGCCACGAGTCCCACCTGGCGCCGATATAAACAAGTTTCTTCACTTCATGGACGCCCAGCGCCTGGAATATGTTCGCCGCTATTATGGCGAGAATCGATTGGATCCCCACCTATATGACCTGATGATCAACTCCCACAACCAGTCCGAGGCAGCGGCTCGGCTGATCTTGTTGGCGATGGACGCGGCAGGGTAAAAACCCGGTTTGCGTGAAGATTACAGAGGCGCGGTGCTCGTAACCGAGGCACTTGGGATTGCCGAGCCAGCCAGGCAAGATCTGCGACGTAGTGCGGCGTCGTTCATAGGTTCGCTCAGGCGGACGCGCGAGTCGTAATGTTCGGAGCCTAAACCATTGCACCCGGCGCGCCAAATGGGCACATGGCCTGCCGATGATATCGGCACACAGCAACCGGCCGTCAGGTTCCACATCTCGCCAGCCACTCGATGGCGAGGCCGTTGCGTGCCGACCGTCGGCACTTGCATCGGCAGACGAGCTCGGTTCGGCAGGCATCCACCCCAAGCCCATGAAAATCAGAGGATTTCCTGGAGGCCAGAATGCACTCATCAATTCTGCTAACGCGGAGGGCCGAAGACGTGCGGGTCATCTGGTGGCTGACCGACGGCGCATTGCCCAATTCTCTATCCGGCGCTTGTTTCTACCAGACGTTGGTTTCTTGAATGGCACGCCGAAACCTCATTGTCGTAGTGCTCGTCCTTTGCTGCGCGATGGCGGCAACCCCACAGACTGCGGGGACGCAATTGGGCACCTCGAAGCTGGATATCGCCGTACTGGACCAATCGCACTTTGCGGTGCCGGCTGCGCGGGTCGAGATCAAACTACAAGATCAGGTAATTGCCGCGATGTCGACAGATGAGACCGGGCATGCAGTGTTCCCGGCGTTGACGCCCGGACGCTACACGATCAGCGCCTCGAAGGAAGGATTCGAGACGGCGCTCGCCAAAGACTTCGAATGGAAGGAGGGCGTTCCTGGAAGCCTGGAACTAACGCTCAAAATGGCGGCCGCGAGTAAGCAAACTGTTGAAGTTCGCGACACAACTTCTCCGGTTGAGGTGAGTTCGGCGCCGTCAGCCACTGTCGGGGGAGAAGCGGCAAAGGAACTCCCGAGCCGGCCCGCCACCGTAAGCGACGCGCTGCCCTTAATTCCGGGCGTCGCTCGCCAGCCGGGCGGCAAGCTGCAACTTTCGGGAAGCGCCGAGCACCGGAGCGCGATGATCGTCAACTCGGCCGACGTGACCGATCCTGCGACCGGCGAGTTCGGACTGACCGTCCCCGTCGATAGCGTCGAGCGCCTCAACTTTTACCAGACATCGTACCTCGCCGAAAACGGGCGCTTTACCGCGGGATTTGTTTCCGTGGAGACCAAACGCGGCGGAGATAAGTGGAAGTGGGAATTGAACGATCCCCTGCCCGAGTTCAACATCCGGAGCTGGGGATTGCGCGGGCTGCGCACGGCGACGCCACGATTGAATGTGGAAGGACCGATCATCTCCGGAAAGCTGTACTTCTCAGAGGGATTCGACTATGAAGTGCGAAAGACGCCGGTCTTCACGCTGCCATTTCCCTTCAATCAAAAGAAAAGTGAGGGTTTCAACTCCTTCGGGCAGCTCGATTGGGTGACTTCCGACAAGAACCTGATGACGGCCACCATACACTTGGCGCCCCAAAAGCTGGGCTTTGTCAACCTGGATTACTACAATCCCCAGCCGACAACGCCGGACGCGGGTAGAGGGCCGGGCCAGTTCATCGGAAGCAGCTACATGGTGTGGGATAAGCAAGGCAACATATATACAGGCGAAACGGGCAGCGAGACGAACGTTGGCCGGATCACGGAAATGGTTGCCCCCAAGAAGTGATGAGCGGGCGGACCGTCGAATAAACGGCCGGGGTACGGCTCACAGTGAAGCCATGCGTGTCGCCGCGGTTGTTTTCTGTTCATAATCAAGGAGTGACAAAACTCGCACCAGGGACCAAATGCCTTGCCGTGGTTGCCCTTGCGCTCGCCTTTCCTGCGCCCGTCAATGCGCAAGATACTCGAAAGGTAGTCGAACCGATTATCCCTCCCGCCTGCGCCACGCTCACGGCGCAGATTGGCCGCGCGGGTATGTCCATTGCGCCCGCGGATGAAACCAAGCTTGACACCGTGCGCATTCAGAAAGCCATCGAACAATGCACCCCCGTCCATTCCGTGGTGCTGAAGCGTGCTAGTAGCCGCAGGGACGCCTTCCTTACTGGGCCTCTCCGGTTGGCCAAAGGCGTAGTTCTGGTAGTGGATCGCGGAACGTATCTCTATGCGTCCCGCAATGCCCGCGACTATGATCTCAGCATCGGCTCCTGCGGCACCGTCACCGAACAGGGTTACGCCTGCAAAGGTTTGATCAACGGCGAGGGCGTCAGCGACTCCGGATCATGGGCGAAGGCGTCATTGATGGACGCGGCGGCGAAACCATCCTTGGCCAAACGTCCACTTGGTGGAATCTCGCTGATCTGGCTCGCCAAGGTGGCGGCCAGAACAATCCGCACCTGGTGGTTCTGGATCACTGCGACAATTTCGTTCTCCACGGCATCACGCTCATGAACTCGCCCCGCCACTTCGTCAATTACGAAAATGGCAGCGGTTTCACGGCTTGGAAAGTGCGCATCTGGTCACCCGAGCGTGCCCGCAACACCGACGGCATCGATCCCGGCAATTGCACCAACGTGACGATCACGCACTGCTACGTGCACACCGGCGACGACCAGGTCGCCATCAAAGCCCTGGCGGGCGCTCCCACCACCCATATGAGCATCACTCACAACCATTTCTATTCCGGCCACGGTATGTCGATCGGTAGCACCACGGAAGGCGGCGCCAGCAAGATTCTGGTCTCCGATCTCACCATCGATGGAGCCGACAACGATCTGCGGATCAAATCAAACATTACCCGAGGCGGCCTTGTGCACGACGTCGTTTTTGAAGACGTTTGCATACGCGACACGGAGAACCCCATCCTGGTGGACACCAACTACTCGGCCGGAGCCAGCAAGGCGAACAACCGCATCCCCTTAGCACGCGACATAACCGTTCGCAACACGTGAATCGAAGGCCCCGGCAGGGTAACCCTGGAAGGCTACGATCCCGCACACCGTTCTGGCATCCAATTCGACAACGTGCAGTTCGAAGATGCCGCTGCCATAAAAGTTTCCCCTAGAAACGCCGACCTCAGAATCGGTCCCGGAACATTCAACCTAAAGGTCGCGGGGCCCGCTGTCACCGTGTCCGGCACCGCGGGGGAATCCGCCAAGAACGCCTGTGTAGGCAGATTCGTCGCCTTCCCCCTCAAGTAACAGGTGGCCGCGCCACCGCCACTGATGAGAGAGGACGAGCCCGTTATCGGCGAATATCGGTAGCTGTTTCAGGATGCCCGCCTCCGCGTTTCGGCCGAGGCGGGCTTGGTACCGGGCATGCGCCGGTCGAAGGCAGATCCGCGAGTCGGCGACGTTACGTCAAAGTGACGTCTGCCCCGGGGATCTCCAGTTTCCGGAAAGCCCGTATCGTCCACAATAGCCGTTTTATCGGCCTGGTTTCCCAGCAGGCCGCCCGCATCGGTATAATTACGAAGAAACCTGCCGGAACAGAGTCGCTCGAAGGCTGAATCGGCGGCAACTGCGTCCTGGACATGCGTAGTGGCGAGCAGCCTCTCTGTTGAACTCATCGCGGGATTATGGAAGGGGCGGAGTGGCCGAAAAGACGCAGGCCCTAGTGGAAGCCGGCCAGATCGAGCGGCTGATCGAAGCGCTCCACCGCCGCGGCTATGAAGTGGTGGGGCCTACGGTGCGCGACGAAGCGATCGTCTACGACCGCTTGGAAACGTTGGCCGATCTGCCCATCGGCTGGACCGACGAGCAGGCGGCGGGCTCTTACCGGCTGAAGAGGCGCGAGGATGGCGCGCTGTTCGGCTACGTGGTGGGGCCGCAGAGCTGGAAGAAATATCTGCACCCAGCGGACGTGCGGCTGTTTTCCGCGCAACGGCAAGGGGAGACCTTCCGGATCCTGAGCAATCCCGACCCTCCACCCCCGGGGCGGTATGCCTTCCTGGGCGTCCGCGCCTGCGATCTGGCCGCCATCGCCGTCCAGGACCGAGTGCTGCTTCACGACCGCTACCGCGATCCGATTTACCAGGGCCGCCGCGAGGGGATCTTCATCGTGGCCGTTAACTGCACCCAGTCGGCGGCCACCTGCTTTTGCACCTCGATGGGAACCGGGCCGCAGGCGCACGCAGGCTTTGACCTCGCCTTGACCGAGATCCTTGGCCCCGAGCACCATCGGGTTTTGATCGAAGTGGGCAGCGAGGCGGGAGCGGAAGTGCTGGCCGAACTGGAGCGCTTCGAAGTCTCCAGCGACGCGCAAAAGGAAGCCGAAGCGGCGGTCGGCCGCGCTCGATCGCAGATCCAACGCCGGATGGATACCACCGGTATACGCGACTTGTTGTACAGCAACTTCGACCACCCCAGATGGGACGATGTAGCGCAGCGTTGCCTGGCGTGCGCCAACTGCACGATGGTGTGTCCCACTTGCTTTTGCACCACGGTGGAAGAAGTGAGCGATGTGACCGGCGACCACGCCGAGCGATGGCGCAGATGGGATTCCTGTTTCACGCAGAGTTTTTCCTATATTCACGGCGGCAGCGTGCGGTCATCCGCCAAATCGCGCTACCGGCAGTGGATGACCCACAAGCTGGCGTCCTGGATCGACCAGTTCGGCGGTTCCGGGTGCGTGGGCTGCGGGCGCTGCGTAACCTGGTGCCCGGTGGGCATCGACATTACCAAGGAAGTGGCCGCCATTCGGGGTGCCACTGTTTCCGCCGAGGAGAAGGACCATGGAAACACTTGAGCGAATCGTAGCGGAACATCCCTTTTTCGCCGGCCTGGAGGAGCAATACCTACAACTGCTCGCGGGTTGCGCTTCCAATGTGCGCTTCGAGGGAGGAAAGTATATCCTCCGCGAGGGCGAAGAAGCTTCGCAGTTTTTCCTGATCCGCCACGGTAAAGTGGCGTTGGAGATCTCGGCGCCCCATC
>JBEKYD010000112.1:0-36867 GCA_049511335.1 Bryobacteraceae bacterium | reverse complement strand
CGGAGAATATAGGGAAGCGACTGGCCTTCGCCCAGCAGCCAGCGGCGGTCCCCATCGGAGAGGCGGTCGAAATCGAAATCCGCCACGGCGGTGGAAGCATCGGCATCGATGAAGATCATGTAACTGCCGTCGGCTTCGCGGCTCAGCCCGATGCGCGAAAACGGATTCCACTGTTGAAAGATCTCACCGGTGATGGCGTGTTGCTTGGCATTGCGCACGTCGATCAGGTGATGGTGCTGGTTATAGATCAGGAACGACATCATGAAGAGCGCGAGGGTAACCGAGCCGACGCGGCCGCGGACCGAGGCGGCCATGCTGAACCAGATGGCGGCGGCGGCGGCGAAGATCACCGCCACGGCCAGAACCGTGCTGGGCCCGCCGAATCCGTTGAGCAGCAGGATCAGCAGAATACATCCGCTGGCGGCGCCGGCAAGATCGTAGAAGTATACCCGGTCGACCCGGTCGATGGTCTCGGAAATGGCGAGCGAAACGATCGTGCCCGAGACAAAGAAGGGCAGCGCGGTGGCGAAATAAACCAGCGCCAGATCCCATGCCGTGGGATGGGCCGACTGGCCGAGGATCGTAACCAGCACCAAAACCACCAGAAAGCTATTGACGGCGCTCAACCTTCCCAAACGCGCGAACAGGGGCGCTTTCCATCCGGCGACGACATACGAAAAAACGCCCCCGGCGCCCATCCCGAAAAGCGCGATCGAGATGGCCAGAAAAGCGAAATGGTAGTAAAACACTACGGAAAAGATTCGCGTCAGGGAAAGTTCGAGCAGCAGCGTGCCCATGGTGGTCAGAGCGACGCAGAGGTAAACCTGCGGCCAAGGGATAGGCGATGCTTTGAGAGGTGGCAACCCTCTATGTTAGTTGAGTGGCGGCAAGGGGCTCAAGGCCACGGTGGGACAGACGATCGCTTTCTGTCGCCTGTCGGGGGTTGTGAGGTCAATCGACGGCGGGATCGGCACAGAACTAGTACGCCATCGCTACATTCGCTCAGCGCCGCCCCTCCATTTCGTAGATAATAGGAGGTCGCGGAGGGTATATGCGAGGCTTGGCTTGGTTACTGTCATGCTGGATTTCGATCCCCATGGTTCCGGTGGCTCGCGCGCAGGATACCGGCCCCAAGCTGAATCTGGTCATCGTCGAGGGCGAAGGCGCCATCAACAACATTCACCAGCGCACGACGCGCGAAGCCATCGTGCAGGTGCAGGACGAAAACCATAAGCCGATCGCCGGCGCGTCGGTGATCTTCCTGTTGCCCTCACAAGGCGCGGGCGGCCAATTTGCGAACGGCTCCCAGATGTTGGCGGTGACTTCGGACAGCCAGGGGAACGCGGTTGCACGGGGCATCCAGTTGAATCGCGCCCAGGGGCAATTTCAGATTCACGTCACCGCGTCGTTCCACGGCCAAACGGCGTCCACGGATATTCACATGAGCAGTGCGGCCGCGGCTGCCGGAACCGCGACAGTGGCGGGCATTTCGGTCAAACTGATCGTGGTTCTGATGGCGGTGGGCGCGGCGGCTGCGGCGGGCGCCGCCTATGCCGTTACCCACTCGGGCGGCAGCAGCACCACCACTACCACCGCCTCTTCGGTGGTGACGCTGACACCTGGTACGGGCACGGTGGGAGGGCCAGGACAATGAGAGCTCTGCTTAGTAGGGCGGACCCCCTGGTCCGCGCGGGACGCCCGCGTCCCGCTTTGCTCCCCGAAAACCGGATCTTCGCCTCAAGCGAGGCGCGACCGGGGGGTCGCGCGCGGACCAGGGGGTCCGCCCTACAGCGCTGCGCGGTGTTGCTCTTAGTATTGGCCGCCCTAGCCGCCGCACAGCTAGGCCAGTTGAACGGCCCGCTGGCCGGCTACGTGTACGACCAGTCGGCACTCGCTCTGCGGCCGGTTCGCGGCGTACCGGGCGGGGCTACGCTCGGCGATCCGCTGGCGCTTGCCATTACGCCCGAATCCGGCTTTGTGGCGCCGCGCCAGGATCTGGCCGTGCTGGTTTCGACCGATGGCAGCACGCACTGGTTCCGCTTGGGCGGCAACGCGGCTACCGAAGTGGCGGCCCAAGGATCGATCGCGACCCCCGAACGGGTGTTCTTCAGCCCATCGGGCACGGCGGCGGCGCTGGTCGCAAGCGGGAACGTGCAGGTCGTTACCGGGCTACCCGGCAATCCGGCGCTTTCCGGCAGCGTGAGGCTGGATGTCCCGGCCGTATCGGCTCGCCAACCCGCCGGCTGGCTGGCCCTCAGTGACGATGGCGCCTGGCTGTTGCTGGCGTCGGGAAACGGGCTGCGGCTGGTCGCGGTGGGCGCGGGAAGTAGTGTCTCTCTGATGCCGATCGGCCGGTCCGCGGTGGTGGCTTTTTCGCCCGGAAGCCACGATGCCGCGATCGCGAGCGGCGGCGCCCTCACCTGGATTCACGATGCTACCGGCAGCGCCAGCCCGCAGGTCGTCGCCCAGAACCCCGCCCTGGCCAGAGCCGTAGGAGTGGCGTTTTCGGCCGACGGCGCAAACCTCTATGCCGCCAATGGCGCGGGTTTGGTGCTGAGCTACGATCTGGCCGGGGGGGCCGGCATGGAGCAGTCCAGCGGCGCCACGGCCACGGCGATGGAACCCATGGGCGACTTTTTCCGGTTGAACCAGGCGGGCTCGGGGCCCCTCTGGCTGGTCGACCCCAACGCGGGCGGGCTGCGGGTTTTCTTCGTCCCGCCGGGCGTTACTTCAAACTGAACGCCGCTACTTCAAATTGAATTTTTTCATCTTGTAGCGCAGCGTGTCGCGGGTAACGCGCAGCAGGCGCGCGGCCTGCGTCTGATTGCCGCTGGTCTTTTCGAGAGCCCGGACCAGCAGGCTGCGTTCGTGGTCTTCGAGCGACATGCCGTCGACTGCCGCCGGCCCGCTTCCGCTGGAGAGGTCGGCCTCGGCATTGGGTGCGTAATCGGGGCGGCTGATGGCTATGGGAAGGCTAGCCGAGCTGATCAGGGCCGCTTCTTCCAAAATCATGGCGCGCTCGATGGCGTTGCGCAGTTCGCGCACGTTCCCCGGCCAGTCGTGCGAAAGCAGGAGTTTGGCCGCGCCGTCGCTGATCCCCTCCACGCTGCGCTTGAACTTGCGATTGTAGTGATCGATGAAGAACCGCGTCAACGGCACGATATCTTCGCCCCGCTCGCGCAGCGGCGGAATCAGAATCTGGATGACGTTGAGGCGGAAATAGAGGTCTTGGCGGAAGGCGCCTTCCTTCACCGCTTCGCGCAGGTTCTTGTTGGTGGCCGCCACCACGCGCAGGTCCAACTGGATGTCTTTCAGGCCGCCCAGCCGCCGGAAGCTCTGTTCTTCCAGCACCCGCAGCAGCTTGGCCTGCAGCATCAGCGGAATTTCGCCGATCTCATCCAAAAATAGCGTGCCTTTGTCAGCCAGCTCGAAAATGCCCCGTTTCTGGGATCGGGCATCCGTGAACGCGCCCTTTTCGTAACCGAACAATTCACTTTCCAGCAGGGTCTCCGGAATGGCCGCGCAGTTGATGGCGATGAAAGGCTCGGCCTGGCGTATGCTCTGGTAGTGGAGGGTCTTGGCGATCAGGTCCTTGCCGGTCCCGTTCTCGCCTTCGAGCAGGATGGTGGTCGCTTCGCTGGAGGCCACCCGCCGCACGAAATTCATCACCTCGCGCATGCCGGGGGACTCGGCGATCACCTCGCGCCGCTCCGGTGAGGCTTCCTCGGTAATGTCCTTGATGGTAGCTACCACCCCGGTCAAGCGCCCGCCGCCATCCGACACCTGGGCGGTTCTCATCACCACCAACCGCTCCAGGCCGTTCGCGGTGCGGAGGCGGACGGTACAAAGTGGGGTGGAAGGGGCTTGGTTCAAACCCACCAGCATGCCGCAGCCAGGCTCGCACAGCGAACACTTGAAGACCTCCTGGCAGTGCTTGCCAAGCATCTCCTCGGAGGAAATCCCGAAGAGCTTCTCCGCCGACCGGTTCACCCCGGTAATACGGAATTCCGGATCGTACAGGACCAGCGCATCCGAAAGCTGGTCAAATACCGCTTCCAGGACGCCTGCGTTTTGCCAACCGGGAGAAATCTTTGACATGACCTAGTACGGTATCGATTATACCAGCCCGATTGAGCGATATAGCGCAATCTCCGCCTCCGAGCGGTGGGAATTCCCCCGCCCCAATCCCTCCGAAAGAGGTAAAAAGACCTGAAATCAAAGTAGTTACCTGGTGGCGATGCAATTGCTCCCTTTCTGGCCGGAGGCTAAGATTGTCGCACCTCAAACTCACTATTCCGTTCGCCGTCCTATTGGGCGGGTTCTTGATTTGCTCCATCGCGTCCTATGGCAAACCGGAGTATACCAAGGCCACCAAGAAAGCCTGCACATACTGCCACGTGGATGCCAAGGCGAAACCCAAAGAACTGACCGATGCCGGAAAGTATTATTCCGCGCATAAGACCCTCGACGGCTACCAGGAAAAGAAGTAGCCGGACTTCGAGGGGAAAGTTTCCAGCCGCATATGTTACAAAAGGTCAGGCTCGCCCTCGCGGACACCGCGTATGCCGCGGCGTTGCGAGATGCCTTGGCCCATACTTGCGCCTGGCACATTGACTCGGCCGAGAGTCTGGATCCGGGGCAGCCCTGCGTGCTGGTCGTCGACGATGCCGCACTAGCCCGTCTGCCCCTCTCTCTGTCTCACCCCGAATGCATCGTTTTAATTACCCACATGAACTCCGAGCGCATGGCCCAAGCCTGGGACGCCGGCATCGTTTCCGTGGTCGGCTGGAACGACCCTATGGATACCGTTCTGCTTGCCATCATGGCGGCGGCCCTCCGGTGCCCCACCCTGCATTCCTCCAGCCCAGCACGCGCAATTTCCCCCAATGCCCAATCAAGCCCTGCGTCAATAACCCCAATCATCCGTCGTTCCAGCCACAAACGTTGCAAAACACAGTAATTAGCGACGTCGCTGTCGTGGAATCCAGCGTGCATCTTCCTAAATGCCCGAGCACGGTTGGCCGGCCCGGAATGTAGTATAAAAGAGTTGATTATCTCAAATGGAGGCAGTAATGAAGGCTTTCTTAGGAATCTGGGTCGCCTTGGCATTGGCGGTACTTGGCCTCATCGTGTATCGCCGCCGCATCGCAAAGGATGAAGACGACACCCTGCATTTGGGCGCCTCGAGCGGTGCTGTGGCGCAACAAAGCACGGTAGCGGAGAAGCTCGACCAGGTGGACAAGTGGGGCAAGCTCCTGACCATAATCGCGGTGGTTTACGGACTTGTGCTGGTCGCGATTTACTTCTATCAGTTTTGGGTGTCGAGCTCCACGGCGGGGGTTTAGAGTCATGCGAAACCGGGCTTTCCAGACGATACCCGGGGGGCTCGGTTTCGCCATCCTCGGTTTTCTTGTAATTTTCGCGGGCGCCAACGCCTGGGCAGCCGGTCCGGCCAAGACCGCCTGCACCGACTGCCACGAGCAGGGGCAGAAACTGGCCAAAAGCGCCCACGCCAGTCTCACCTGCGACACCTGCCACGAATCTCACGACCAATATCCTCACCCCGCGAATATTCCCAAACCCGTGTGCGGCAATTGCCACACCGACCAGGCTGGCGATTATTCCCTCGGCGTTCACGGCCAAGCCCGCGCGCACGGCAACGAAGGCGCCCCGGATTGCGCCCTCTGTCACGGCAGCGCGCACGAGTTGATTTCGCCCAGCTCGCAAGCGTTTCGCGCTTCGGTTCCGGATATCTGCGGCATGTGCCACAGCGACGTGGTCGAGCAATATCGCGCCAGCATCCATGGACAGGCCCTGGCGAGGGGTGTTTCCGAAGCCCCGCTATGCACCGACTGCCATGGCGAGCACAACATTATCAAGCACACCAACTCCGCTTCCCCCGTCAATGCCGCGCATATTCGCGATACCTGCGGGAACTGCCATGGCAACGTGCGCCTGGACCGCCGTTTTGGCTTGCCCACCGACCGGCTGGTCAGTTTCGACGCCTCCTACCACGGGCTGGCCGCCCAGGCCGGCGTCCAGACGGTCGCCAATTGCGCCAGTTGTCACGGAGTGCACAACATTCTGCCGTCCTCGGACCCGAAATCCACCATCAATCCCAAGAACCTGCCCAAAACTTGCGGCCAGTGCCATCCTGGCGCCGGCGAACGCTTCGCCATCGGCCCGGTGCACGTCTCGCGAAACGCTTCCGAGCCTCCGCCGCTGCGCTTCGTGCGCGGCATGTATCTGCTCCTCATCCCGGTCACGATCGGCCTCATGTTGCTGCACAACCTGGGCGATTGGCTGCGCAAATTGATCCGCACCCGCTTCCAGAAGGCAGTGCGCCGTCTGGCAGCCAGCGGTCACGGCAGCGTTCGCATGCTTCCTTTCGAGCGCATCCAGCACGCCGTGATGGCGATTTCCTTCCTGGTCCTGGTATGGAGCGGCTTCGCGCTCAAGTACCCGGATCAGTGGTGGGCCCACCCGCTGTTGGCGATGGAAGGCGCGCGCTCGATGCGCAGCCTGATTCACCGCACCGCCGCGGTGGTGTTCATGCTGGTGGCCTTGACCCACGCGGTCTCGCTCATCGCCAACCGCAAGCTGCGCGAGCACTGGAAAGAAATGCTGCCCAATCGCAACGACCCGCGCGAAGCCATGTCCAATTTCGCTTATAATTTGGGACTTGGAACCGTACCGCCCGGCCGTTCGCCCCACAGCTACATCGAGAAAGCCGAATACTGGGCCGTCGTTTGGGGTGCAGCGGTAATGGCTTCCACCGGGATTCTGCTCTGGGCCAACAATATTGCCCTGCGCGTTCTGCCGAAAACCTGGCTGGATGTGGCCACTTCGATCCACTTCTACGAAGCCGTTCTGGCCACCCTCGCCATCGTGGTTTGGCATCTCTATTCGGTGATTTTCGACCCCGACATCTACCCGCTGAACACCGCGTTTCTCACGGGCGTCAGAGAGGAAAACCCGCATAAATGACACGATCGTCCGGCCCCGACCGAGGCTGGCTTTCCCCGTTCGTCCATCTTTCCAGCAATTGGATCAGCCTCCTGGGCGTGGTCCTGGTCACCACGGCCACGGTGTTTTGGCTCTTCCTCCTGCCCACGACGCTCAAGGGCGAGACCGCGAGCCCTTATATCGGCATCCTGGTTTTCATGGTGTTGCCGGCGCCCTTTTTTTCCGGCCTGATTCTGATTCCCCTGGGCATATGGCGGCAGCGCCGGGCCGACCGGCGGGCGAACCTCTGGCCCGACGGCTTTCCGCCGCTGCGCTGGAGCAACCCCGAGTTGCGTAAGCTGGCCTATTTCGTCATCCTCACCACGGCCGTCAACATCCTGGTGGCCAGCCAGCTCAGCTATGGCGCCGTCAATTATATGGATTCGGTGACGTTCTGCGGCCAAACCTGCCACACGGTGATGCAGCCGGAGTACACCGCCTACCAGCAATCGCCGCATTCGCGCGTGGAGTGCGTCAAATGCCACATCGGTCCCGGCGCTTCCTGGTTCGTGCGCAGCAAGCTCTCCGGCGTGGGCCAGGTCTTTGCGGTGACGTTCCACACTTACCCCACTCCCATTCCGACCCCGGTGCATAACCTGCGCCCGGCCCGGGAAACCTGCGAAACCTGTCACTGGCCCCAGAAATACGGTGAGGACCGCCTGCGCGTAATCGATAAATATGCCGACGACGCCGGCAACACGCTCACCAAGACCGTGCTGCTCATGAAAATCGGAGGCGGCAACCACGGCATCGGCATTCACGGCACCCACCTCGGACCCGGCGTGGTGATTCGCTACGGCCATTCCGACGAAGCCCGCCAGAACATCCCCTGGGTGGAATACGACAACAACGGCGCCAAGACTGTCTACGCCACCGCCGACGCCAAGCCCGACGGCGCCGGTCTCACCCTCCGCGACATGGACTGCATGGATTGCCACAACCGTCCCTCGCACGCTTTTGAATTGCCCGAACGGGATCTCGACCGCGCCATGGACTCCGGCGACGTCTCTGCCGCCCTGCCTTTCGCTAAGAAGAAAGCCCTCGAAATCCTCAAGGTAAACTACAGCTCGCGAGAAGAAGCCGCCGCCAAAATCCCGGCCGCTTTCGAAGCTTTCTACCGGCAGAATTACCCCGACATCTGGTCCGGCCGCCGCGGTGAAGTCACTGCCTCAGCCGACGGCGTACTCGCCGTTTATGACCGCAACATCTTCCCGGCCATGAAGGTCACCTGGGGTAAGTACCCGCTCAATGTTGGCCATACCGATTCCCCCGGCTGCTTCCGCTGCCACGACGACTCCCACAAAGCCAAGAGCGGCCAAGCCATCACCCAGGATTGCAACGCCTGTCACAACCTGCTCTCGATGGACGAAGCCAATCCCAAAATTCTGACGGATTTGGGAATTACGGAAGCGAAGAAGTAGGCAGCATCTAGAGCCCGCCTACAAGCCGTGGAACATCCGTCAGCGTCTTGGTGTCTACTGTTCGAGCGGCTATGCGGGCGGTACTGGCGGCGTCTTCATTCACGGCCCTGCTGTGCCTAGCAGGGTGTGCTCCGGGCTACTCCGGTGCGACCACCTGGCTCTTCGTCAGAATTGCGGGCCTGGGCCACTGCGGCGACGTCAGGGACATAGTGCTAGAGGTTCTCCCTGGCGGGCTCCTCAAGCTCAATCGTAGAGATCAGAAGCGCGAAGAGCTTGGGCGTCGACTGGACGACATCTTCAGAACTCGGTTCTATAAGTACGTTTTTGTTACGGCTGACCCTGACGCCCGGTTTCGAGACGTAGCCGATGTGATCGCTATAGCGGCGGAAAAAGTTGATTACGTGGCGATCGTCACCCCATCCGTGATGACGAAGGCGACATACCGAGAGGACGGCACCTGCCTTGATCCGAACCTGCCGCCTGACTACATCAGGCGCTCATTCAGATGAGCAGTTCTTGAGCAATTCGTCCTCGCGTCGGCGCAGCCCTTCAAAGAACTCCTCGCCGTCGATCGGCTTCACCCTGCCGCTTGCCAAGTCGTCATATCGGCCGTCCAGCATTTGCCTAAGCCGAAGAACTTCGTCGAAGTATCCGGCAACAGCGTCCTCAACCACCTCGTCAGTCCTACGTCCGCTTTGCGCGGAAAAGTCCCTGAGCTTCTTCTCGGTGGCGGGGTGAAATTGACTTCCATGAGGTCGGCTCCCTTCTCCCAGAATACGCGAATACCAGGGGCTGCGCTGCCCCACCTCTTTAACTGACAACTGACGACTGACGACTGACGACTTCCCTTCAGTGCGTCATCGCATAAACCACATAGTTCACCCCGATCCGAATCCCCAGAGCCGCGTACTTTTCCGGGTAATACGGCGCATCGGCCCACTCCCAGGAATCGCCTACGTCGGATTGAAACGTGATGGCCACCATCAAGCGGCCGTGGTCGTCGAAGATTCCACGCCAGCGGTCGGGACAGCCCTCGCATTTCCAGCTTCGGCCGCGCTGCACCGAGCCTTCGCTGGCCACTTGGTACCGGTTATCGAGATCGTAGACGGTATGAAAGATGGGGTCGCGGTTTTCCAGCTCGACCGCCTCGCGCTCCGGAAAGACCTTGTGCATGCTGGCCATGAAGATATCCCACTCCTCCTGGCCCCAGAAATCGTCGGCCATGAAGAAGCCGCCGCGCAGCAGGAATTCGCGCATGGATTTGGCCTGCGCATCGGTCAACTGCCAGTGTCCGGGTTGCACGGCGTAGAGCCAGGGCCAATCGTAGACGTCGCCTTCGTCCAGGTTCACGGGCTGCTCCACGGAGCGCACCTGGATGCGGGTGAGCCGCCGCAGGGCGAGCGAGAAATGGCGGTCGGCGCGGGGATAATCCTGGGTCCAGATGCTGTTGCCCTCGGTCCAGATGCCGCGGCCCGAACCGCGAAAGCCGTAGCCGCCGTACCCGCGCCCAAAGCGTCTGTAGGGAACCGGCGGATACATCAAGCGGGCAAAAGTCCATTCGGATTGCTCCCGCCAGTCGGGCGGCAACGGAATGTCGCCAAGCCGGTATTCTACGCCGGGGTAATCGCGAAACGGGCGCTGGAACGCGCACAGAACGCCCCACATCGCCAAGCCCACTCCCAACCGAAAGGCCCAACGGGATTTCATCTGGGTGCCTACCTGAGAATATCATTGGCGGGGGCCACTGGTGCCATAGTGGGGATAGCGTGGGGCAGACCATCGTTTTCTGTGGTCTGCCAGCCAGGGTTTTTTGAGACTATTTGGATGACTTAGCTTCGCATGGGAAACGAAATCGATCGAAGACAATTCACGACCCGCGGCCTGCTGTTGTTTACCGCGTCGCAAACGCACCGCGCGGCCAGATCCGGCCAATTGCAGGAACCCATCGCACCCGGCCCATTCCAACCCACCCTCGATTCCCTCAACCAGTACCGCGCGCCCGATTGGTTCGCCAACGCCAAATTTGGCATCTCGGCCCACTGGACCCCGCAAAGCGTGCCCGAACAGGGCGACTGGTACGCCCGCAATATGTACATCCAGGGCAGCGCGCAATACGACTATCACGTGTCCCATTATGGGCACCCGTCGAAATTCGGCTACAAGGACCTCTGCCGCCAGTGGAAGGGCGAAGCATGGAACCCGCCAGCCTTGCTGGAGCGGTACCGGAAGGCCGGCGCGCGTTACTTCGTGGTGCTGGCCAACCACCACGACGGTTTCGATTGCTGGAATTCCGCCCACCAACCCTGGAACTCAGTGAACATCGGCCCAAAGAAAGACGTGGCCGGCGTCTGGGCCCGAGCGGCGCGCGAGCAGGGGCTCCGCTTCGGAGTATCCATATTTTCGACTCAGAATTGGCAATGGTTCAACGTCAGTCACGGCGCCGACCGCACCGGCCCGCTCGCGGGCGTGCCGTACGATGGCAACCTCACTTCGGCCGATGGCGCAGGCACGTGGTGGGAAGGCTACGATCCGCAAAAGCTCTACTCGAGGCCGCACCGCGACGACGAACCGCCGCCGCCCGATTACATCCAGAACTTCTTCGACCGCACCAAGGACGCGATCGACCAATATCGTCCCGATCTGGTGTTTTTCACCGATTACGGCCTGCCACTGGGCGACACCGGCGTGCGCCTTGCCGCGCACTACTACAATTCCAGCGCCCAATGGAACCGGGGGCGGGTCGAGGCTGTGATCAATACCAAGAGAGTGACGCCGGATTTGTGGAAGGCCCTGGTGTGGGACCGGTATCCCAACGATGAAATTGCGCCCTATCCCTGGCAAATGGATATCTGCATCGGCAATTGGCACTACCAGCGCGACATCGTCTACAAATCGGCGGCGGACGTGGTGCCGTACCTGGTGGACGTGGTGAGCAAGAACGGCAACCTGCTCATGAACACGCCCATTCGCGCGAACGGCACGATTGACGATCGCGAGATCGCGGTGCTCGACAACATTTCGAATTGGATGAGGATCAACGGAGAAGCTCTCTTCGACACTCGCCCCTGGAAAATCTATGGCGAAGGACCGGCCCGTTCGCCGCAAGTGGATTTCCCCTATCTCAACGTCCGCTATACCGCCGAAGATATCCGTTTCACCACCAAGGGCGGCTCGCTCTATGCCATTGCTCTGGCTTGGCCGGATAATGGCAGGCTGCGGATCCAATCGCTCGCGAGCCAATCGCAGCACTTCCCTGGCGACATTGCCAGCGTGGATCTACTCGGCTCCGAGGCAAAGCTGGAGTGGCAGAGAGATCGGAATGGATTGACGATCATGCTGCCGGAACAGAAGCCGTGCCGGTACTGTTGTTCGCTCAGAATCCGGCCGCGATAGCGAGTGGCCCGGGCACTCATGCCGGCACTCATGCCGGCACTCATGCCTGCAGCGCCGGGTCTCTGAACTCCTGATGTCGTGGAATTTAGGTTGATCCATGTTTGGGTCACCCAGAGGCTCCAAACCTACGACGGCTTCCGATACGTCGCGCTGCAGGTATCGGTCTCCCACAGCTTCACCGATTCGATCCGCACTCCGGCGGGGATCTGGAGACCTGTCTTCACTTCGTCGTGAATATACCGGGCGATATTCTCGGCCGACGGGTTCAACTTGTCGAAGGGAGGGAGATCGTTGAGCCACTGATGGTCGAGGCGGTCAATGACAGCATGGACGGCCTTCTTCAGCGCCACGAAATCCACCAACAGGCCGATCTCATCCAGTTCCTCGCCGGTTAACGTCACCTGGCAGCGGTAGTTGTGGCCGTGCACGTTCTCGCACTTGCCGTGGTAATTGCGAAGCGCGTGTCCGGCGGAAAAACTCTCTTCTATGGTTACTTCAAACATAGTCGACTTACACTCGGAAAAACTTCTCCACGTCGCCGCGGCTGGTCGTGAACCGGTAATCCGGCAGACTATCGAAAAATACCTGCCCGTAACGCTGTTTGGTAATGCGGTTATCGAGCAGTACCAGCACGCCGCGATCGGTCTTGCTGCGGATAAGGCGTCCGAAACCCTGTTTTAGGGCGATGGCGGCCTGCGGAATCTGGTAATCGTAAAACGGATTGCCGCCGGCCCTGCGGACGCTCTCGATGCGCGCGTTCACCACCGGATCGTTCGGCACCGCAAAAGGCAACTTATCGATGATAACGCAGCTCAATTGTTCGCCCGGCACATCCACGCCCTGCCAGAAAGACGAAGTCGCAAAAAGCACGGCGTGGGGGGTGGACTGAAACTCTTTGAGCAGGGCGTGGCGCGGCGCAGTGCCCTGTAGCAGCGTGGGGAATTCGATCTCGAGCGACACCTTGTCGTGAACCATCCGCATCTGCTGGTAACTGGTGAAGAGCACGAACGCGCGGCCGCGGCTATGGGCTAGGATCTCGACAACTTCCTCGGCTGCGGCAGAGGAGAAGGCCGGGCTGCGAGGGTCGGGCAGATGCTGCGGCACGTAAAGCAAAGCCTGCTTCTGATAATCGAAGTGTCCCTGCACGATCAAACTTCGCGGACTCCGCATGCCGAGCCGGGACTGGAGAAAATCGAATCCGCCAGCCACGGC
Organism: Bryobacteraceae bacterium; assembly: GCA_049511335.1. GTDB lineage: Bacteria > Acidobacteriota > Terriglobia > Bryobacterales > Bryobacteraceae > JBEKYD01. The sequence continues at coordinate 23,836 of JBEKYD010000112.1, read as the reverse complement.
CAGAGTCGCGGAAGTCAGAATCACGGTGTCCAGGCGCTCGAACAGGCGTTCGTAAAGAATGCCGGACACGTCGATGGGCGTGGCTTCCAGGTGGCAGCAGCGGCCGCGTCTTTCAATCCAATAAACGAAGCTCTCGTCGTTTTCTTCCAGTAGAAAACGGAGCGCCATGGCAAGCTCCAACGTCCGCCGGTGCAGCGGGATGATTTCGTCCGGCGGCTTGTCGATGAGCTTCAGATGGGCAGCCAGCAAATCGAGCGTGGCCACCAGGTCGGTATACGCTTCCAGATTGGCCTCGCGAAAACTGTCGCGGTTTTCAAACGCGACGCGGCGCTCGACTTCGCCGAACAAGGCGAAGAACTGATTGGTGAGCTCTTCCATGCGCTCGAGAATGCGGTCGAGCTCGACGCTGCCGAATTTTTTCATGCGGCCCACCACGGCCAGATCGCGGCGCAGATCATGGAAGCGGTAGTTGCTGATGGAGACGCCGAAGTATTGGCCGGCGGTGTCTTCGATTTCGTGCGCTTCGTCGAAAACCACGGCGGCGTAATCGGGCAGTACGCCGCCTTCGTCATTCTCGTCTCTCAGGGCCAGGTCGGCGAAAAACAGGTGGTGGTTGACGATGACGATATCGCTTTCGGCGGCGCGCCGGTGCATCGAAGTGAGGAAGCAGCGGTCAAAGTTGGGGCACTTCGAGCCGCTGCAAAGGTCGCCGCGGGCATCGAGCTTGGCCCAAGCCGTGCTCGATTCGGGCAGCCGCGTAATTTCCGCGCGATCGCCGAATTCGGTAGTCTTTTCCCATTCCTGAATGATGCGGAAATCGGCCACTTCTTCCAGGCCGCTGAGCACCGGCGATTTTTCGGCCTCATAAATTTTCTGCCGGCAGGCGTAGTTGTTGCGGCCCTTCATGTAGCAGACTTTGAGCGGCCGCGGGAAATGCCGCTGCAGAAAGGGAACGTCTTTGAAGAAAAGCTGCTCCTGCAGATTCTTGGTGCCGGTGGAGACCACGATGCGCTTGCCGGAGAGCAGAGCGGGAACCAGATAGGCCAGGGTTTTGCCGGTGCCGGTGCCGGCTTCGACGATCAGGTGACGCCGGTCGTGCAGCGCCGATTCGACGGCTTCGGCCATCTCCACCTGCCCCTGCCGGAATTCGTAGTTCGGATGCCATTTCGACAGCGCGCCGTGCCGCGAGAAAAACTGACGCGCGGAAGCCGGAGGAGCCTGGGTGGGCATCGATGATTCGATTCTACCAGGGGTCGGCTAAGCGACCACTGGCACAAGATTTGAATCGATGATGCGTTGGTCGGAAGTGATCAGGCGAAGCCCGCAAACCCGCGCCGTAGCCACAATTGCCCGGTCGCCTGGATCGCGCAAAGGTGGCCCCAGCGCGGCCATCTCCGCAGCGGCATCCAGGGTGAATGGGACGATCTCAAACCCCGGGTCGGATTCCAATACACCAAGAACCTGGTTGGCGTCGGCATCGCGGCGCGAGCCGCCCTTGCCAAAGATCGCGGCGATCTCGAGCAGCGTGATGGCGCTGACGCCGACCGGTTCACGCCGGCGGACTGCGTCGGCCAGAACTCGCGCTTGTTCTCGCGAAAGCTTCTTCGGAGCGACAAGCCATCGAACGACAATGTGCGTGTCGATAAGAAACCGCAGGATCAAATCTCCTCTCGGTCAGTCGAATCGGTGAGGCGAATGCACTACTTCCCAAAGCTCGGAAGTGTCCGCCATGAGAAGATCGTCGTCGACAATCACCTTTCCGGCCAAGGAACCTGCCGGATTCTTCCATGCGGTGCGATGCGCCGGCCGCACGGTTGCGAGCGGTTTGCCCCGCTTGGTGATCGTGATGGAACCGCCGCGCTCTCCGATCTCGTTCAGCAGGGACAGGCACTTGGCTTTGAACTCGGTAACGTTCACGATCGTGTGCTTCATACTTTCACGATAGCACGCCGAAATGGTCATCTGACCAGCACGAAAAGCTGGTGGCCGATCGCTCTTCTTCAATCCAGCCAACCGGCTGAGCAGCGCATTTCCGTTTGCGGCACCGCTCCATAGCGGCGTTCGCGGCCGTGAGGCGGCGGCCAGATCTTGCGGGCCGAAATCGGGCCACATGGCGCGGCTGAAAACCAGCTCGGCGTAGGCGCTCTCCCACAACAGGAAATCGCTCAAGCGGCGTTCGCCGCCGGTGCGGATCAATAGGTCGACGGGCGGACCGAGGCACTGGTCGAGGCCGGCGCGGGAAAGCTCGCTGGAAGACTCGGAAGCGTCGCGCGCCGCCGCCAGAATCGCCTCCCGCCCGGAATAGTCGAGTGCCACCCGAAGCCACAGCCTGGAGCCCCGCGCGGTGGCCGCTTCGCTGGCGGCAATGGCGGCTACCAGCGGCCGCGGCAACCGGTCGCGGCGCCCGATGGCTTCCACGCGCACGCCTTCGGCCACGCACCGCGGCGTCTCGGTCTCCAGGTACCAGGCTGCCAGGTGCATCAACGCCTTCACTTCGGCCGGCGGCCGGCTCCAGTTGTCGCTCGAAAAAGCGAACAGGGTCAGGATGCCGATCCCGCTCGCTGGAGCCGCCTCAACGATCCGCCGAGCCGTTTCGAGGCCGGCGCGGTGGCCGGCCACTCGCGGCAGTCCCCGCGCCAGCGCCCAGCGGCCGTTGCCATCCATGATGATCGCCGCATGCAAAGTATTTTGCAAATTAAAGTATTCGGGCATGAATTGACCTATTTCGAATGGCCCCCGCGGAAATCAATGCTCGCGCATCGCCTGAATCAGCGCTTCCATATGATCGAGATAGCGGGCCAACGCTTTCCGCCCCGGCGCACTCAGCCGGTATTCGGTTTTGGGCACCCGGCCCTCGAAGGACTTGGCGCATTGAATATATCCGGCTTCTTCCAGCTTCCGGGCGTGCACGCTGAGGTTGCCGTCGCTCGCATCCAGCAGTTTCTTGAGGTCGCTGAAAGTGAGCGACGGATTGACGGAAAGGGCGCTCAGAATCCCCAGCCGCAGCCGGTCGTGGATCAGGCGGTCGAGCTTGGGTGTACTGCCCGCCGCTTCGATTACGGTGGGGACTGCCGCTTTGCGTTCGCGCGGCTTTCGAGCCGCATTGTCTTTAGCCGCCATATTTCACCGTGATAATGGTTCCGAATACGATGTGCAATCCGCCAAAGCCGGCCGCCAGCAGCACGTCCGGCGGCACGCCGCGGGCGAACAGCGCGGCCGATCCGGCCAGCATAAAACACGCGCCCATCAGCGGAACCGCTTTTACCGATGCCGCGCCGCCGGCGATCACCGCCGCGCCATAGAGCAGCAGCCAGACGCCCGGCAGCAGTGCGCTGAACCCGGCGTGGTATAGCGCGCCGGTCAGCACCCCGCCGGCCGCCATGGCGGGCGCGAATCCTGCCACGAACTTTCGCCCCGGCCCGTGAAAAAGCGGCGCCTTGGCGCGCCGGCTCTTCCAGTAGGCGCCCGCGGTCCCGATCGCCACCGCCGCCACCGCCGCTAAAACCCATACCGAAAGCCACGCGCCGGGCGTGGTTTGCCCTTCCGCCAGCCATGCCGCCGCCAGCGCGGTCGAGCCCATCAGCACTCCGCCCAAACCCGGCACGGCGGTGAATTCTCCCGCCCGCTCCATGGTGCGCCGAATGTACCGCAGGTTGTCCATGGCGTAAGCGTCCAGCGCCACCGGCTTCTGTCCCGATCGGGTCATGTTCTCAGCATAACGCGGCTTTCCAATGAAATTCAAGTACTTTCCGTCGCAAAGGAGTACCAGGGAAATGCAAGCCCGGCCCCGGGGGAATTTGGGGCTCTTTACGAGTGGCCGATCGAGGAATTGGCACAGTTTCGGAGTGCGGTAATCCAGAGACAACGGATATTGGCGGTAGCTTAAGCTGCCGTACGGCTTAGGCCTCAGGCCACCGGAAGCGCGGTTAATCCTCGGATGGTTCGGAATCGGACTGTCCGTCGTGCGGTTGCTCCCACCGCTCGTGGCGAACTTCATTGAGAATCTCATTTCCCTGGCCGGAGTGAAATTCCTCGTCGAGCCGGCGTAAGGCTACGCTAACCACGTCGCGATGACGGATCTCGACGTCCGGTTGCTTCCCGGAAAACTCAAGCCACAGCTTGTGTATCCGTTCAACGTCCTCCGGCCAGAGTCGAGCCGGGTGCTGGCCGAAGATGTAGAACCGCGACTTCGTGGAATCCGCGAGGAGGATCTCCAGCGTGAGCGGGTGGCGCGGCGCCGCCAGGGACTCCCATTGCTTCTCCAATGCCCTGGCCTGTTCTCCAGCATTTCGGAACTGCGGCGATTGATAAAGGACAACATGCCCCGATTTCAACTTGTTCGCCGTCTGGACGATCGCCACCCACGGGCTTGTGCCCGCTACCGCCAGTAACTCCACATGTTTTCCCGCCTTTTCCGCCACCGAAACAACTTTGCTGAATACCTCAATTTCTCGTGGTCCAAAGATTTGGTCGTACTTCAAATCATGCTCGCCGGAGCCCGCCGGAGTCGCGAGGTGGATGGAAAGCACGACCACGTCCTCCTTGTTGGTGTCCGTACCCGCCAAAGTCTTCTCCAGATGGCCCAGATGATTGGGATTACGGACCGCCACGAGTACGTTGCCAGGACGCGCCTGCACTGTTTCGGCCGACACTTCCTCACTCGGCTTCAGCCGGAATTCCTCCATTTCCGCGCTCCCCGTGCCGCGATGGCGCCGATTGGATCTCTCGGATAACTCGAAAGCCGTGAAGAATATCAGAGTGAACGCCATTCCCGAGACGGTCGCAACCTTCTTTGTGAGGACGTTGATCGTCGCGAGCGCAAACAATGCGAGCGTGATCAGGGCCAGTCCGATCGGCCACTCCACACTGCCGATCCGTACGTTGAGAGGAACCTTCCAGGCTCGGGCCGCGGGCTGCTTGAACCGCAAGACGATCACGGCGAGCGCCTTCATCGCGAAACTCCAGACAACCCCAAAGGCGTACGCTTCCCCCAGGAGCGTCACGTCCCCACGGCTAATCACAATCGTGAGCAACTGCAGGCCCACGATCAGATTGATGATATGATTCGTGGTGCCGAACTTCGGATGCGGTACGCGGAAGAACTTCGGGAGAACTCCATCCTCGGCAACCCGGTTAAGCACCCCATTCGAACCGATGATGGCTGTATTCACCGCGCCGGCCAGGACCAAGGTGCCCACCAGAACCACGAAGGCGTGAAACAACAAACGCAGACCGTAGGGGCCGGCCAGAAACATGGATAGCCCCCCAATCAAATTATCCAGGTACCTGGCTCTTTGGGCGTCCGGGATGAGCATGACGGCGAAAAACGAGACCAGGGAAGTAAACAGCAGGCTGTACAGAAAGATCACAAAGCCGGCGCGTTTGAGGTTCCTCAGCTTGGGCGCTTCGATTTCGCGGTTTACTTGCGCCAGACTTTCTTCGCCACTCATCGCCAGCAGCGAATGCCCGAGCCCGACCAAAATCGCGATGAACGTGATTTGCGGCGCCGCCGTCCCTTTCAACCATCCCAACGCGTCTGGACCGAAGTTCAGGTTCTCGTGTGTGGGCAGCGGGACCGGCCGAAAACCTTTGACAAATATCGTGATCACGCACCACGCGATCAAAACGACAACCATCACGGTTGTGATCTGCATGATCCGAAGCGCGTTTTCACTCGATTCGCGAATGCCGACGATGTTCTTGCGCCAGAAATACAGAGTCACAAGAACCGCAAATCCCGCCGCGAACACTGGCGGGTTTAAGTGGCTCCCAGTGAACTGAAAATGGTCTTCGGTTTCGTTGAGCAGCCCTGCCAGGTACAGCCCCGCGCTTACTGCGCTGATTGGGCCGGTCAGAACATAATCGAACATCAGGGCCGAGACGGAAAACTTCGCCAAAGTCCCGCCCATGGCCTCGTGGACAACCTTATAAACACCTCCCCGCACGAACATGCTGCAGCTCTCGATGTAGATCGCCCGAACCGCGTAGGAAAACAGCATGATCGAGAGAATGAACCACGGGGCGGACTTTCCGATGGCTGTTTCGGCGATGCCCCCGGCGTAATAGGCCGAGGAGGCAAGGTCGCTTAACACGATGGCGGCCGCCCTCCAGAACGAGATGAACGAGAGCATCACGGTGGTGGCCACAACGACCTTCACCGCTCTGGAAGGCTGAGGGCCGGAACCGTCGGAAGGGGTCACCGAAACACTCCTCGCTATAGCTTAGAACGGATTCGTGACTGGGGACTGGAGATAGGCGATTTTCACAGGGCGGAGCGCGGCGGTTCGGCTATGCATGCGCCGTGGGCGCGAACGTATTATTATAGGCGGCCAAATCCCGTAATTAGGGCGGGGCGGGACGGTCCAGACAGTTCAGTCTGTCCCGGACGCTGTCCGGATGCCCAAAGCGGGCCGCATGAGAGGCGGCTTGCAGGCGAAAACGCCTGCTCCACGAAAGCAGCCGGGCGGGGACAACCCTGAGTTCGTGTCCGCGCTGCAGGGCGCCGCGGTTTACTGTCCGGGTTCCCCATCGGCTCAGCTTGGCTCACTGCGCCGGCGGGAGCGCGATATTCCCGGCCACGTACAGCGTGATGGCGATTCTGCCGGAGTCTTCCGGGCGATGATACTCGAACGCGCCGCTGGCCCCTCGCGCCTGAGTGCTTCTGAGCGGAACCTCGGTGTTGCCCACCTTGAGGCGCACGCCTTCGAGAGTTACGTGCATCGGCTCGCCGTTGCCGCCTGGCCCGCTGGCGTAATTTGCCTGGCCCGACGCTTTGGAGCCGGCTTTGGCTACGATCGTGCCGCCCACCTTGATGTCACCGGCAAGCACAAAGGCGATCGGGCCGGCGTTTTGCGCCGTCTTGGAACTTAAGTCTTCGACCGAGATCAGCGAAACCGGCGTTCCTTCGCGCAGAATCGGCAGAGACGGCGCCGCTGCTATTTTCGGCACGTGGGTGGTTAGCTTGCGGTAGACGAACTCTTGCAGCAAATGGGCGGACGCTCTGCCGCCGAAACCGAGCAGGACGTTATGAAAGAGCCGCAGCCCAGTGCGTGAGCTGGCCGGATAGTACAGGGTCGAGATCTCGCCGGACGCCAGACCGCCCACAACGTCGGAATAGTCGGGCTGCCAGCGCCCGTTATCGCCCTTGCAGACGAATGCCGTGGCGATGGCATAGAGGAAGCGCGAGCTAAACGTGCCGGTGCCCTTGTAGAAATAACGAGGGTCCTGGTGAAACACCGACTGCGTTACTACGTGGCCAATCATGACGCCGCTGACGCGATCGGCGAGCTGGGCCCCAAAACGCTTCCCATAGCCTTCCATTCCCTGGCCGAATTCGGGATAACTATTCCGCGCCTGCTCAATTCCGGCGCCGATGGCGCTGCCCAAGATGGGAACCGGGTCGATAATGTCTCTCCAGCCGAGCTGAAATTTCTGCGCGGCGGTGAGCGGAGCCGCATTCGGTTCATAACTGACGAAGAAATTTGGAAACACGCCGAGAAGGCGCTGCTTCTCTTCGGTTTTTACTTGCGCCACCGCCAATTCGTGCGGCGAGAGACCGACATCCACCTTGCTGGACGCGGGCGCCACCTGCAGGACGACGGGCGGCAACGGTGGATTCTCGCCCGAAACTACGACGGCGTCCGTCGCCTTCCATTCCGCGAAGCCACCGGCCGCGACCGTAATCGCGTACGTTCCCGGTTCCACGGCGGAGAAGCGGAAAGATCCGACCTCGTCCGTGATGGTGGTACGTTTGCCGGCGGAAGAGGCGGTCTCCAATGTGACAACCGCGGCCACTACCACCGATCCGGACGCGTCTGTCACAGTGCCGTGGATGGTTCCGGGCGCCTGCTGCGCCGGCGCTTCCCGCGACTGATCCTGGGCGAATGCCAGTCCGCCAACCAGGATCCAAAGGGCCGCCACGGCAATCGCCAACGGAGGGAACCGAACCGTCGTCCGAGGTACGTTCATCGGAGTTCTTGACGTTCCTATTTCGGCTCTGCCACTGGGTCGCCGCGCTCGACGTAGTTCTTCAAGCGCTTCACCTGTTCGGTTAGGACGCCGTTTACCGTTGCCGCCCACGTATTCATACCGTTCGGCACGATTCCTCCCGTAAAAGTCCAGTATCGCGTATAACTCGCGGGATCTGCGATGCACTCATTTTGGCGGCCTGCCGTGATCCAGGCACAACGCGACTAACTCGGAGACATTCGCTTCGCCCACACACATGACCGTATCGGCGCCGCCCCAATAGATCTTCACGGTTCCATCGGACTCGGCAACGGCTCCGCAGGTAAACACGACGTTGTGGACATAGCCCGTGACTTCCCACGGATCTTCCGGCTGCAAAATCCACGAATCGCCCACCCCGATGATCCGGGCCGGGTTCTTAAGGTCATGGAGAGCGACCCCCAAACGGTAGACCGATCCGTCCATGGTCTGGAAAACACCGTGATATATGGAAAGCCACCCCTGCTCGGTTTTGATCGGCGGCGCGCCCGGACCGATCTTCATTTCATCCCAGTGGTATGGTTCGGGCCGCATAATCAACTGGGATTCGCCCCAAAATCGTAGATCCGGAGAATAGGAAATCCAGATTGACCAGGGGGCGATTTCCGAATGAGGCCGGTCAAGCCGGACATAGAGGCCGTCGAACCTTTCGGGAAAGATCACTACGTTCCGATAGTCTGCCTCCGTGATGAGAGCAACCCTTTCCACCTGGCGGAAGTCTCTCGTCTTTGCCAGGGCGATCCGGACTCCATTGCGCGAGTAGGCACTGTAAGTGATAAGGTACTCACCATCTATGGGAGTCACTCGCGGGTCCTCGACTCCGAACTGCTCGTAGTCGGCAAAAGGGCCGTCCTGCGCAGGAGTCAGAAAGGGCCCCGGATCGGCGGTGAAGTGGAATCCATCGGGGCTGCGCGCCAAACCAATGATGGACCGCCCCGTGCGCAGATGGGAGCGGAACAACATGATGTATTCGCTCTCATGCTTCACCACCGCTGCGTTGTGAACCGTTTCCACCGGGTAGGGGATCTCGGCCTTGGTGAGGATGGGATTGTGGGGATACCGTCTGACAATGTCCGGCTTCATGGTCGTTTTTTCGCTTCCAGTTCAAAAATGGTGTTATACACTTGTTCGTACGCCACCACCATTGCTTCGCGAGAGAAGCATTGCCGGACTCGCTGGCGGCAGGCGCCGCGATCGATTTCCGAAAGGCGTTGCAGTGCCGCGACGGCCTCGCCGGCGTCGTTGACCAGAAAACCCGTCTGCCCATCCTGGATCACCTCGCGGCAGGATCCGAGGTCCGTGGCGATCACGGGTACGCCGGCGGCATTGGCTTCCGCCAGCACCAACCCGAATCGCTCCGGGATGGTGTTGAGGTGCAACAGGGCGCGGGCACGGGAGAACAGCTCGTTTTTGCCCGGCACGTCCAGCGGCCCGATGTAGCGGATGGTCCGATCCAGGTGCGGTTCCACTTGCTCGCGGAAGTACGTTCGATCCTGAATAATGCCCGCGATGAGCAGGGGCAAGCCGCTCAGGCGGGCAACCTCGATTGCCAGATGGACACCCTTGTCGGGGTGGATCCGGCCGAGGAAGATCAGCTCGTCACCGCCCGATTCCTGCAGCGGATATAAGTCGAGGTCGATGCCGTTATAGACCGTCGCCACATAGTTCAGCCCTGGGGCGCGGTCGGAGTCACTGATGGAGACAAAATATCCGTCACGATACTTCTCATAGACGGGCATGATTCGTGGCGATGAGAATCCGTGGATGGTTGTCAGGACGGGCGTTTTCACCAGCCGCGTGTAGGTGAGTGCCATGAAGTCGTAATGGCTGTGAATAAGGTCGAACTCGCCAGCGTGCTCGAAGGCTTCGGAGATGTGAAGGTATTCGGCCACTTTGGGATCGATGGCGGGATCTTCTTCATACCCCCGGTCGACCACGGCATGCAAGTGAGCGCGGGTAACGGAATCCCGAGTAGCGAACAGAGTCACGTCCCAACCACGCGAGACGAGGCCTTCGGCGATGTTACCGGCAACGGTCTCCCACGCGCCGTATTGCCGGGGCGGCGTTCGCCAGGCTACGGGCGCGAGGATCGCGATTCTCTTAGCTGGCATGGTCAACCTGCAGGCATATCCGGGCTTCCATTCGCGATGGCGATCCGCCGGAATACCAGCCGGCCACCGGGGACGCGAGGTCGTGGTCGAAGCCCGCGGCCACCGCCACGTGCCCGTTGGACACCGCCAGGCCGCGGGAGGGATCGTATGCCCGCCAGCCGATACCCGGCAAATAGACCTCCGCCCAGGCGTGCATGTACGAATCCTGGCGGCCGGCCGATGCGCATTCGTATCCGCTGACGAACCTGGCGGCGATTCCCATCGCGCGGCAAACGTCGCAGAACAGGACGGCCAGGTCGCGGCAGGATCCCTCCTGCGAACGCAACGTTCGGTCCGAGGGCCAGGGAGGACCGTAGGGACGAACCGCCTGGCGGCAGCTTTGAAAGATCTGCCGGCTCAACGCGGTCAGAAACCGGAGTGTGTTAAATTGCGCGGCGGCGGCTGTCGATTGCGCATACTGCTTTACGGAATCGGCCACGTGTCTGTCGTTCCGATAGGGAGCCAGCGCTGCGCAGAGCGGCTCCGGGTACCACAGAGGAAGGTGCAACGCGTTGCCGGTAAGAACGTAATCGAACGGATTCTCGCGAAGCATCTCCACGGTGAACCGGCTCACTACGCTCAACTCGCTGGTGGGCGAATCGAACCACGCGTTGAGGGCGAGGGTGCCGTCCTGATCCAAACATTCCGTTGTGCCGGCGGGAGTCGGAGCGATCTGGAGGTCGAACGCCAGCAGGCTCTGCGCGCTGTTGGTGCGCGGCCGTAGCCGGAAAATGTGAGGCTCCAGGAACACCGGGAAATCGTAGCGATAAATAGTGGAGTGGGTAACGGAAACTTTCATACGAGTTATAGCCACGCCATGCGGGTCGGCCCTTGCCTACTCCATGGCAGCCAGCACTTCCGCCAGCGGGACGGTGGCGAAACCGGTGGCGTGATCCGCCAGGCCGTAGGGAACGATCAGCACGCCATTGTGGACCAGAGCGCCGCACGTATAGACCACGTTGGGCACGTAGCCTTCACGCTCCTTCCGGTTCGGCTTGAGTAAGGGTTCGCGGAGACGGCCGATCACTTTGCTGGGGTCGTCGCGATCCAATAAAAACGCGCCGATCGAGTACTTTCGCATCGGGCCCACACCGTGGCTGAGCACCAGCCACCCGGCGTCGGTTTCGATAGGAGATCCGCAGTTCCCGAGTTGAACCAGTTCCCAGGAAAACACAGGTTTGAGGAGCGCGCTGTACTCATTCCAGAAGTGGACGTTGTCGGAAAACATGAGATAGATGTTCTCGTTGTCCTGGCGGGAGAGCATGGCATATTGTCCGCCGATCTTGCGGGGGAAGATGGCCATGCCTTTGTTTTCGGCGGCCGGACCATTCAAGGTTATGAACCGAAATTGGAGGAAGTCGGAGGTCTCCACCAGTTCCGGCACTACGATCTTTCCATCGTAGGCGGTGAAGGTGGCGTAGTAGATGTGGCTGCCATCGTCGTTCCGAAAACACGCGAAGCGGGCGTCCTCAATGCCGTTGCGCTGGGACGGTGTGACCGGGAAGAGAATGCGGTCGGAGATCTGCTGCTCGGGCCGGAACTGAACCTGGTAGTTGGACCGGGCCAGCATCCAAATCCCCCGGGAAGCTTCCTGATCTTCCGGCGCCATTCCATCCGGCAGGCGGAACTGCTCGGCTTGGAGAGCGGCGCGAAGCTCATCCTGGGCGAACGACTCCCCCAGCCTGTTCATGACCCGGCGCGTGAATTCGCCGCGCAATCCCAGTTCGGAGAGTTTCCGCCCGAACAGCGCCTTTTCGTACACGGGGTTGGGAATCTGGCGCGGCTCGGTGAGGAACCCGGCGGGAGTGAATACTTCGATCCGCTGATTGGCATGGACGATACCGTTGCGAAACGTGATAGAGGAAATGTGCCCTTCCCCGGTGGCGCGCAAGCTGAGAATAAACCGCAACGCGCCGGGCGGCAGATCCGTCTGGTCGGGATGCGGAACTATGGAGGGATTGAACAGGGCAGCGGATTCCAGCGAGTATTCGGCCAGGAAATAGGAGCCGATCAGGAGTTGCCGTTGCTCGGATACGTCGGCATCCGCCGGCACGAACTCGCGGACTTGTCCGAAGCGATCGAGAAATCGGTTGCGGATGTCCCGATGGCGCGCGGAGAATTCGGCCGAGATTTCCTTGACGAGGCGACCGGCCTCCTCTTCTGGAAGCGCAATGATCCGGGCGACGATTCTTCCGACCCGCTCGGAATCGCCCGGACTGAATGGCCGCAGAAGCACACGCGATTGGTCGGGGCTCAGGATGGGCGGCGTACGAGTGACGTGAAGGGCATTGATGGTCATAGTGGTCATTGGCAGGGTCAGGCGCCGATGGCGATCGGTTCTTTGAAGCTCGTCAGCATGTTTTGTGTCAGGCGCATTTCCGCTAGCGAAAGCAGGAAGGCCAGGGTGGACTCCGCTCCCTCGTTCCGATTGACGCGGTCGACATGCAATCCGTCGCCGCAGGCGCCGCTCTCGGGAGAATAGAGTTCCAGACCGAGGTCGTTCCATCCGAGGAACCAATCGAAGGCGCGTTGTGCCTGTTCGTACCACCAGACGTCGGAAGTGGCGCGATAAGCTTCCAGGCAGGCGGAAACCATGGCCTGCGCTTCGATGGGCTGCTGGTCGAAATTGGCGCGCGCACCGCCGCGATGATAGAAACCATTGCTGCCAATCGGCCGAAAGTGACCTTTTTCGGAGATTTGTGCCTCGTTCAGCCAGCGTAAGGCATCCAGGCCGGACTCAAATACCGCCGGCTGCCCGGTGGCGCGTCCGCTCAGAATCAAGGCATGGGCGAGCTTGGCATTGTCGTACGACAGCTCCTCTTCGAACCAGCACCAGTCCGGCTTGGCGTTTTGCCGGAGGAGCTCCATCAGCCTTGCGGTCAGCGTCTCCCGGGTCTGGTTTACCAGGCTGTCGCCCCTCAACCGGCGCAGGTATTCATGGATACCGATCAGGCCGAACGCCCACGCCCGAGGCGAAGTGAATTCCGTCAGGACCGGCAGCGCCAGCGCGAAGAGTTGTCCCGCCATCATCTGGAAGCTGGGGAACGACGAACGTCCCACCCCGACGCCGAGCGCCCATAGGGCCCGGCCCTGACAATCCTCGGATCCCTGGTCGTCGAGCCAGCGGCGGTCGAAACTCAAGTGGTTGTGGAAGCGCTTCGTTTGGCGGTCGAATGCGTGTTGAAGAAAGGCCGCCGACGTGGTCGCCACGCCGCGCACCCGTTCCGCGTCGTCTCCCAGTTCGTCGAGCAGCACCGCCAGTATGAACGCGCGCGCATTGTCGTCGGTGCAATAGCCTTCGGAAAAATTGGGAACGCTGAAGGTGGCGTGCTGGAAGACTCCGGTCGAATCGGTCATCCGCAAGAGATGATCCAACTTCAATGCGGGAAATTCCCGCGGCCTCTGGTCGAGCGTTTTGGTGACCAGGGATTTTCGGGAAGGCGCGGCCCCCTGCAGCCGCGACAACTCAAACGATCGCATGTAGAGCTGCGCGACGTTGCTCCAAACCATCTCACGACCCATCCGATAGGCGTTTTTGCGCATCGCATGCCGGCGCGTATCGTCCCGCAGCAAGCCCATTACCTCGCGGGCGATCGCCTGCGCGTCGCCGAATGGAACCAGAACCCCGCGGTCTTCCGCCAACAGTTCCGCGGCATGCCAGTACGGCGTGGAAACCACTGCCTTGCCGGCGCCAAACGTGTAGGCCAGCGTGCCCGAGGTGCTCTGCGCTTCGTTCAAGTAAGGCGTGAGGTAAAGGTCCGCCGCGCCGATGAATTCCTTCAGGTTCTCGAGGTCCACAAAATCGTTGTAGAAGATGACGTTCTTTTCGATCTTGTTCTTCTTGGCCAGCATTTCCAGGCTGACCCGGTAGGCCTCGCCGTGCTCGCGCAATTCGTTCGGATGCGTGGCGCCCAGAACGATGTAAACCACGTCGGGGAACGCCTCCAGAATCTGCGGCAGCGCCTTGAGCACATACTCGATGCCCTTGTTGGGAGAAAGCAGGCCAAAGGTGAGTAGCACCACCTTTCCTTCCACCCCAAACTGGTCCTTAAAATAAGTCGGATCGACGAACCCCATATCGGGAATCCCGTGCGCGATCAAGTCGATCTTCGCGGAGGGCGCGTTGTAGACGTCCTGCAGCATCTGCCTGCCGCGTTCCGTCATGACAACCAGCCGGGTCGAAAGCGAGATCAGCTCCTGCATGACGCGCCGCTGGTCCATTCTCGGCTCGCGCAGAACGGTGTGAAGCGTGGTAACCACCGGCATTCTCAATTCCCGCAGAAACGCCAGGATATGGCCGCCGGCGGGTCCGCCGAAAATGCCGAACTCGTGCTGCAAACAGACCACGTCCACGTTGCTGATGTTGAGAAAGTCGGCGGCGCGTAAATAGGACGACAGGTCCTGCTCCTCAATCTCGAAGCGAACCACCTCCGGGTAATCGTAGCCACCCTTGATGTCGTTGACGGACACCGAGAAACACTGGCTATTGGGGTGCGCCGTCGCGACCGCGGCAAGCAGGTCGGAGGTGAAGGTGGCGATGCCGCACTTGCGCGGCAGGTGGTCGCCGACAAAAGCGATTTTGCGGACTTTAGAAGTTTCTTTCATATAGCATTCCGTGGCTGCCAGGCAAGACTCCGTATGGCTTCACTCCGTCCGATTCTCCGGCGGCGCGACAAGCGGAAAATGAAGTGGATCCCTCAGGTTTTGCAGTTCCCGGTAGTAATAAATTGGGGAAGGTTGCCTCCCTTTTAGCTTCAGCGCCTTCAGAAACTCGATCTCCTCTTCGGTGACATCGCCGCTCAAAGACGCGTTCTTCAGGAATTGCTCAAGCCCCGGCTCCATGGCGAGGGGCCGTTGTTCCTGTTCGGTGAATTCAAATCGTTTCAGACTGCCTGCCGTGAGCCGGCGATTTAGAACGACTTCAATGGCGAAAGTCTTGAGGTCGATATCCCAGGAGTCGATTAGCGGATCCAGGAACGAGGCGCAGTTGTCCACGGAAATGTTAAAGACGTCCGTATCCAGGAACTCGATAGTGGCAACGCGCATTTGCTCATAGCTGCGGCCGCTGAGTTCGGCAATCAGGCGCAGCCACTCTTCACTCCGCAACTCTTCTTTGGCAACTCCCTGGGCGGCATCGAGAAGCTTTTGAGTGACCAGGCGCTCGAGTTCCCCAAACGGTTCTTTCTCAAAAATCCTACCCACCTCGCTTTGCCTGGCCCGATCGCATTTGCGCAAGACCAGCTCGCGACACTCTTTGAACAAAGGCCGCGTGGTCTCCGCTATTTTCTTCCTCAATTCCTCCTTACGCTGCACCTCCGCCATGTTGGAAAGCTCGCCGCTCGGGAGCCCTAATGCTGCGCCGATCTTCTCGTAGATATCCGTGCGGCCGGGAGCGGGAGGCGCTTTCTTCCGCGCCAAAAGTTGCGAGATGTACGATTCGGTCACTTGAGCCGCGACCGCGAGATCTTTTTGCTCAAGGCCGAGTTCCTTCAGGCGGTGCTTGATCAGGAGGGAAACGTCCACGGAGGTCCAACGTGCCTTTCTTAACTTATTTCGGTTAATATACACCGCTATTCTGGCACAATTTGGCTTGACAATCAAGTGTAGTTAACCGATAATAGTTAATGGCTGAGCACTCCTGCCCACTCGCGGATCCTCTGAACTAAGTCAGGCGATCCGATCCCCGTTTCCCTTAGGTCACCCGGACAAACCGATCCTGTCGCGCCGTCCAGCTACGGACTGCGCCAGTTCATGGCCGGAGAGGATTAGACATGTCTGTTTTCATCGAATTGCCGTGCCCACCGGAAGCGTGGGCGCCGCCTGCCGCAACGCCGCTCAACGAAGCGGTGCGGCAAACGCGGGTCGCCAAGCGAGGACGAACCCAAGTTTCGGCCATGTCATAACTCCAGGATCATTATGAACGATCGAACGGCTGTTCCTCAATTCCGTGAAGGCGACCCGGTTGTGCTGGCCAACGGCACCTATCAGGGCACTCCCGGCGTGTTTCTGCGCCTGAGACAGGACGTCAACTGGGCGGACATCACGGAGCGCGATGGCGGCGTCCGCGAGCACCCCGTGGTGTGGCTCTCCCACGCCGCGGGCGCGGGTTCCGTGAACTGACGATCCAAATGAGGCACACCATGACTGACACCATCGCACCGGGGAACATCTTCGTCGAAGAAGGCGCGCATCTGCCGGACTCCCTGCTGCTCCGGAGGGAGCCTCATTCGAGCGGGTGGGCCGCGGTCCAAAATGCCCGCTCCACCTTCGAGAAGGAAGTTCCGGCAGCCGGATGGACTTTCTTTTTCATGGCCGGAGAGATCAAGGCCACGGTCTTCGGATTCGATAAGCAGAAGATGCGGGGCGCCGCGTTGGAGCGGCTCATCAAGAGCGTGAAATTGCAGAAATGTAACAGTATCGAGATTACCCAGGTGAAGGATAACTCGTTCCTGAAAGTGCCCTATGTAAGCGTTTCCGCTCACCCGCGGCATCTTCAGAAGGGCCTGGTTTTCTCTGGGCAGGGGTAGCAGCGAGTTGCCGGACAGTTTTCAGAGACTCAATCTAACGGAGACAGCATGACAAATATTCGACCCTTATACGACCGCATCGTGGTAAAGCGGATCGAGGAAGAAGAGACCACGCGCAGCGGCATTGTCATCCCCGACTCGGCTAAGGAAAAGCCCCAGCAAGGCGAAGTGATGGCTGTCGGCAAAGGCAAACGCCTCGACGACGGCAAGATGGTTGCCCTCGATGTTAAAGTCGGCGACCGCATCCTTTTTGGCAAGTACTCCGGCAGCGAGACCAAACTGGATGGCACTGAGTACATCATCATGCGCGAGGATGATGTCCTCGGAATTCTGGACATGGCTGCCCAGGCGCTCTTGAAGGCGAGCTAATTCAAATCCGAATAACGAGGAAATATTTATGGCAAAAGACATTACTTATAGCGACCATTGCCGGCAAGCGATTCTGCGCGGCGTGAACCAGCTCGCCGACACGGTAAAGGTGACGCTGGGACCGCGGGGACGCAACGTCGTTCTCGAGAAAAAATTCGGCGGGCCGACCATCACCAAGGACGGTGTGACGGTGGCCAAGGAGATCGAGCTGCAGGACCCGCTCGAGAATATGGGCGCCCGGATGGTGCGCGAAGTGGCCTCGAAGACTTCCGACGTCGCCGGCGATGGCACCACCACGGCTACGATTCTGGCCCAGGCAATCTTCCGCGAGGGCGTCAAAGCGGTGACGGCGGGCGCCAACCCGATGGCCACCAAGCGCGGCATCGATAAAGCGGTCGCGGTAGCCGTTGAGGAACTCCAGAAGCTCTCCAAGCCCGTGTCCGGAGACATGATTGCGCAGGTTGGCAGCATTTCCGCCAACTGCGATCCCACCATCGGCAACATCATTGCCGAGGCAATGAAGAAGGTCGGTAAGGACGGTGTGATCACGGTCGAGGAATCCAAGACCATGACTACCGAGTTGCAGACCGTGGATGGCATGCAATTCGACCGCGGCTACCTCTCACCGTACTTTGTCAGCGACGCCGAGCGCATGGAGTGCGTCTTCGAGGATCCCTACATTCTCATTCACGACAAAAAGATCGGCAACATGAAGGACCTGCTGCCGGTTCTGGAGCAGATCGCCCGCGCGGGCAAGCCGCTGTTGGTGATCGCCGAGGATGTGGAAGGCGAAGCGCTGGCCACACTCGTAGTGAACAAGCTGCGCGGCACGCTGAGTGCTTGCGCCGTGAAGGCCCCCGGCTTCGGCGACCGCCGCAAGGCCATGCTGGAGGATCTCTCGATCCTGACCGGCGGCAAAGCCATCATGGAAGAGACCGGCATCAAGCTGGAGGGCGTCAAGTTGGAGGACCTGGGCCGCGCCAAACGTGTCACCGTGAACAAGGACGACACCACCATCATCGACGGCGCCGGAGTGCCGAAGGCCATCGAGGGCCGGATTAAGCAGCTCCGTGCCCAGATCGAAGAGACGACTTCGGACTACGACCGCGAGAAACTGCAGGAGCGGCTGGCCAAGCTCGCCGGCGGCGTGGCCATCATCAAAGTCGGCGCCGCCACCGAGACCGAGATGAAGGAGAAAAAGGCTCGCGTGGAAGACGCCCTGCACGCCACCCGCGCAGCCGTCGAGGAAGGCATCGTGCCGGGCGGCGGCGTTGCGCTGCTGCGGGCATCCATCGCGCTGCAGAAACTGACACTCGCTGGCGACGAGCAGTTCGGCGTAACCATCGTGCGTCGCGCGTGCGAAGAGCCGGTACGGCAGATCGTGCGCAACTGCGACAGCGAGAGCGCCGTGGTGGTCGAGAAGATCAAGGCCCACCCGGATCCCAACTTCGGTTTCAACGCCGCCACCGAGCAGTATGAAGACCTGGTGAAGGCCGGCGTGATCGACCCCACCAAGGTAACCCGCACGGCTTTGCAGAATGCCGCTTCCATCGCCTCCCTAATGCTCACCACCGAGGCCACCATCTGCGAGGCTGTCGAGGAAGTGGAAGCGTAGACGCTTCGATGGCGGCGCGGTAAAGGACAAAGGATGAACAAAAGACTACTGAAGCGGCACAAGCGCCAGGTGTCCCGCGCCAAAGAACGGGTCAGGCTGTCGGAGCCCGATGTGAGAACGCCGGAACAAGTAAAGGCAGCGCGAGAGGCGAGCCGCGCTGCCCCCGGCCTGCGCAACGACCCCCACGCAAATTACTCCAATCCGCCCGTCCGAAACAGCGCCGGCCTGGCCGCGGACGGCACAGCGAAAGTGGACGGTTAGCGCCATGATCCACAGCGCAGCCCGCCTGTTTTCCACCCGCTGTCCCTATTGCAGATCGATCGAGTTTCGAAGCGTAGGTTTCCGAAACGCCGTCGAGAAAGCCATCCATTGGCTTTTTCAACCCTACCGCTGCTCCCTCTGTGGCCGCCACTTTTTCCTGTTGCGCTGGCAAGCTCCGTTGGGGGGCGCCGCGTAAGGCTGCATCCGTTCGGCAAATGGGACGAGATTCCTGACAACTATCGCCGGAGTTTGCGGAGAGCGCGGCATTACCTTCGACTCCTAACGGGCAGCCTGCGGCGCAGACCTGGCGGCGGGATTTGAAAAAGATACGTGAGGCGTTGAAACCGCAACCCATGTTTCTCTTTTCGCTATAGTCGAAAGGAGCCTTTCGTATGCGGACGATCCGAAAATTTGTGCTGCGGGGATGCCTCGCTCTGGTGAGTCTGACGGTCTCGATCTATGTCGCTGACGACCT
The DNA here is from genome assembly GCA_049511335.1 of Bryobacteraceae bacterium. Lineage (GTDB taxonomy): Bacteria > Acidobacteriota > Terriglobia > Bryobacterales > Bryobacteraceae > JBEKYD01. The sequence continues at coordinate 4,432 of JBEKYD010000112.1, read as the reverse complement.
CTGGGCGCGGTTCCGGGGGCGGCCGGTCGAACGGATAAGAGTCGGTCGTTTATACGCCGCGGTGAACCACTGGAATGAGGTAGAGTACTCGGTCGGCACACCGGTCGTCGAAACGTGCGTCGACGCGCTTATGCCGCATTTCGGCTACACTCCGTGTTGGTACCTGCGGCGGCACACCATCCAACAAGTCGGTCCATGAGCGAGGCCGTTATTCAGTGTCGGCGAGTTAGGCGTATGGCAATACCGCTGCCGGTCTTACTTACCGATTTCACCGATATGCGCGATCGTGTCGCCCTTCTTTAGCGACGGCACCGCGCCGATGTAAAGCACGACGCCTGCGATCGGAGACGTCGCGTCCCAAACCTTCCTGCCGAAATAGTCGGTGACGTAGCCGATCTTCATGCCCTGAGACACGTACGCCTCCGGACCCACCAGCGGATAGAAAACGCCATCCAGTTCGCTCGTCACAATGGAAACCCGCGAGAGCCACAGCGGATGTTCCACGGGGGAGACCGGGCCGGACAGCATTTTCAAGTGCCGCGCCACCTTCCAGCAGCCCTGAATCAACGAATCGACGTCGGCCGCATCGCTCACGCCGGCATGGCCCGCTTCGGCTGTGACGCAAGGTTTGCCGAGCCCCGCCGCGAAGCGTGTGAGGGTGACGGCGCCGCCCGGCGCAACCGGGGTGCGGAAGTCTTGCAGGATGATGTGGTCGAGCCCGAAGGCCAGTACCAAGGCGCGGGACGCCGCGTCCTGCGCTTCTTTTCCGGTGGCGGCCAAGTAGGAGTAGCGCCGCAGGTTTTCGTCCAGATCGCCGCCGTGCAGGTCGATCAGGTAATCGCACTTCTCCACCACCTGCTTGGCGATGGCCCACGATACGCGCTCGGTCTGCGTGCCGTCCGGCCTGCCAGGATAGAAGCGGTTCATGTTCTTGCCATCCACCGGATTTAAGTGCGGGACCTTTTGCGCGAACGATGGCACATTGATCAGCGGCAGGATGATCAGTGTTCCCGAGAGTTCCGCCGGATCGGCGGCCTGGGCCAGTTTCTGGAGCGCAAGGATGGACGCGTACTCGGTGCCGTGAGATCCGGCCACCAAGGCGAGCACAGGCCCGGGTCTGGCGCCGTTGACCACGATCGCCGGTATGCTCGCGGCCGCATCCACACCCGCCGGCACGGCGATATAGCCGGTGGCCTTCTGCCCGCTGCGCGCGGTCGCGGAGCCAACCGTGAAATCGGTGGCCCCCACAAGAAACGGCAGCAATACTGCCATTAGAATTGTTCGTATCGTTGTTCGTATCATGGCCGCCCATTCTACCAGCGATATGTTCTATGAAACAGCCCGTGGCAGTTGGTCCAAAATGGAGATTCCTGGCAGTGGATGGAGAACGCCGCCACGAGGCCAGGCCGTTCCCTAAGCAGGGATCGAATACGCCAGCGCCCAATATCGGCGAGAGGATTCGAAATGAAAGAACACCATCCGAAAGAAGACGCTATCGAAACATCGCGGCGCGATCTGCTACGCTTCGCGTCGCTCGCCTCCCTCGGCGTCGGACTGTCACCCGCCGCCGGGCAGCCGCAGCCACCGGCTGAGACACCGGCCGAGACCATGGCCGGCGTGAAATTCGAGCCCAAAGACAAAGTACGCGTGGGCTTCGTCGGTATGGGCGGCCGGGGGAGCTCGTTGCTCACAAATTTTTCCGCCGTGGAGAATGTCGAGGTGGTGGCCCTCTGCGACATCGTCAAGGAGAAATGCGCTCGCGGCCAGGCGGCGGTGGCCAGGGGGCAGACGAGTCCCGTCGAAGTATATGCTGGCAGCGACCACGCGTTCGAGGGGCTGGCCAAACGCGACGATATCGATTTGGCGATCGTTGCGACCTCCTGGGACTTCCACGTCCCGGTATCCACGTTCTGGATGAAGCAGGGCAAGCATGTGGGAGTGGAAGTGCCGGCTGCGCGAACGCTGGCGGACTGCTGGGACCTCGTCCACACCTCCGAGAAGACCCGCCGCCACTGTGTGCAGCTCGAGAACTGCTGTTACGGATATAACGAGATGCTGGTCAACCGCATGGCGCACGCCGGCGTATTCGGCGAGTTGCTCCATGGCGGGGCCGCCTACCTGCACGACCTGCGCAGTCTGCTGTTCTCCAACCAGGGGGAGGGACTCTGGCGCCGTTTCGAGCATCTCAACCGCAACGGAAACCTCTATCCGACCCACGGCCTGGGTCCGGTTGCTTTCTACATGGACATCAACCGCGGCGACCGGTTCGAGTACATGGTCTCGATGAGTTCCATGTCCGCATCGCTGGCTTTTTACCGCGACACGCACATCCCCGGCGGCGATCCGCGCCGCAAAGAGACCTATGCGTGTGGCGATCAGAACACCAGCCTCATCAAGACCTCGAAGGGACGCCTGATCCGGCTGGAGCATAACGTCACCAGCCCGTCGCCCTACGACCGCATCAACCTGATTGCCGGCACGAAAGGAATTTTCAAGGATTATCCTCCCCGCATCTACATCGACGGCCACGGAAGCGAAGACTGGAGTCCCATCGATTCGTACAAACAGGAGTTCGAACCACCGATCTGGGCGAAGCTGGGAGAGATTGCCGCGAAACTCGGCGGCCACGGCGGAATGGACTTCATCGAGTGCTACCGCCTGGTGCAGTGCATGCGCGAAGGGACGGCGCCGGACATCGATGTCTACGACGCGGCCGCCTGGAGCGCCCCGGGACCGCTGAGCGAAATGTCCATCGCCAAAGGCAGCGCCCCTTTCCCGTTCCCGGACTTCACTCGCGGGCGCTGGCAGGACGCGCGGGCCTGAGTCACAGTGGTGCCGGACAAAACGAATGCCGTGAAAACCGGGCGCAACGCGTTCATGCTTTCGTTGCTCACAAGCCGCGGCAGCACGACATCACAGCGACCATCTCCGCCGCGGTGGGGCGGCGGTGGGGACAGGCGGCGGTGGGGACAGACGGAACGTTTTCTAAGAACTTTGTATCGCCGAACGTTCCGTCTGTCCCCACGTTCCCGATCTTCCCCTTAATCAGCAAGCGTCTTCCATTCTGCCCATCCACCCGACGGCAGTGTGCTTCCAGGCACCAGATCAAAGACGATAGGCAGAAAAGAATCTGGGAACTGATAAACGTAGGCAAATACCGTGCGGTACCGAGTATTGGCCCGATCAAGGTGGCGCATCGGATCGCTGTAGACAAGTTGCCCAATCAGAAATACCATCAATCTCGCGTCCAAGTCCCGACGGACGACTTTCTCCTCAACGGTAATCATTTCCCCCGATTGATGAGGATGGCCCCCGTCGGGGAAGAGAAGAGGGGAAGGTGCGTTTTTGAAGGTTATAATCTCGTCTCTGTAAAGTTGGAGCCTTTCGGTGACAATGTCGTTGGCGCACGAAATATCACACACCAGCAACTCGGTATAGGAACTGAGAAGGGCTCCAGGATAGTTGCCGAGGTTTCTGACCCGCAAAGAAACCTTTGTGCAAACCGATCCACGCGCGCTTATCATGATTGGATCAGATTGGATGCCATGCGGATCAACGCTGATCCATGGTCGAGTGCCGCTTTCCATCTGCTTCAACTGTTTGTCCATCACGCTCCATTGCTTTCGCGTGACCAAATACTGAAAGATAGCAACAACCGCGATAACCCCCGTAAAGAGAACAATCCGCCAATCTTCAGAAGGTTTCCCATTGCCGTCCTTCTCGGAATTATTGCGGACTGTTTGTGGCAGATTAGTCTTTCGTGCAGTACCGACAGCAGACGTATAGCTTTCGAGGTTATTAGCCTTGGTATCTATGCTGTCGGTATGGGATTGCTTGTTTTGACTGGATTTCGGTGGAGTTGGGGATGGCGGCTCTGGTGGCTGTGGAACTTGGAGCAGTATGGCAACGATAATCGGAACGGTAGATATTAGCACACGTTTCACTTATCTTGGTTTTGGCTTGCGTCCCGGCACATTCGGATTACCGAGCTTCCGCATGATGCCCTATGTCAAGTATATTATTACCAATTGCAGCGCCCCGCCCAACAAAAAAGCCCAGCCGCTTTGGGCTAGCCTCGATTTCCACGGGAGCCGTGCGGGACAGACTGAAGCGACACCGAAGCAAATCCTCGCTCTGGGACACTCGCCTCCATCCCAACGCCGATTTTAGGCGGTTGCGGCGCCGTTTACAGCGATCCATCACCATAGCGACCTCCGCGGCTGCCGCAGAAATCCATTCTGCGGCGCGCGAAAAGTGGCCGGACGGCGAAACAGACGCTTCTCGGTTCATCCCAGGCTGCCGGGGGCGGCCGGCAAGCCCAGACGGGGAGGAAACTAGACCCGAACCGCCCGAATTCCCCACAGGGGACACGCGGCTCCGTCCCGGAATGTGGATTTTCATCGGTGTCGCTTCAGACTGTCCCGATCTTCCC
>JBEKYD010000111.1:0-21906 GCA_049511335.1 Bryobacteraceae bacterium | reverse complement strand
TCACCCGAAAACCCTCCGTCTTGGGGCTCGCCGCGTTCCACTGCGGCGCCGCCGAATTCGACGCGACCTCCCAAACCCCCAGCGCGACAGCCCGGTCCACTATGGCCATGTTGTCGTAATCGAGCTTGGGCCATTCGTCGCCGGGCTGGTGATAATCGCCGAACTGATAGGCTACCGAAATCGTGGTCGACGGCACGCCCGCGTCGGCAAAAGGGTAGTTGTCGCTCGCGCGGAAATATTGATCGGTGTGCTTTTCGTCGTTCACCACGCGGATGCCGAAGGGCTGGGCAGCCTGGCGAAGCACGGGCGCGAGATCGGTGAAGTCGAAGCCGGTTAAATTGTACTGGCCCGTATGCACGCCCTCACCGACTTCATCGGTCCGTCCCAATTGTTCCAGGTTGAGATCCACGGCGGTCTTGGCGAGCGGGAACACCGGATGGGCAACGTAGTAGCGCGACCCGACCTCGCCCAGCTCTTCGCCGAAGAAGGTCATGAAGACGACGCTGCGCTTGGGGCGTTCCGCCAGGCCGGCCAGCGCTTCGGCGATCTCGATCACCGACGCCGTGCCGCTGGCATCGTCATCGGCGCCATTGTAAATATGATCGCGGGGGCCGCTGCCGCGAATACCCAGGTGATCGTAATGGGCCGTCACCAGAACATAGGAGTCGCGCAGCGCCGGATCGGCGCCACGCAAAACGCCGACCACGTTGCGCAGTTTCACGCCGGTCACCTTGGGCGCCGGAATATGGGCCGATAGGCGCGCTCCCGGAGCCGTCGCCGCCTTCCGGAAAGCCGCATCGGAAACGGTGAGACAGGGCGTTGCCGGCGCCGTGGCCGATTCCGGCCGCAACAGTTCCGCCTGCGCCGGACCGCGCGCGGCCGTTCCCAAAACCACCACAATGGCCGGCTCCAAACGCCTCGCCATCTCCGCAACCCGGCGGATCGGAGCACGGCCGCTATCGGGAACTTCAATTACCAGGGCCTTGCCGCGCGCCGCTCCCGCGGCCAGCGATTCCAACGCCGAAGGCCGATCGAGCGTCACGTGCAACACCGGAATGCCGTCCAAATCCGCGCCCGCCGCGTCCAGAAACCGGATCGTGCCGGCCGCGGCCCGCACAGTCTTTCCGTTCTCTTCCGCGGCCAGCGATAATCCTTCGGTAGGCGGCATGACTTGCGCGTAACCGGCCGTCTGGAAATACCCATCGTCACCGGCAGCCTCGAGCCCGGCGCGGCGGAATTGGGACGCGATGAATTCTGCCGCGATATCCAATCCGCGCGATGGCGTACCGCGCCCCTCCAAAGCGTCGGAAGCCAGGAACGAGACGTCGGCTCTGAGCGCGTTGGCGGTTATCCGGCCGGCGATCGATTCCGTACTCGGAGGCGTTTGGGCGCTTAGGCCGGCGAGCGCGAACCATGCGGCAAAAACTCGATTTCCGAGTCCCATCATGCCTCCTCCAGTACCGAGCCCGATTCGATCCGCCGCCACAGCGCCTCTTCGATCGGCAACCCCTCCGCCAGGTTCTCCGCCCTGGTCCGCAGCACCTGCTCGCCGGGGTAACGCACCTCACCCAGCGACGCGACGATGGCATCCGCCATTCGCTCCAACTCCGCGGCGGCTCGAAACTGGCTCGGATCGAAAGCCAGAAACACTTGCGAGACGCCGCCCTCTCTCAGTGGATCCGGCGGCACCTGGTAGGTGGCTCTGCCGCCGGAGAGCAAGGCGGCGAACATGTCGAGCAGCACCGACAGCCCCGAGCCCTTCCAGTAGCCGATGGGCACGTGCCGCTGGGAAGCCACAATGGCCGCCGCATCGCGCGTCAGGCGGCCTTCGCTGTCGAACCCCCCATACACCGGCAATTCCTCACCTCGATCGCGATAGCCTTCGACCGCCCCATAGGAGAACTGCGACATGGCGATATCGAGCACCACCTGGCCGGCCGCCCGCGGCACCGCCAGCACCAGCGGGTTATTGCCGATCCGATTTTCGGCCGAGCCCCAGGGCGGAAGGTTTGGCATCGTGTTGGTCCAGCAGATGGCCATCATACCCGCCTCCGCTGCCTGCCAGCCATAAGCGCCGCCGCGCATCCAGTGAGTGGTATTGGCAAGCGCCACGCACCCCACACCGGATTGCCGCGCCATCGTCATCGCCCGGTCCATCGACTCCACGGCGTTGCAGTTGCCCGGCCCCCGCCGCCCGTCCCAGCGCTCCAGCACGCCGTGCGCCGCCACCCGCACCGGACGCCCGCCGGGATCCACTTCGCCATTCCGTATGGTTGCCACAAAACGCGGAAAGCGGTTCAAGCCATGCGAATACACGCCGTCTCGCGTAGTATCGGCGAACAATCGCGCGCACAGCGCCGCCTGGGCCGGGACAAAGCCCAGCTTCTCCAACAGCGCGGCCAGCGTCCCGGCCACGGTTTCATACGGGACTCGCATCATTTCAGATTGATCGTGCCGCGGCATTGTAGCGATCCGCAACGGCAGCGGACTTTCTCTATCTTTTCCGAGAACCGGTAATCCACCGTCAGCTCTTCCCCCGCCTCGATCGCCCTTTTGCTCATGTAAAGAATATGCCCTTTGAAGATCCATGCATAGAGGTTGGGGTTGCAACTATGGTTGATGATTTCCGCGCCGCTGCCGCCCACCGCCCCATCCAGCGTCCAATAATCGTCCAGCGTAAAAAGGTAGGTGATCGAGCCGGTCCCCCGCCGCTTGGTTTCCTTGCGGCCGATCCGCTCGCCCGTGTATTCGATGACTTTATGCCGCGCGGGAATCCGTTCCAAGGTGAAGACGCCGCGTTGGTGGATGCGAGAGGTGCGGATTTCGAGCCGGTACGGGGTATATCGCGGGTCGATCGCCGGGGATTTGACCAGAGCGGTTGGCATGAGCGGATTTCCCGAATTGTAGCCGAATGCAGGCGAAAACGGCTACTCCGCTGGGCGAACTCGCCTCTGTTATGATGATTAGGAAGCTGGATTTTCCGGCTCCCGGAAATCAACCGTGCCTTTTTCGAACGCCCTTGTGAAGGTCCAAAATAAAGGCCAGATGACGATCCCGCGCAGGGTTCGGTCGGCCGTTGGCCTCTCGGACGGGGACTTGGTGGAAGTGAAGGCTGTTGGCCGCAAGATTATCATAACGCCACAGTTAGTGATTGACCGCTCGCATTTCCCCACCGCTCGAGACGAGTACACTCCGGAACAGCGCCGTGTGATCGATGCCCAGTTGGCGAAGGCCGAAAAAGGCCCGTACTACGGCCCTTTCAAGAATGGCGCCGAGGTTGCCGCCTTCCTGAAGAGATGGCAACGCAGCGCCAAGCCGGCCAGTAAATCACGGTGAACGTTCACCTTTCCCTCGGTGTCATCGAACAATTGGCCGCCGCTCCGTTGCCGGTCCAAAAAGCCTTCATCAAGCAAATCAATTACCTGGTTCGCAATTTGCATCACCCATCCCTTCGCGCCAAGAAATACGACGAAACGGCTAACCGCTGGCAGGCCCGCGTCAACGAGAGTTGGCGGTTTTACTTTCTGATTGACCGTGACACCTACCGCATCACCGACCTCATCCCTCATCCGAAATAGTGCCTCCACCCCATCCATAAAAAATTCGAATCCGCCGCATAGAAAGTCCTGAAACGCAGATCCCGCCGCGTTTTGGTACTTTATGTTGGGGAGTCACCGGCGGGCGGAGACCAAACGGTCCCGGCCTGAGGATCCGCTCCGTAGTCGGATTTTCAAATCGTGGGGGCTGGGCAATGAAGAAAATCGAGGCCATCATTCAGCCGTTCAAGCTCGACGAAGTCAAAGAGGCCCTCAAGGGCATCGGTATCGACGGCATGACCATCAGCGAGGTGCGAGGACATGGGCGCCAGAAGGGCCATAAAGAGGTCTACCGCGGCCAGGAGTATAATGTCGACCTGCTGCCCAAAGTCAAGGTCGAGCTTGTCATACCGAATTCCCGCTACGAGGAAGTAATCAAAACCGTAACCCAAGCGGCCCGCAGCGGCAAGATTGGCGATGGCAAAGTCTTCGTCTACGATGTCGCCGAGGCCATTCGCATTCGAAACGATGACCGAGGCGATACTGCCCTCTAACGGCGCACCCGATCCCGCCGCGAAATTTCTTGCCACCGGCGACGGCCTCTCGGCCCTTGCCGAGCGTAGCGCCGCCGTGGACCGCCTGGTGCAGGATACGGCCCGCGAATGTTTGCTTGGCGCCGTTCCCTCCGGCTTTTCCATTTTGGCCGTCGGGGGGTACGGCCGGCGCCATCTCTTCCCTTATTCCGATATCGACCTCCTGGTGTTGGTGGAAACCGAAGCTCTCGCCCAGCAACATAAACCGGAAATCGCCGCGTTTCTTCAGCGCCTCTGGGACGCCGGCCTGCGCATCAGCCATTCCGTGCGGACGCCGCAGGAATGCATCGCGGTCCACGACCGCAACACCGAGCTCAACATCAGCCTGATCGATCAACGCTACCTGGCCGGAGACCGCGCGCTCTACGCTTCCATGGCCGCCAAGCTGCCCCGTTTCATCCAGGCCAACCGCGAAGCCTTGATCCGCAATCTGGCGCGCCTGACCCACGAGCGCCACGCCAAATACGCGAATACCTACTATCACCTCGAGCCCAATATCAAGGAGACCCCGGGCGGATTGCGCGATTTCCAGTTGCTCTGCTGGCTGGCGCAATTGCACAATACCGATCCCAACCGCGTAACCGCCCCCGAGCTTTCCTCCGATTTGCGTTACAGTTTCGTGCACTTGGCGCGCTTGCGCTGCTTCCTGCATTTTCAAGCGGGGCGCGACAGCAATATCCTATCGTTCGACGCCCAGGATGCCATCGCCGAGCAGTGGGAGCACCGCGAGGTGACCGCCTGGATGCGCGACTATTATCGCCATTCGCGGGCCGTGTACCATGCCGCCGCGCGCCAGTTGGATTCGAGCGAATCCTCGCTCAGCTCTCTGCTGGCCCAGTTCCGCACCTGGCGTTCGCGCCTTGCCAACGCCGATTTCAGCGTGCACCGGGAGCGGGCCCATTTCCGCGAGCCGCACGAGCTCGATTCCCAACCGGAGCTCGTGCTGCGCCTTTTCGAATTCGTGGCCCGCCACGGTTTTGCCCTGTCCTTCGAAGCCGAGGAACGCATCGCCGCCCGCCTCGACCGCCTGCGCTGGCATTTCACCGGCGACCATCCGCTCTGGCGGTCCTGCGAAGAAATCCTCAGCCTTCCCTACGCTCCCCTGGCCGTGCGCGGCATGCATGAGACCGGCCTTCTCACCGCGATCTTCCCCGAGCTGAAGCCGATCGAATGCCAGGTGATTCGCGACTTCTACCATCGCTACACGGTGGACGAACACACCCTCGTGGCCATGCACAATCTGCGCTTGGTGGAAGGCCCGTATCGCGAATTGCTGGCCGAAACCACCCGCCCCGGCGTTTTGATGTTCGCCCTGCTGTTTCACGATGCCGGCAAGGGCGCACCCGAAGCCGGCCACGTCGCCATCTCCGTTCAACTGGCCGAGCAAGCCGCCTCGCGTATTGGCATGCCGGCTCCGGACCGCGACATGGTCCGCTTCCTCATCGCCAACCATCTGGAGCTTTCTCAGGTGATGCAGTCCCGCGACACCTCCGATCCGCAAACCATCGCCGAAATTGCCCATCGGATGGAAACCGTCGAGCGCCTGAAGGCGCTGACCCTCGTCACCTACGCCGACATCAGCGCCGTCAACCCGACCGCCATGACACCGTGGCGTTCCGAGCAGCTCTGGCAGGTGTACCTGCGCGTGTATGGCGAGTTGACGCGCGAGCTCGAAACCGACCGCATCGAGGCCGTGCCCGCCATTTCCCCGGAGCGCGCCGCTTTCCTCGAAGGCTTCCCCACGCGCTACTTGCGGACCCACAGCGACGCCGAAATCGGCGAGCACGTCCAGCTCGAGATGCGCGCCCGCCCCACCGGCTTCGCCGTCGATATACGCCGCCGCGAGCCGGTCTGGCAATTGACCCTGGTCGCGCGCGACCGCCCCGGCCTGTTTGCCGCCGTCGCCGGGACTCTTTCCAGCTTCGGCATGAACATCGTGCAGGCCGAAGCCTTCGCGAACCGCCGCGGCCTCATCCTCGATACCTTCAACTTCGAGGACCCGATGCGCACTCTCGATCTGAATCCGACCGAGGTCGACCGCCTGCTTTCCTCCGCCGAAAAGGTAATTTCCGGCCGGACCGACGTCAAAGTTCTGCTGCGCAACCGTCCCAAGCCCAAACCGCCCAGCCGCAAGGCCAGCGTGGCCGGCCGCGTGGCCTTCAACTCCGAAGCCAGCGCCACCGCTACCTTGGTGGAGATCGTGGCGCACGACCGCCCCGGCCTGCTCTACGACCTTGCTTCCACATTTTCCCGCTTCGGCGCCAATATCGAGGTCGTGCTCATCGACACCCAGGCGCACAAAGCCATCGACGTCTTCTACGTTACCGCCGAAGGAAAGAAGCTGACCGCGGAAAAACAGGCGATTCTCGAAACGGCTCTCCGCGCGGCGATCCAATAACCGATTCCAGACTCCTGAAGCCGCCGGGCATTTTCCAGTTGTTGAGGAAAATAGGCTGACCCATTTCGGCCCAGGCAGCGCGCTGTGTGGTGGGGCAGGCTCCAGGGCAGGCTCCCAGCCTAATGCCGCATACTTTTGTGTCCGTGACACACCCGCATAACTTGTAGGGCGGACCCCTGGTCCGCCCCTGGTCCGCAGCCGGCCCCCCGGCCGGCTCCTCGCCGGTAGCGGAGACTTGGTGCTTGGGGAAAGGAGCGGGACGAGGGCGTCCCGCGCGGACCAGGGGGTCCGCCCTACTAATGATGCCGTGCCGGCTTGCGGAAAGTACGTGGCGCGGGCTGTCAAGCCGGCTCGACAGCCTGCGGCGGCCTCCCAGTTGCCGGCGAACCGATCAAGCCGGCGGAAGGTGGCGAATCGGCTACGGAAGGGTGCTCCTATCAGGATGGCATTCCGGTAGTGTGGCGCGACGGGCGGCCTGAGAGGCCGCCGCAGGCCGAGGGCCTGCCCCACAAATCATGAAACCCGGTTCAGCCCCGGCCTAACGAACGAACTCGACCTCGATTTTATTCGGCACCAGACCGGCTTCATAGCCGAGGTCGAGCAGTTTCTGGACCGCGCGCGGCACCACCTCTCCCGCATCCAAGGTGTAGTGGTTGACGTACATGCCTACGAATTTCTCGGCTTGACGAGTCTCCAATTCGCGGGCAAACTGCAGCGCGTAAGAGAGCGCTTCGTCATGGTTATCGAGCGCGTACTGAATGCTCTCCCTCATCAAGCGGCAGCATTCACTCTGAATCTCCGGTCCGAGACTGCGCAACAGAACATTACCCCCTAAGGGAAGGGGCAGGCCATAGGCCGTCTTGAACCAACGTCCCAGGTCCACCACGCGGTGAAAGCCTTGCCGGTCGTATGTCAACTGGGCTTCGTGGATGATCAGCCCGCAATCGGCGGTGCGCTCGCGCACGGCGTCCAGAATCCTATCGAAGCGGGTGACCACCGGTTCGAAATCCGGCTCGAAAAGTCTGGCAGCCAGGTAGGCGGTGGTCAACTTGCCGGGGACTGCAATGCGCTTCCCTTTTAGCTCTTCCGGCTCCATGGGCCGGGAGGCCACAATCATGGGACCGTAGCCGTCGCCAATGCTGGACCCGCTGGCCATCAGCACGTACTTGTCGGAAACGTAAGGATAAGCGTGGTACGAAATGGCGGTGAGATCGTATTGCCCCTCCATGGCCTTCCGGTTGAGCGTCTCGATATCTTCGAGCACGTGCCGGAACGAGACTTTCGGCGATCGCACTTTCTTGGTCGCCAGGCCATAGAACATGAACGCGTCGTCTGAATCGGGACTGTGCGCGCTCACAATTTCCCGCTGAGAAACGGAATTCATAAAATAGGAAAAGACTTGTTTCAGTGTACACTAAGGCAGGTTTCAAACCCGAGACAAACGAGGAGGGAAGAGAAGGGCGGCTGTTCCAGTACTCGTCAGCTCGGGAAACCTGCCATCGATCATCATCTGTGCGCACTGTGTGCGCGGGGCCTAATACCACTGGGCCTATTTAGCTTCCGATCACGGGAGATTCTCCGTACAACGTGCTTACTTGCACGGAACGATACCGCCCTCATTCTGGTCCGGCTCTATCAGTCACCTCCCGCCGCGCCCGGGTGGGCCGGCTTTTGCGTCTGACGATAATGGAACCGGACAAACCCGATTCCACCTTCAGTTTGCTCCCGCTTCGGCGACTTGTCAATAGGCCGGGACGGCTAGTTTCCTATACTGAGAATCAGGCCAGATGTTTCGCAATTTTTTCTCCAAAAAATCCGCAGCCTCCCCACTAAGCGGTGCTCCCCGCCAGCCGCGCGAAAAGATCTATAGCGCGCAAAGCGGATATGTTTATCACTATTTTTATCGCGGATTCCACGTCCACCGAACGGGCGAGCCCGCAACCGAATTCGTCTTCCAAATCTCAGCCGACCGCAAGAACTGGCACGACACCTCGGTACGGCAGCCTCATTCCAGCATCGCCGCCTGGGAGAGCGCCAACCAGCGCACGCTGACGGCCGCGGAGCGCTACGCCATTGCCAAGCTGGCGTTATTTCAGGCTTTCGACGAGCGCGCCGCGCCCGATGCGGTCGATTCGGTGCTTGAAGTCGGATTAGCCGAAATTGCCGCCATCGTGGAAATACTGGGGCTGTAGAACGACCTCAGCGGCAGAGCAGATTTTCGAGACGGGAACCGCGGCGGACGATGGTCTGGTTGCGCTCCGGTCCGGTCGACACGCACCCCACCTCGACCCCGATATGGCCTTCCAGAAAGGCCAGGTAATCCTTGGCGCGGCCCGGCAGATCGTCCCATGACGAGAGCCCGAAGGTGTTGGAACGCCATCCGGGGAGGACCTCGTATACGGGCTCGATCTTCGCAATTTGGGAAACCAGCGCGGGCATGCCGCTCACGGGCTTGCCTGCGGATCGGTAGCCGGTGCACACCGGGATGGTCTCGAAATCGTCGAGCACGTCAAGCTTGGTCACTACCAGGCTGTCGAATCCATTGATGCCGGCGGTATAACGCAGCAGGGGAAGGTCGAACCAACCGCATCGCCGCGGCCGCCCCGTGACGGCGCCGAATTCATTGCCGCGCTGGCGTATGCGTTCGCCCGCCGCATCCAGCGCTTCGGTAGGGAAGGGGCCGCCGCCCACGCGGGTAATGTAAGCTTTGGAAACCCCGATGATTCCCTGAATACGGGTAGGCGGCACTCCGGTGCCGGTGCAGGCGCCGCCGGCCGAAGCGCTCGACGAGGTCACAAATGGATAGGTGCCATGGTCGATATCGAGCATGGTGCCCTGGGCGCCTTCGAACATCACCCGCTTCCCGCCGCTAATCGCCTGGTTGAGAAGCTCCGCCGTATCGCACACCATGGGCCGGATCCGCTCCGCAAAGGCTTCATACTCGTCGCGAATTCGCGCCATGTCCAGCCCTTCGTCGATGCCGAAGGTGCGGGCGATTTCAACCTTCTCCTCCATCAGCGCGCCATATTGGGCCCGGAATACCTCGCGATCGAGCAAATCCGCGATTCGGATTCCGCGGCGGGCCACCTTGTCCTCATAGCACGGGCCGATGCCCCTCGAAGTCGTTCCAATCGAAATTCTGCCCTCGCGCCCTTCCGACATGCGCTCCATCATGCGATGAGCGGGGAACAAAACGTGAGCGCGGTTGCTGATGAACAGGTTCCCTTCGACCGCCACGCCAGCGGCCGCCAGCGCGTCGATTTCCTTCACCAGCGCCGCCGGATCGATGACCAGCCCGTTGCCGATGACCGCGGTCTTTCCGCGCAGCACGCCGCTGGGGATCAGCTTCAGCACGTACTTGCTTTCGCCGATGAACACCGTGTGGCCGGCATTGTGGCCGCCCTGGTAGCGCGCCACGATATCGAAGGGCTGGGAGAACAGGTCCACAATTTTCCCTTTGCCCTCGTCTCCCCACTGGGATCCCAGGATGATGATGTTTTTCATTTTGCCCGAAACTTCTATGTTAGCAAGCCGCCGCAACTTTCTTCCGCCAGGTTGTCGCGGCGCCGCCTTGCCCTGGGCTTCAGGTTTTCAGATCCTAAACAAATTTGCACAACGAAAAATCGTGCCGGCATCGTCTTGAAGGGCTAGCCCGCGGCAGCGAGCGCTCCGGATGGGGGGACCTTTCCCGCTGCCGGGCGTGATACGCTGAAGGTTAATGCAGATTTCGGATGTTTACCTCGGGCTTGGCCAGGAAGCCTTCCCGCAGCTCGTCCGCGGGATCTCGATCGGCAGGCTTAAGACCTACCAGATTTACGAGGGCTTCAAAGTCCGGGCACACCTGAACAAGGTCAATACCGAGACCCTGCGCAAGGCCACTCCGCGTTTTTGGACGCGGATCGTGGAAGGCGACCTCGATTTTGCGAAGGATCTGGCGCAGGCGATTTTGGTTTCGCACCTCGATATGATCACCGCGGTGCTGGACTTTTCGGGCGTTCCGCATGAAAATGGCTTCTTCGCCAAAGATTTGGATGTGAAACCCTTTTTCTCGGAAGGCTGGGAGGAGCGCGTATATGAGAAGTTCCGCTCGCTTTATCCGGAACCGATATTGGTCTTTTATATGAATCACTTGCGTTGGGAATTGCTGGGTGCGGAGGAAGTGTTTCGTCCGGCGGCTTCCCTTGCATAGCTTCGGAAGGCGGCGTGCTAGAGCTTACATGCAGATGATTGCCGAACAACGCATTCGAGCGGATCGAGGGCAGGCTCAGCTTTCGTCGCGATTTGGCAAGTCCCTTGTAACCAGAGTCTTGGTAGCATCAATTTTAACTGCCCCTGGGGTGTCTGTTTGATCCGGGGGTGTGGGTTGTTTCGACGTGAGCGCTGCCCGATGGGGCATTACACCCATCGCGGATCTTGCACTCCGAATCCGATGCCGCAACCCACTACAAGCGAGGTCCGGACATGAACCATTGCGATTTCCATTATTCCCATCTTCTGCCGAAGAAGCCGGGGATTCTCCCGCTTGAGGAGACCATGAAGAAGCAGTGCCGACGTTGCGGGGCTGAGTTCATCACGCGATCCAGAATCCGGAAACGCTGTGACGCCTGCCAAACCGTTGTCTCCGCGGAAAAGCAGAAGAAGGCGAACGAGCGATTGAAGGCCCGCCGGGCAGCGCGCCGCATGTGCCTGGTGAACGCGAACTGACGCCCGGACCCCGGACATACTAAAGGCCGCGTGGTGGCACATACTTGAGTCTGTGGATCGAGACTACATCTGTGCCTTCAGCGTAACCACTGCCTGGGCCTCCGCGGAACGGCCTTCCCCGACAGGGCCAACCTTTTCCGCGGTCTTGAACTTTACCGACACGCGATCGAGGTCGAGACCCAGCGCTTCCGCCAACCGCTCGCGAATGCCCTGGCGGAAATCTTTCAGTTTGGGGCGCTCCAGGATCACGGTAGAATCCACATTCACCAATTTATAGCCGCGCTCTCCAGCCAATTGAACGGCGTGACGCAGGAAGACCAGACTATCGGCGCCTTTCCAACGCGGGTCCGTATCGGGGAAGTGCATCCCGATATCGCCTAACGCAACCGCGCCGAGGATCGCATCCGTGATGGCGTGGGCTAGAACATCGGCATCCGAGTGACCCTCGAGACCCACCTCGCTGGGCACCGCGACTCCGCCCAATATCAGCGGACGGCCCGGCGCCAGACGATGCACATCCCAGCCCTGCCCGGTTCGCATCTCGCCCGGCGCTTCCCGTTCCCGGCTCAACGGGAGGCATCCTTGGCGGCCAGCTCATCCTGCAGAAACAGGCGGGCCAGCTCCATGTCGCCGGGCTTGGTGATTTTGATGTTGTGGTCGTTGCCCATCACCACGGTCACTTCCACATCCAGCCGCTCCACCAGGCTCGATTCGTCGGTGCCGCTGAAGCCATCCTGGCGGGCGGATTCGAAGGCGCGCCGCAACAGGTCGTAGCGGAAAACCTGCGGCGTTTGCGCCATCACCAGCTTTTCCCGCAGCAAGGTAGCGCGAATCCGGGCCTTGCCGGTCGAGCGGCTGACCTGTTTGACCGTATCCACCGCGGGCACGCCCACGATCGCCGCTCCGCTCTCGGCCCCTTCATCCAGCACGCGGTGAATCGTTTCCGCGTCGATGAACGGCCGCACCGCGTCGTGCACCGCCACCAGATCGGTCTCGGGACCGAGAACGGCCAGCGCGTTCGCGACCGACTGCTGGCGGCTGTTCCCGCCTTCCACCACGCGGAGGTGGCGCGCCGGAAACTCCCGCTCCAGCAGCCCGCTCACCCATTCCACGTCCTCGCCGCGCACCGAAACGACAATCTCCGCCACCCGGTCGAGGGAGGCGAATTTCCGGACCGCGTGCAATAGGATGGGAGAACCGTCCAGCAGCATGAATTGCTTACGGCTGGTGCCGGTCTTCTCCGCCGAGGGCTTTCCCATGCGTGTGCCCAGACCCGCGGCGGGCACGATCACAGCGATTCTCATTGGTTCTACGATTCTATCGTGGTTTTCTCGTTGCCAACCGTGCCGCCTGCCGGCACGTCGCTCTTGCGGGGCGCGCGCTCGAATCGTTCGGTAGGCGCCGCGGCGTGGAGACGATCGTCGTACTTGCCGAAAATCATCTTGCCGGCCGTGGTTTGCAACACGCTGGTGACGGAGATGTCGATGGTCTTCGAGATCATCTTCTTGGCGTTATCCACCACCACCATGGTGCCGTCGTCCAGGTAGGCAACTCCCTGGTTGTATTCCTTGCCTTCTTTCAGGATGAAGACCCGCATGGTCTCGCCGGGGAGCACGATGGGCTTGAGCGAATTGGCCAGCTCGTTGATGTTCAGCACCTCGACACCGTGTAACTGGGCGACCTTGTTGAGATTGAAATCGTTGGTGACCACTTTGCAATCGTAGATCTTGGCCAGTTCAATCAACTTCATGTCCACGTCGCGAACCTGGGGGAAGTCTTCTTCCACGATCTGCACCGTCAAATGCGCCATTTTTTGAATGCGCTGCAGAATATCCAGCCCTCGGCGGCCGCGGTTGCGCTTCATCGAATCGCCCGAGTCGGCCACCAATTGCAGCTCCCGAAGCACGAACTGCGGAATCACCAGCACGCCGTCCAGGAATCCGGTTTCGGCGATATCGGCGATGCGCCCGTCGATAATCACGCTGGTATCCAAAATCTTGAAGCTCTTCTTGGAGGTTTTTTCCACGCCGAACACTCCGCCCAGGGCGGAGAGATTGAGCAACTCTCCCTTTTTGGCGCCCACCACCAAGCCGATATACGCCATCAGCAACACCAGGCAAACCGGCAGAAACGGCTGTCCGGGGAGCGCCTTACCCACTACCAAAGACATGAGAAATGCGCCCAGAATCCCAAGCACCGACCCGATGGCAGCGCCGATCAAACGCTTCAGACTGACGTGTTCCAGCCGAACTTCGAAGAATATGATGGCCGCCGCCAGCACTACGCCTCCCGCCACGGAAAGTACCGGCTGGCCGGGAATCGCATTGAGCACATAAGCGCAGCAACCCAAGACAAGTACGAAAATAGCTCGAACAATGACGAGGTCCATAAGAACGATGCCCCCTTCCAGGATGGATCAGGGTTTGGATCAAACCGCCCAACAGGACACGAGTCCCGAGAAAAATGCTGCGGCAAACGCCGCGCCAAGATTCTACCATTTTTCGGACGTCGGGGTGCTGTTTGCGATCGTTCGCGCGGGAATCGATCGTAGCAGGTCGTTCAGTTTAAGCCATGGTTGACGCGGCGCGGCGCTGGAGCTTGCCAGGAGCCAGCCTTAGTGGATACAATGTAATCACTGAGGTGAGCCAATGAAAGTTGCCCTGGTGCGAATCGGCAATTCGCGTGGAGTACGGATTCCGAAGCCTGTCATCGCGCACTGCGGTTTCTCCGATACCGTGGAGCTGCTGGTCGAGAACAAACGCGTCGTGCTCGCCCCGCACGCGCGGGTGCGGCAAGGCTGGGATCAGGCGTTTCGCGACGCCGGTGAGGCCGCGGCGGATGAGTTACTGCTGGCCGGTTTCCCCCCGAATGAGTTCGACCGCGAGGAATGGCGGTGGTGAGTGCCGAGCCGCGGCTCGACGATGTGTGGCTGGTCGCTCTTGACCCGACTGAGGGGTCGGAGGTCCGCAAGACCCGCCCCTGTGTGGTCGTGTCGCCCGACGAGATGAACCGGTATTTGCGAACCGTGATCGTGGCGCCCATGACGACCGCCGAACGGGCTTATCCCTCGCGGGTGGCCCTCCGGTTTCAGGGGAAGAGCGGCCAGGCGGCCCTGGACCAATTGCGCGCTGTCGACCGGGAGCGCCTGGTTCGCAAGCTGGGCGTCGTCTCCGCCAAGACTGCGCAGACGATCTCCTCGGTTTTGGTGGAAATGTTTGCGCGAGGGGAGGAGGCCGCGCGTTAGCCGGCTGCGGCGCCCCTTGGTCCCCTCTACAGCCGGCAGATCAGCAGCTCGCGCTCGTAGATCATATCCGGCGGCAGATGGTCGTGCAGGTCCATGAACAACTCCGCGTGGCCTAGCACTTCCTGGCGCCACTCGGCGCGGTTCACTGCTTGTAGGGCATCGAAGGCTTCTTTGCCGAAGTCGAAGCCGCTCCACTCCAGATCCTCGTAGTGTGGCATCCAGCCGATCGGAGTTTCGCGGCCGACCGCGCCGCCGTGGGCGCGGTCCACAATCCATTTCAGCACGCGCATGTTCTCGGCGAAGCCCGGCCAGAGGAACTGGCCGTCCGCCCCTCGCCGGAACCAATTCACGTGAAAGATGCGGGGAGTGGCGGAGAGGCAGCGCTGCATCTTGATCCAGTGACGGAAATAGTCGCCCATGTGGTAGCCGCAGAAGGGCAGCATGGCCATCGGATCGCGGCGCACCCTGCCCACCGCCCCGCCCGCGGCGGCGGTGGTTTCCGAGCCCATGGTCGCGCCTATGTACACTCCGGCACTCCAGTTGAAGGCCTGGAAAACCAACGGCATCGTGTCAGCCCTGCGGCCTCCGAAAACGATGGCGCCGATGGGGAACCCGCGCGGGTCTTCCCAGTCGGGGTCGATGGTGGGACACTGGCGCGCCGGCGCGGTAAAGCGGGCATTGGGATGGGCCGCTTTGGCGCCCGTTCGGCGAGCGATCTCCGGCGTCCACACGTTTCCCTGCCAATCCAGGCACTCGGCCGGCGGCGTTTCCGTCATGCCTTCCCACCACACGCCGCCATCGAGCGTCAGGGCCGTGTTGGTGAAGATGGTGTTGCGGGAGATGGTGGCCATGGCGTTGGGATTGGTGCGCATCGAAGTGCCCGGCACCACGCCGAAGAAACCGGTCTCCGGATTGATGGCGCGCAGCACGCCGTTTTCGTCGGGACGGATCCAGGCGATGTCGTCACCCACTGTCCAGACCTTCCAGCCTTCGAACCCCTTCGGCGGAATCAGCATGGCCAGGTTGGTTTTGCCACAAGCGCTGGGGAAGGCCGCGGCGATGTAAGTCTTTTGCCCGCGCGGATCTTCGACGCCGAGAATCAGCATGTGCTCGGCCATCCACCCCTCGTCGCGGGCGATGTTGGAGGCGATCCGCAGCGCGAAGCACTTCTTGCCCAGCAGCGCATTGCCGCCGTAGCCCGATCCGTACGACCAGATCTCGCGTGTCTCCGGGAAGTGCACGATGTACTTTTCCGGGTTGCAGGGCCACGGAACGTCCTTTTGGCCGTGCGCCAAGGGCATGCCCACCGAATGGATGCAGGGCACCACGCGTTTGCGGTCGCGGTCGATCTCTTCGAACACCTTTTTCCCGATGCGCGCCATGATGCGCATGTTGACCACCACGTAAGGCGAATCGGTCAACTGCACCCCGATCCGCGAAAACGGCGATTCCACCGGGCCCATGCTGAAAGCCAGCACGTACATGGTCCGCCCCTGCATCGAGCCATTGAACAGCTCCTTCAGCCGCCGCCGCATGCGGAACGGATCTTCCCAGTTGTTGGTCGGCCCGGAGTTGTCTTTCGAAAGCGAGCAGACGAAGGTGCGGTCCTCCACCCGCGCCACGTCGCTCACGTCGGAGCGGGCGTAATAGCAGCCGGGCCAAAGATCCTGGTTGAGGCGGATGAAGGTGCCGGTGGCGACCAACTGGCCGCATAGCATCCGATATTCTTCGTCCGACCCGTCCACCCAGTGAATCGCCGCCGGCTTGGTAAGTCGAGCCATCTTCTCGACCCAATTCAGTAAATGGGTATTGGCGCTGAGCGGCAGCGCCGCGTTCCGCCCCAGCGTCTCGCTTGCGCCGGCGCCGGCTACTTCGAGGGTGGCGGTCGCTTTGGTTTTCATGATGAAGAAATTTCCCTCCTGGGCCGCGCGAAAAAAAGACCGGCGGCGGCGGTTGGATACAACCGCGGTTCATTGCATCGTATCGCATTGTGCCAACGGGTTTGGGGAAGCCAGTGGGAGAGGCCACCAGGGCGACCTCAAGAGCGCTTCGGTACTGTCGGTACCGGGCCTTTCTGAATCGGGCGGTCGGATTCTATTACAATAGGACTACGGACTTTCGGAATACTGCCCGTGCATCTCACTTTCGATCACCTGGCTATCGTAGTTTTCACTTTCGTTCAATGGCGAATTGGCCGCATGCTGGTGGCGGCTGCCGGACGCCGCTGGCAGGGCTTGGCGCTGGCGGCTGCGCGGTGGACGGTCGGCGTCTTCACCGTGGCTGTCGCTGTGGGTTACGCTCTCGCCTGGCCTTACGCGGCTACCGTTCTAAGAGTAAGCGGTCCCCATGCGACGCTCGCCGGCGCCCTTGCGATGGGTTATCTCATCGTCGCTACCGGCGCGCTGGCAGTCTATGAGATCTCGCGTGGAATCGGACGGACGTGGAACGCTCCGGCCGATCCGGGCCGGCGGCGGCTGATCCAAACCACCGGCAACGCTCTCATGGCCGCTCCGTTGGCGGTAATGGGCTACGGCACTTTTGTGGAGCGGTCCGATTTTCGGGTACGCGAAGTGGATGTTCCGCTGGCGGACTTGCCCGCCGATCTGGACGGCCTGCGAGTTCTGCAGTTGAGCGACATTCACCTGAGCATTTTTCTGCGCGAAGACGAACTGGCGCGGGTGATTGGCCAGTCGAACGAGTTGAAGCCGCAGCTTGCTGTGGTTACCGGCGATTTGATTTCGGCCAACGGCGATCCTCTCGATGCCTGCCTGCGCCAGTTGAAGCGTCTGAGAGCCGATGCCGGCATTTTCGGCTGCCTGGGCAACCACGAGCGTTTTGCCGGCGTGGAGGACTACACCACCCGCGCAGCGGCGCGCCTGGGAATCGACTTTTTGCGCGACCGCGCCCGGCCGCTCCGTTTCGGCGGGTCGACTCTCAACCTGGCTGGTGTGGACTATCAGCGCATGGGCCAAAAAAACCTCTATCTGCGCAATGCCGGTGCGCTGGTCAAGCCGGGGACTTGCAATCTATTGCTCTCCCACAATCCGGACGTGCTGCCGGTGGCGGCGCGCCAAGGCTGGGACTTCGTGCTCTCCGGCCACACTCACGGCGGCCAGGTGACGGTGGAAATCCTGGACCGATCGTTCAGCCCCGCTCACTTTTTCACGCCGTATGTTTACGGCTTGTATCGCGTTGGCCGCACCGCCGAGTACGTGACCCGCGGCATCGGAACCATCGGAGTTCCGGCACGCATCGGCGCACCTCCCGAGATCTCCCTGCTACGCTTGAGAAAGGCTTAACCGCCCAAGCCACGTGCGCTATCTCATCGTCAGCGACATCCATTCCAATTGGCAAGCGCTCCAGGCCGTTCTCAACCACGCCGAAGGCCGGTGGGACCAAGCCCTCTGCTGCGGCGACCTGGTGGGCTATGGCGCCGACCCCAACCCGGTGACGGACTGGGTTCGCGGCCACTGCGCCCACACCGTGCGCGGCAACCACGACAAGATCTCGCTCGATGCCGAAGATCTGGAGTGGTTCAACCCCGTGGCCCGCGCCGCCGCCGAATGGACCCGCGACGCTTTGACGCCCGAAAACGCCGCCTTCCTCGCTGCCCTGCCCCGCGGGCCCGCCATCATCGAGGATTTTGAGATCGTGCACGGCTCGCCGCTCGATGAAGACGAGTACCTGGTGGCCGCATCCGAAGCCGGCGAGGCTTTTGCCTATCTGGAACGCCGCCTGGCATTTTTCGGCCACACTCACCTACAGGGTGGATTCGTCTGGAACCGGGCGCGGGTGGAGACCATTCCCAGCTTCATCGCTTCCCAAAGCGCCGCGCCGGTGGAGCTCGATTCCGAATGCGCGTACTTGATCAATCCCGGCTCGGTAGGCCAGCCGCGGGACGGCGACCCCCGCGCGGCCTACGCGATCTACGATTCCACCGGCAAACTGCTGACTTACCTGCGGACCGAATACGACATCGAGGGAGCGCAGCGAAGGATCATGGAAGCGGGATTGCCGCCGGTGCTTGCGGATCGTTTGTCGGTAGGGCGGTAGCTATCAGTTATCAGTTATCAGCCGGCGCCGCACGCTCGTCCCTCCCATGCAGTATCCTGTATCCACAGGAGGGTTCCATGCTCCGTTACGCTTCGGTTCTACTCGCCACGTTCGCCGCTCATGCGGCGGTTCCCCTTTTTCAGGCTTCGTTCGACGCGCCGAATAACGGGTGGACCGTCGTCCGCGGCTCGGCCGCGCCGGATGCGGCGGTGCTGTACAACCGCGGAAAGTCTCTGCGCATCGAACCTTCCGCCAGTGCCTCGGACGCCTATGTGCGTTCGGCGCCCCTTTCGCTCACCATCGGCAAGCGCTACGAGGTGAGCGGTTGGGTGCGTACCGAAAACCTCGACGTTCGCGATTTGGACCGCTCGCCCATTGCGGTCGGCGCCGCCCTCAGCATGGCTTCCATGCCCTTCGATGTGCACTCGGCCTCGGTGGCGGGCACCCGGCAGTGGACCCGCTTGGCGCTTCGTTTCGTGGCCAGCCGCGCGCGCGATGAGATCGTGCTGGCGGTGGCCGATGGAGGCTCCTTCCACGGCAAGGCATGGTTCGCCGGAGTCAGCCTGGACGAGGTTTCGTCCGCCGACGCGTGGCCGGCGCGCGAAGCCGTCCAAACTTTCGGCCCGGCGTACCGCTATCCCGCCGCCGGCTGGATCTACCTCCACATCGAAGGCAAACCTTACGATCGCGGCTATCAGCACGGCTACCTGATGGCGCGCGAGATTCCCGAATACCTGGAACGGTGCGCGTTCGAGCTGGCCGGCAAGGCCGACTCCGAGACCTGGGACCAGCTCCGGACCACCGCCGACGCGCTTTTCCTGCGCGGCTTCGACCGCGAAATTCTGGAAGAGATGCGAGGCATCGCCGACGGCGCCAATGCCGCGGGCGCAAATTGGCTCGGCCGCAAGCTCGACTTGGTGGATCTCGTGCTCGCCAATACTACCGTCGAACTTGGCGAGCTAAGTTCCGCTATGTCCATGACACCCACCGGCCTCGAAGGTATGCATTTCGACCTGCCCTCCTATGCCGGCCAGGCGAAGCGCGATTCCGTTACCGACCATTGCAGCGCTTTTGCGGCTACCGGCCCCGCCACTCGCGACGGCAAAATGGTCATCGGCCACGTCACCTGGTGGCCGCTCACGCTGGCGGAGCAGACCAACGTAATGCTCGACATCCGGCCGGAACACGGCCATCGCATGTTGATCCAGAGCTACCCGGGCGGCATCGAAAGCGGCACCGACTGGTATCAGAACGATGCCGGCGTCGTGCTCACCGAAACCACCATCCGCCAAACTCCATTCAACGTCCAAGGCACGCCCGTAGCCTTCCGCGCGCGCATGGCCATTCAGTACGGCGGCAACATCGACGAAGTGGTCCATCAGCTCGGCGCCCGCAACAACGGCCTTTACACCAACGAATGGCTGATCGGCGACGCCAAGAACAACGAGATCGCGATGTACGAACTTGGTACCAACCACGTCAAGCTGTGGCGCAGCTCGAAAAACGAATGGTTCGGCGATACGCCGGGTTTCTATTGGGGCGACAACAACGCCAAGGACCTGGAAGTCAAGCTGGAGTATCGGCCCGATCCGCATTCCGCGCCCGAGTACGTGCCCTACGTGCCCGCCATCCGCGACCTCGCTTGGCAGGATCTCTATCGCAAGTACCGCGGCCAAATCGATGAGCAGTTCGGCTTCCTCGCCTATCGTGGCGCGCCGCTGGTGAGTACGGGCACAATGGACGCCAAGGTGGTCACGGCGGACATGGCCAACCACTTCATGGTGTGGGCGGCGTTCGGCAGGCCCAATCAGAGCGTCTGGACCGCCGGGGGAAGCCACGGCCGGAACGCGGGCCCGGATCACGGCCTGTTTCCGGGAGGCTATTATCTGTTCAGCGGCGAGCCATCCGAGAGCCTGCGCAGCGCCGTCCAGGAGAACGAAACGGCGCGGCTTTCCTCCAAACCGGCTGCAGCCCGGCAACGCGGCGATAAGCCGGCCCACCCGTCGTACACCGACCGCCTGTGGAATGGTTGGGTCCTTCCCGCATCCGACGCCGATACCTGGTTCGTCGCCGGCTCGGCCGCCTATTACCGCCTGCTCAAATCCGGCGATCTCGACGAGGCGCTCGATCGGGAGCGAATCGTTTACCGGCGCCTGAAGCTCTCTCCCGATAACGCTTCCAACCGCTTCCACCTGGAACAAACCAAGGGTGTCCTGTTCCTCGATTCGCTCCGCCAAGAAATGGGCGACGACGCGTTTCTCAAGGTGATGTCGGACTACTTCACGGCCAACACCACGACCACGATTACGGCGCAATCGTTCCTCGCCAAAGCCGGCGCTACTTTCGAATTCACCGAACCCGCCGACGGCCCGGCCTACCTGCCCGGCGACATCGGGGCGCGCCTGGCTTCCGCGGTCATTGTTTATGGCACAGCGGCCGAAGCCGGCGTCAACCGCTATGCCGCGGAACGGCTCCGCAACGGCTATCGCGACGGCCAGCAGATGGAAGTGCCCATCTATAAGGACTTCGAAGTCTCCGAGGAAACGCTGCGAAGCCACGACGCGATCTTCGTCGGGCGCCCCGAAACCAACTCCGCGTTGGCCGCCTTGTCCGGCAAGATCGCGCTCGATTATAGCGGGGCAATGTTCAAAATCGACAACCAGACCTACGCTTCCGAGCGGAACTCCCTGGTGCTGGCCGCGAAAAACCCGTTCGACGCCACGCACATGGTTCTCGTCTACGCCGGCAATGACCCGCTGCACACCGTCGAGGCGCTCAACGGCGCCGGGCGGCAGCCGGAAGTGGTTCTCGAAGACGGCAAGCCGGTTAGCGGCAAAACCAGATAACCGGTTGGCAAGGCGAGCGAAAAAACAAAATTTCGGCATCGGTAAACCTAGGCGTTTCTGTTGGTTAGGACCTATTTGGCCTCGCCCCGTTGGAACGCGATTCTTTGTGCGTTTTGTGCATTTTATAGTGGAGTCCGGCCTGCCGCCGTCCGCCGCCACGTGGCAACCCCCTCGACTCTCATCCTGAACAAAGACGGGCCGCTCCGCGGCATCGGGTACGAGTTATGGCGGCATCGATAAAGCCAGTCATATCTGTAGATTAAGCCACATTACGGTAGTCGGCTCGGACCTTGGTTTTGTGCGTTTCCGCCTCTTTTTGTTCGCAGCGCGACACAGTGTCGGGATGAGCCCCCGGAATGTGGGACAGACCATCGATCTTTGTGGTCTGTCAGGCTCTCGCCGGGCCGCAACGCTCGACAGACGACGAAAAACGATCGTCTGTTTGAATGTATAAGGACTGCGATGGAAATGGGTTCTCCCGAAGGGTACAATGCCGAGACCGGCTTTTGCGAACCGGCTCAGAAACCACACA
>JBEKYD010000110.1:0-21993 GCA_049511335.1 Bryobacteraceae bacterium | reverse complement strand
GTGCGGGACGAGGGCGTCCCGCGCGGACCAGGGGGTCCGCCCAATAAGCGTTAACTTAAAGCCCAAACTCGGCCCATTTAGTACCATTGAGTGCCCGCATTCCACAACGTTTTCGCCTCAGAATGTTTTAAAGTTAACGCTTATTGGGCGGACCCCCTGGTCCGCGCGGGACGCCCTCGTCCCGCACCGCTTCCCAAGAATCAAATCTGCGACACCGGCGAAGAGCCGGCCAGGGGCCGGCTGCGGACCAGGGGGTCCGCCCTACTGCTGTTGCCACGGCGAATTCCGCCAGCTATGGGTAGTCGGAGCCCCTTTGCCGGGCATTTTTTGGTCAAGAAAGGGAACTTTTGGGAGCGGTTCGAGCAATCATTTGTTGAACGGAGGTTTCGGACCGAATGAGAAGACTGGTAGGGATCGGGTTACTGGCGGGAGCGGTGCTTTTGGCGCAGGGACCGCCGCCGCGGGGACCACGCGGGGGGTTCGGTGGACCGGGGTTTGAATTTATGGGCCCGCGCGGCGAGATGGGAGCGAACGTGACCGGAGCGCCTTTCTCCGGCACACAGGTGACCGTGCATACCCAGACGTTGGCCAACGGCAACGTGATCCAACGGCAAGAGCAGACCGCCCTCTATCGCGATAGCCAGGGCAGAGTTCGCGCGGAAATCACCCGTACCGGACCGAACGGCGGCAGCCACACGACGGTCGAAATCGTCGATCCGGTGGCGGGAGTCAGGCATACGCTCAATGCGCAGAACAAGACCGATTTCCAGACTACGCTGCCGAACCGCCAGAACCGCAATGCCAGCGGGACGGCGCGGCCCAATCCGGCCGGGCGCAGGAACCAGGACGCAGCCAATATTGTTCGGGAAGAGCTGGGCACGCAGACCGTCAATGGCGTCACCGCCGCGGGCACGCGCGTGACGCACACCATTCCAGCCAATACGATCGGCAACGCGCAAGCGATTCAGATTGTGCGCGAGGTTTGGAGGTCGGCGGACCTGAAGGTCCCGGTGATGGTAAAGACCAGCGATCCGCGCTTCGGCAGCGAGGTGACGCAGCTAACCAATGTGAACCGCGCGGAGCCGGACGCTTCGTTGTTCCAGACGCCGGCCGACTATGCGGTCACCAAGGGACACGGTCCGGGAGGGCGCAACGGACGCCCGCCCATTCAATAGTTTCCCAGCAAGCAGCATTCAGTTTTTTCCCCGTTGGCCGCGGCGCTCGATGCGCCGCGGCGTTTTTTCGTTTGGAGGGAAAGCGGGCCGCATCAGGAGACGGATCGCAGTCGAAAACGCCTACTCCACGAAGGACCCCCGTCAACGGCCGGTCGTAAGGAGCTTGAGGTCGCGCATCATCATGATGAAAGCGGGGGCCAGGGTGATGATGAAGATGACGGGGAGGATGAAGATGACGATGGGGAAGATCATCTTCACGCCGGCCTTGCCGATGGCGGCTTCGGCGCGGAGGCGGCGGCGGGTGCGCAGGGCTTCGGCGTAGACGTTGAGAGCGCTGGAGAGGCTGGTGCCGAACTTTTCGCTCTGGACAATCATGGCGGCGAGGGATTTAATGTCGTCGATGCCGGTGCGGCGGACCAGTTGGTCGAAGGCCTTGGCGCGCTCCTGGCCGGCGCGGACCTGCATGACGACGGTGGCGAATTCGTTGGCCAGTTCGGGGTAGATGAACTGCATTTCGTCGCTGACGCGGTTCATGGCCTGGTCGAGGGCGAGGCCGGTGCCGAGCACGATACCGAGCAGGTCGACGGTATCGGGGAGGGCCTCCTGCAGCTTGCGGCGGTAGCGCTTGACCATGCGCTGCAGCACCATGCGGGGCAGCATGAAGCCGATGATGACGACGGCGGCCATGGCGCCAATCCAGGAACTGGGCGGGTTGTTGCGCTGCACGGCGGCCATGGCGCCGGCGAGGGCGAGGATCAGCAGGACGGTGATGAGGACATAGATGGCGAGGGCATGCTTGCGGCGCTGGCCCGCCTGGCGCAGCAGCTTTTCGCTGCCGCGCAGCCAGTCTTCGCCGGCGGGAACCAGGCTGACAAGGTAGAGCAGGTGATCGAAGAACGTGCCGCCGCTTTTGCGCCGCGAGACGCGGGCGGTCGAGACCAGAGCGTGGGACTGGAGCTCTTCCAGGCGATCGCCGAGCGGGTCTTCCTGGTTGTGAAGGAGCTCGAAGCCGGTCCAGAAAAGGAGCGAGAGCGTGGCGCCGGTGATGAGGAAAAGGAAGAGAGAGGTCAGCATGGAGTGCTCATACGCGGATGTTGGCGAGGCGGCGGATGACCAGGATTCCGACGATCTCTAGGACGATGGCAGCGGTGAGGCACTTGGTGCCAATGGGGTCGGTCCAGAGCAGGCGGGTGTATTCGGGTTTGAGGAAGTAACTGGCAATGCCGAAGACCACGGGCAAAGCGCAGAGCAGGCCGGCGGAGAAGCGCTGCTGGGCGGTATGGGCCTTCAACTTGGCCGCCATATTGAGGCGCTCGCGGACCAACTGGGAAAGGTTGTCGAGCACACTGACCATATTGGCGCCGGTCTGGCGCTGGAGGATGAGGCTGGTGATGAAAAATTTGAGATCGATGAGGGGGACGCGCTGGCCGAGCAGGTGGAGGGCGGGCTCGAGCTGGGAGCCGAGGGCGAGCTCCTCCATGAGCTTGCGGAATTCCATGCGAACCGGGTCGGCGGTTTCGTTGGCGACGGTTTCGAGGCCGGAATGGATATTGTGGCCGGCGCGCATGGTGCGGGTGAATAGATCGATGGCGTCGGGCAACATTTCCTCGAACTGGCGCAGGCGGCGGGCGCGGACGCGGACGATGTAGAAGATGGGGGCGCAGGCCAGGAGCAGAGACACGACGAGTTGGAGGAGAAGATTGGCCACGCCGAACAGGCTCAGGACGGCGAAAGAAGCGCCGGCGATCAGCACGCTGAGGCCGAAGATATCGGCGGCGCGGTAGCGGAGGTTGGCCTGGTCGATGATGTCCTGCAGGCGGCGGAAGACGCCGACCCAGGCGACCAGGTCGCCGAGGACGGCAAAGGCGCCGCGCTGTTCGCGGCGGAGGAGCTCAGGGGCGGAGCGGCTCCGGCCGCTGGCGCTGGCGCGGAGACCGCGCAGGCGGTGATGGAGATCGCGGGCGGCTTCCTGTTCGGGCACCGACCAGACATAGTAGGCGGCGCCGAACATGGCGACGGAGAAGATCAGGAAGGCGACCACGAAGAAGCGCATTTACTTCTCCTTCACCTCGTGCACCTCGTCGAAGATGGCTGGGGAGAGATGCACGCCGTAGGCCCTGAGGCGCTCCAGGCACTGAGGGCGGACGCCGCAGCCGCGGAAACGGCCGACCACCTTGCCGCGCGGGCCGATGCCGAAGCGTTCAAACTCGAAGATATCGAGCATCTCGACCTGGTCGTGCACGATGCCGCTCACCTCGCCGATGGCAATGACTTTGCGGGAACCGTCGCTCAAGCGGGCGGTCTGAAGCACGATGTTGATGGCGCTGGCAAGCTGCTGCCGGATCACCTTGTCGGGAACGTGCTGGCTGGCCATCATGACCATGGTTTCCAGGCGCGAGAAGGCGTCGCGGGCGGTATTGGCGTGGACGGTGGTCATGGAGCCGTCGTGGCCGGTGTTCATGGCCTGGAGCATGTCGAGCGCTTCGGGACCGCGGGATTCGCCCACGATGATGCGGTCGGGGCGCATACGGAGGGTGTTGATGACGAGGTCGCGCTGGGTGATGGCGCCGGCGCCTTCGATGTTGGGCGGGCGGGTTTCGAGCCGGACGACGTGGTTTTGCTGCAGGTTGAGCTCGGCGGTGTCTTCGATGGTGACGATGCGTTCCTCCTCGGGGATGAAGCGGGAGAGCGTATTGAGCATGGTGGTCTTACCGGAGCCGGAGCCGCCGGAGATCACGATGTTGAGGCGAGCCTCGACGCAGCCGCTGAGGAAGTCGAGCATGCCGGTGGTGAAGGTTTCGTTCTTGAGGAGTTCCTCGGTGGTGAGCACCTTTTTGCCGTAGCGGCGGATGGACAGCACCGGGCCGATCAAAGAGAGCGGCGGGATGACGGCGCAGACGCGCGAGCCGTCGTTGAGGCGGGCGTCGACGATGGGCGAGGAATCGTCGATGCGGCGGCCGACGTTGCCGACGATACGCTCGATGATCATGCGTAGGTGAGCCTGGTCCTTGAAGCGGACGTTGGTTTCGACGACGCGGCCGGCGCGCTCGATGTAGACGTTGTCGTAGCCGTTGACCATGATGTCGCTGATGAGAGGATCTTTCAGCAGCCCTTCCAGCGGGCCGAGACCGAAGACTTCGTCGAGGATCTCTTCGATGAGCTTTTCGCGTTCGGTGAGGGTCAGGGGCAGGGATTCGTCGATGATCAGCTTCTCCACCACGGCGGCGATCTGGACGCGGATGCTATCTTTGTTGAGATCGCGGAGCTGTTCGACGGTGAGGGAGTTGAGGAGCTTGGCGTGAACCTGGCTCTTCATCTCGAACCAGCGGTCGGCGCCGGAGACCGGTCGGCTGAGGGGGCGGCTAGACAAGGGAAGCTCCGGGGAGGGGGAAATTCGAGCCACAGATGAAGACAATGGAGCCACAGACAAACACAGATGAACACGGATAAGACCTTTTTCTTAATCCGTGTTTATCTGTGTTCATCCGTGGCTCTATTTTTTTAGCGGTCATAGGATTTCAGGCGGCGGGGGTGGTGGCGACGGCCGCTCCTTTCCTGCCGCCGGTGGATTTGTCGACGAACGCGCGGAAGATGCGGTCCAGGTCGCCGGCCTGTTCGCGATTGGCAACGAAGGGGCGCGCTTTATTGATGGAGGCGATCACGGCGGGCGATGGCGGAATGCCGTAGAACACCTGCTGATTGAGAGTTTGTTGGATCTGCTCGAGCGAAGCGATGTTGGGGTTGATTTTCTTGGTGTAGCGATTGACTACCACGCGGACCTGGTCCTGGTTGAAGCCCATGCGCATGAGGAAACCGATATAGCGCTGGGCGTTGCGCAGGGAAGGGAACTCCTGATCGATGACGAGGAAGGTCGCGGTGGAGACTTGAGCGGCGGCGAGGACGACCGGGTCGGTCACCCAGCGGCCGCCATCGATGACCACGGCTTCGTATTTCTCCACCAGGAAGGTGGCGAACTCGCGGAATTGATGATCGCTGAACTGGCCCTGCTGATCGAGAGCATCGGGCGGGCCAACCATGAAAAAGCCGAGGGGATCGCGGGTCACGAAGCCTTCGAACAGGGCCTGATCCATGCGGTCGAGATTTTCGGCAACTTCCATGAGGGTGTACTGGGGGGAAGCGCCGAGCTGCATGGCGGTGTCGTTACCCGTCCAGTCGAGGTCGATGAGGCCGGTGGAGAGTTTTCTTTGCGCCAGGACGGAGACGAAGTTGACGGCGAGAGTAGTGGCCCCGACGCCGCCCTTGGAACCGATGAAGGTGTAGATCTTGCCGAGCTTGCTTTCGCCGCCGGTGGCCTGGCGGGGAGCGCGCTCGAGCCGGGCCATGGCGTCGCGAAATTCGGTGCGTTTCAAGGGCTGGAGGAGAAACTCGTTGGCGCCGGCGCGCATGCAGGCGATCACGGTATCGGAATCGGCGTGGAAATTGGAGGCGATCACGAACAGGTCGGGCGCGGCCTGTTTGACGCGCTCGATGGCCTTGATGGCGGTTTCGGGATCGGCCGAAAGATCGACCATGAGGCCGGCGCCGGGAGCGCGCTCGAGGTCCTGCAGGACGCGGATATGGAGGTTGGCGGAGACCTCCTGGTATTCGGCGCCGATCCTGGCGTTGGGCAGGTTGAGCATGGCGTCGCGCACCATCTGGCGGAAGGGTTCGTCGGAGGAAGCGACCAGAAGCGAGAGGTTAGGCATGGATGGAGTCCTTTTTCATGGCACGCATACTCCGGAAGCGTCCTGGTAGCCGGCGCTTTCCATGGGCTCGTTGGTGGTGAAATCCGGAATAGGCACTGTAGGCAGCGAAAAGTAAGGCGACAGGCCAATGAAATTGTAGTTGGAGACGCTGACGCTGACGGTGTCAGGCACGCAGATACCGCCGGCGCAGGAGCTGCCATCGAACAGGGTGGTGGTGCCGTCGGGGTTTTCGGAGAAATACTGCACGGTCACGAGAGCCTGGCCGTTCTGAAACTGATTCATGTCCACCATGGGAGGGACGTTGGCCTGCATGAACGCGATGACGTTGCTGGCGGAGCCATCGGGCTCCCAGCAGTGAGTGGCGGCGTAGCGCGCGCCGTAACGGGTGAAATCGGCGACGCTGTGCCAGACCCACAAGCCACGGGCGATGAAGACCACCATGAAGAGCATCGGGAGGAGGACGCCGCCGAAGAGGAGGGCGAATTCCATGAGGGCTTGACCGCGCTGTAGGGCGGACCCCCCGGTCCGCGTGCGACCCCCTGGTCGCACATCGGCGGGCGCGAGGACTCGGCTCTCGGGGAGAAAAGCGGGACGAGGGCGTCCCGCGCGGACCGGGGGGTCCGCCCTACAAATGGCGATGGACAGGCCCCTCATAGCGCGCTCCCGTTAAACGGCACGGTGACCGTCGGATAGACGTTGAAAGCCGGCAGGGTGATATAGGGCAGGCGGATCTGCACCTGGTAACCGTTCGGAATGACGATCTGGATGTAGTCGGGGCGCTGGGCTCCGGTGAGGCCGCCGCAGCCGCTGGCATCGCAGGCGCCGGCGGCGCCGGTGATGGGATCGACGCAGAAGGTGTTGACCTGGAATTGGTCGGCGGTGAGGTTGGCGACGATCAGGGCGCCGGTGTAGCTGTCGGTGACGCCGTAATTGAATGCCGCTTCGGTGAGCGCGTCGGGGGAATTGCAGAAATCGATGGCCTGCTGAATGGAGAGGTAGCGCGCGGCGGCGAACTCGATTTTCTTGATGACGTAATAGAGGTAGATAAACTTGCCGAATTGAATCGTGCCGACGGTGAGGAGCAGGAGCACCGGCATCAGCAGCGCGAATTCGACGATGGCATTGCCGCGGCGGCGGGAGCGAATCATTGGACCAGCACCACCTTTCCCGGACCGCTGGTGAGGTAACTGGAGCAGGCCGAGGCATAGCGGCCGTCGAACCAGCCGGATTGCAAGGGCGCCGGGTTGCCGATGTAGAGAGCCGGGAAGCGGCCGTAGGAATCGGTGGGATCGAAGAACGTGCCGGTGCTCAAGAGCTCGATCAGGAACTGGCGGAAGCCGAGGATGGTGATCACGCCATCGATGGTGGCGACAATGGGCACGGTGATGATGCGGCGGCCGTTGCCGGCGTATGCGGAATAGGGATCCGTGGAAGCTTCCAGGTTGTTGGTATCGGGCGTGTAGGCGGCCGAGAGCGTGCCGAAATCGCTCACCGCGGTGGCGCAGGCGGCGGGCGTTTGGGAGTTATCCACGCGCGCATACAGGCCGCATAGGGCCGCGGTAACGGAGGGTTGCACCGACCCACAACGTGCGGGCGCGGCGCTGGCCCAGACCTGCTCGCAATCGCCCACATTGAAGCAGGCCAGCGGCGTGGAGGCGTTGGCGGTGCAGGCATTAACGGTGGGGTCCTGGGTGGCCTGGACGCCCGCGGCGGCGCTCACGTATAACTGGTCGGTTTCGGATAGCATTGCGTTGGCGGTGTCGTAGCGGTTGAGAATCTCGTAGGTGACCGCGGAGCCGGTACCGGTGAGCGGCGGGACGGCCGGCGGCGACGCGCAGGCATAGGACAGCGTGTACACAGTGGAAAAGGTGGGGTCGAAACCGAAATTGACGGTGTCGGTGATCGAGATGGCAGAGACGCCGAACGGAACGATATTGCAAGCGGTGCATAGCGGCGCGCTGACGCCGGCAACGGCCTGGGTGGCGACGGTGGTTTTGCGCGACTGGCCGCCGGGCAGCAGGCTCCAGAACAGCAGCGGGGCATCGGCGGTGATACCCACCTGGAGGAACTGCGCGGTGGAGCAATCGGCCTGAATGCCGGTGGAAGAAGTGGCGTCGGCGGCATCGGCAAAACAGGCGGGAGGGTTCACCGTGCTGTTGAGGAAGCCGCCGGTCGAGCCGAGAGTGGTTTCGCCGAAATTATAGGTGAAAGCGGGGCCGGCGCCGGCCGGCGCGGGAAGCACATTGACGGCATTGGTGTAGGCGGATGCGGTGCCGTTGAGCTGGGCGGCGGCGGCTAGAGCCATGGTGATGGCCGCCTGGTTGAGCTCGCCGCGAATCAGGTAGAGCTGGCCGAGATCGAGCGCGAAGCCCATCATCCCGAAGATGACCGGCACGAGGATGACCAGCATCTGCAGGGAGACGGAGCCGCGCGTCCGTGGGGCAGACCATCGTTTTGTGTCGTCTGCCACCGAAAACCGTTGCAGGGCAGACCACAAGAAACGATGGTCTGCCCCACGGTATGGGCAAGAGTGGCTATTGCTGTTTGGGAATCTGTTGGCCACTGGGACCTACCAGCTCGGGTTTGGCGTCGGCGTCGGGCGGCGCGGGTTTCTGCCCCTTCTTGGGATGTTTAGACTGCTCTTGGACAACCGTTGGGAGAAAGCCCTCGGGCATGTCCGGCAGCTTAGCTTTCTGCTCTGGGCTAAGGGGGCGAACGAAGTGCGGGGTGACAACCACCAGCAACTCGTCGTCGGATTTGTTTGTGCTGCGGCTTTGGAACAGCTTGCCCAAAATCGGAATATTGCCCAAGCCGGGCACCTTATCGATAGTTTCGACGATTTGATTGTTAATCAGGCCGGCGATGGCAAAGCTCTCGCCATCCTTGAGAATGACTTCGGTCTCAGCGCGGCGCTGCGCCAGAGCGGGGATGGTGAAGCCCTCCAGGGTTACGGCGTCGGTGTAATCGAGCGAACTGTACTCGGGCGCGATTTTCAAGTCGATGGAGCCGTTAGGGGTTACGGTCGGAGTGAAATCGAGCTTTACGCCGAAGGGTTTGAACTGCACCGTGACGACCGGGGCGATGGCGCCTCCGGTGGACGTAGTGACGATGGTGGGGAAAGGAAACGAGCCGCCGGCGAGGAAACTGGCGTCTTTGCCTTCCAGGCAAATCAGGTTGGGCTCGGCCAGAATCTGCAGCAAATTGCGCTGCTGGAGGGCCTCGATGGTGGCGCCGATGTTGAGGTCGGGCCGAAAGGCGAACAGGTTCAGAAGATCGGAGAAATTGACGCTGGAGCTGCCGGTCTGGCCGCCCGTGGTGGTGAGCGGGCTGAAGCGCGGCGAGGAGAACTGCTCGGTGGAGGTTTCGCCCATGAATTTGGGATTGGTGCTGAACAGGTTGAATCCGATCTGCGTCAGTGCCACGCGATTGACGTCGGCGATTTTGACTTGCAGCAAGATGGAACGGGGCTCGGGAGGAGGCGGCGCTTTGAGCAGATTGATGACGGTCTTGGCGCGGGTTTGGGCCAGGCTGGCGAGCTGTTTGGACTCGTCGGCGGTCTTTACGTTGCCGGTGAGCACGATGGTTTCGCCGGTTCCGGAAATATGGATCGCGTCGCCATCCACGCCGGAGCTCTCCTGAAGCTTTTTGGAGAAGGAATCCCAATCCGTGTTGTCGTGAGTCACCGTGACTTCGAAGCGCGTGGGTGCGGCGCCGGTCTCCCAAACCACCACGGTGGCCAAGCCCGGAGACTTGGCATTGATCATGACCTCGTGCAGGGAAACCACCACGGCATCGGCGATTTTGGGCTCCGAGACCAGCACCCGCTGGATATCGCGGCTGAATTCGAGCAGCTCCCCGCGGCCTTCAACCAGGACCACGTCGCGCCCGCGCGTCACATCGGCCGCGGCGGGGTGAGACGCCCACAGAATCGGCAGAAGAAAAACAGGGCTGCGGAGAATCTTCATCGGACCAGTTCCTGAACGTGCTTATCGCCGTGGTAGACATCCACCAGCACGCCGGGCTTCTCCTCCTTTTTCGGCTCCTTCTTGGCCAGTTGTTCCCACACTTTGGGATCCGGAAGTTCGCGCGGGTTGCGGGCGCGGCGGGCTTTGGCAATGCGGTCGGCGTAGGTGGGGTCGAGCGAATCGGCCGTAAGCGGGCCGCCGGAGGCAGACTGCGAAAGATCGAGCGGATTGCGGAGAGAGAGACTGACCTTGCCTTCGTTCTTGGCCAATTCAAGTTTTTCCGCGTCGGCTGGGGAGAGGAGCAGAGTCACCACAGGGGACCTGGGGGCGCGGGGATCGGCCGGCTGCGAAGAAGGCGCGGAACGGCCGATGGAAAGCACCTCGACGTTTTGCAGGATGGTGGAGGTGGAAGCTTCCTCCATGCTGCCTGCGCGGGTGAAGAGAACGTCCACGTGCGATTGCGGCATGATCAGGCCGGCCACCCCGCTGGCATCGGTGACCGGTACGGAAACGGCGCGAAAGCCGTCGCGAATGGTAGAGGAGACGCCTTCGGGAGAAGTCTTGGCGGACAGCTTGGCGATGAGCAGGGGTTCGCCGGCGCTGACGGGATAGAGCACCACCCGGCCGAGCACGTCCTTGGCGATGGCCGCCGAACCCTTGGGCAAAGCGTGGACGGGATAATTCACCGTGCGCACGTTCAGCGTATTAAGCTGGGTGCCGGCGGGCAGGTCCCGCGCGGCGATCACCACGGGGGCCTGTTTTTCGGCCTTGGGGGCTACCGTGTTGGCATAGACGAACCACACCAGCAAGGCCGCCGAGACCCACGCTCCGGCGAAGATCAAGATTTTTTTGTTGCGATCCATGGGTTTCTCACGTAAAGCGGCTGTGGCGCAGGTCCGGGTGGCTGCTGCGCCGAGAGTTGAGCCGGATTGCTCGGGTCAGGGGTGGGACAGACGATCGTTTTTTGTCGTCTGTCATGCCTTCCCAGGTGACGGCCGGGTGACAGACGACAAACAGCGATCATCTGTCCCACCTGGTCTCCGGGGCCAGCCGCTCCACGGGCGGAGGGGTGCTGCCCCGCTTCTAGAATGGCGGCGGTGGAATCGGAATAGAGAAGCCGCCAGCCGGATTGTTCCAGCGCTTCGATGAGGGGCGAATCGGCCGGCACGAGCGCGCTGGTAAAGCCCCAGGCATCCCAATCGTGGCGCCATCCGGGACGCGCCTGTGCCATGCGGGCGTATTCGGCCAGGAAGCTGGCGCCGTAGAAATCGCTGCGGCCGTCGAAGAAGACTTTGCGGGCGCCCCCCGAGCACCAGATGAGATAGCCGCCGAACTTATCCGGCGCGTAGAGCCGCCCGCCGGGGGGCAGGTGCGAGTAGGCGGCGACGGGAAACTCGCTCGGAGAAAAGCCGGTGGCGGCGCGAATGGCGGGAGTTTCGAGCAAGGCGAAACAGGCGGCCAGGATGAACGGAACCGCAGCCCACCCGCCACAGCGCCGATCGATAGAGGCCAGGCGAGCCGAATAATCGAGGAAGCCATCGAGC
Source organism: Bryobacteraceae bacterium (assembly GCA_049511335.1). GTDB lineage: Bacteria > Acidobacteriota > Terriglobia > Bryobacterales > Bryobacteraceae > JBEKYD01. Next base: position 10,603 of record JBEKYD010000110.1, on the reverse strand, counting down.
GCCCGGCGCAGGCTCGGCGCCAGATCTCGGGCGCCGGCGAGCGATGCGGTAATCGCTCCATTCGCCAGCGGCAGCACGACCAGGGCAAACAGCGGCAGAGCGCGCGCCGCGCCGAACGCCGTGGCGGCGAAAAGAATCGCCAGGATGAAGTGCTCCAGACGGCGATGGGCGAGCGCGAGCGCGCCGCCCGAGATGCCAATCAGCAAGGCCGCGGCGATTTGGCCGGCGCCCTCGGAGTGGAAATTGAAGCTCTGAAATTCGCCCACGCGGTTGAGCAGTTCCCTGTCGGTGAGATAAGCGAACACGTGGCCATAGAGGCGCCAGCCATACGGATTGGCGAGCGGGGCGGCGGCGGCAATCAGCGCGGTCTCAAGATAGCGCCGCGCCTGCTTGCGGGGGAAATCCGCGCTCCAGATGAGCGGGCGAAGGGCCGCACTCAATGCGTAGATCGAAGCAGTCGCGGGAGCCAAAAAGAAGCTGGCGTGGAGGTTGGCCCACAAGGCACAAAACAGCGCGATACCGAGAGCCCGGCGCAGTCCCAAGCCGGCGTCTTCGGCAGGAGCGCGTCCCAGCCGCTCCATCCACAGCACCCAAACCACCAGACACAGCCAGCCCAACACATGCGGGCGGGCCAACCAATGCAAGCTGGTGGTGGTGACGACCAGAGGCGACATCATGGCGGCAATCAGAAAATTACCGCCAACCATCCAATGCAGTTGAAACCATACCCAAACCCCGGCGGCGATCGCCACGGCGTAAAAAAAAGCGACGCCAGTCAAGCCGCCCACGCGATCCGCCTCACCGGTGACAACGTCGGCCAGCCACTCCCACGCAAACCAAGGCTGGCCCGCCTGGCTGAAAGAATAAATGTCCCTGGTTGGAAATGCGTGCGTGGACAGAATCGTTTCCCCATTACGAATGTGCCAGCCGCTGTCGGAATCGCGGAACAGCTTGCGGTAGCCTTGAAACAGGAACAAGCAGTAGAACAGGGTGACGCCTGCCACCAGGAGCGCCAAATCTGGCACGAACAGCGCCGTGCCGCGGCGCGTGCCTGCCATGACCCGGGAAGTCGTCCGGCCTGATTCTACCGATACCATCACCGGCCGCTCCTCGAGGTTCGCAGCCTACTGCGTAGTCCCGATGCTGGCCAGGTCGCCCGTCATGCTCTGGTACAAGCTGACGATACCCTGGGAAAGCTGGTTGACGGTGGTGATCAGGGCCAAGCCGATCGCGGCCACAATCAGGGCGTATTCCACCAGGTCCTGACCCTGCTCGTCTCCGATGAATTGTAAGAGCGCTTCTTTCATGAATTCCTCTCTTAATCGGCTCGATTTTCGTTCCCTTGAAATCGAGACTTTACCACAACCTGATGAAGCCGTTTCGCAACCGTTCCCAGAATGTTTCCTGAGACTTGGAGGGAACCGTAGCGGGTTTGCCATCCAGACGAGACACCAATTCCAGGTTCTTGAGCGCGGCAGGATGCGCGGCGTTATAACCCAAGGCCAAACTTAATTCCTTGCGAGCCTCGGGGTAGTTCCCTTTTTCGATCAGAACGGCGGCCAAATTGGAATGGGCCGTGGCGGGGTCGGAGGCAGTTTGCCAGGCGGCCACGGCTTCGGCGTTCTGGCTTTGGGCCGCCAGGGCCAGAGCCAGGTTATCGCGCGCCACACGCGAGGACGGATTGAGTTTTAGGGCCGCGCGGAATTCCTGGGCCGCTTCAGCTTCACGTTTCTGCATCAACAAGTTATAGCCAAGATTGTTGTGCAGGGAATCGTCGGCGGGGGCCAGTTCTACCGCCCTGCGGTGATCGGGCTCGCCGAGCGGGTATTCGTGACCTTCATCGTGCAGAATGCCGAGCCACGAAAAGTACGCGGGCGCCGTTTGCGGATGGGCCCGGAGGAAACCCTCCATGCTCGCGATCGCCTCGCGAGGTTGATGCAAGTCGTGCAGATAACGAACCAGCGCCAGTTCTACCGCGCCGGAATCCGGGAATCTGGCGGCGGCCAGGCGCGCGATTTCGAGCGCTACGTCCGGATAGCCGCGGGTGACGTAGGCGCGGGCCAAGTCCAGGCGCGCCGGAATGTTGTCCGGCTCCGCCGCGACCTGCTCGCGCAGGGTGCGCAGTTCCAGATCGCCATCGCCGGCATCGCGCGCATTGCTGATCTGGCGTTCGAATACGGTCTGCCGCGCCGCGACCGGCGCCGCCGGAGTTTGAGAGACGACGTGCCGCGTAGTGCACGAGGATGCGGCCAACGCCAAGATGACGATCGAGGCGGGACCGGCCATCGCTCTCCGTGGCCTGTCATGCCTCGCTAAGGCGCAGGCATCCGGCAGACGGCGAAAGGCGATCGTCTGTCCCACCCCGCGTCTCATGAAAGCCTTTCCACCGCCAGTTGATCGCCGGCTTCGGTCCGCGTGGCCATTACGGCCCCGGCCGGAAGTTCCAGTACCGAATGAGCCATCAGACAGCCTGAAATGCGCCAAGCCGGAACGGCGTGCCGGACTTTGCGAACCCTCTTGCGGCGATCGAGATAAACCAGATCGATAGCGAACTTCATAAAAAAAGTGTGGACCGATTGGCAAGGGACGATCCACAGGCCCTCGCCCTGCTCCAGGCGCCGGTGCTTGAGGAGACCGGTACGGCGCGCCGCGCTGTCGCTGGCCACACCGATACGCTCCCCCAGAACCGTGTTTCTGGTGTCATTCCGCACTCTGACGGTCAATTCCCGTTGAATATAACACAGCCTGCTCAAATTGCGTGTCAATTCGCCCTGACAGAGCCGGCTGAGATTGTGTGACGGCGGGCAGGTTGGGGCGGTTTACAAACCCGGTCACAAAACTTTCGAAAAAAGTTGAGACGCGCAAGCACCCTATTTTTCCTGCACTTAGCGGCGAGGAGGAGTCCAAGAGGACGGTTTACCGCCATGTCGCATGGTTAGACTGAAGGCGGTTGGAAAGTTCCAGCCTCTACCGCGGCCGTTCGTGCCGCGGTTTTTCTGTTTCGGAGGATTCATGTTTCGCCGTTTCCCGATCGTCGTTTTGCTGGCGTTGGCCAGCGCGTTCGCCGCGCCGACCCTCACCACTATCCAGGATGTGCTGTACAACGCCGATGGCTCGCGCTTCAATGGCATTCTGACCATAAGCTGGGCCAGCTTTCAAACCGGCGACCGGACGCCCATTCTAAGCAACACCAAAACCTATCCAATCGTCAACGGAAATCTGTACGTGCAATTGACGCCTTCCACCGGGGCCACGCCCGTGGCGGAATACATCGTGACTTATTACTCTTCCGGCTCTGCTCAATACCAGGAGGTTTGGAATGTGCCGTCAGCCGCGCAATCGCTGACGGTGGCCTCGGTGCGCTCGGCTTCCACCGATATTCTCACCGACACCACGGGCAGCATCGCGGAATCCTCGGTTACGGGCCTGGTCAGCGATCTGGCTGCGCGCGCCACCATGGGCCCCGGGTTCGTTCCTTCGGGCGCGGTGGTGGTGGACAGCGGCGGACTCATGGAGACCGCGACCGGGAACGCCAGCGATTGCCTGCGCGTCGACGGATCGTCGGGATCGTGCGGAGGCGGGGGATCGTCGCCTAATTTTGTGGATGGCGAACTGCCGACCGGTACCATGGACGGAGTCAATACGAGCTTCACGCTGGCGAATGCGCCGTCGCCGGCCTCTAGCCTCTACTTGTACCGCAACGGGCTGTTGCTCGAAGCGGGGACGGATTATACCCTTTCGGGCAGCGGCATTCAATTCGTTTCCGCGGCCACCCCGCAACCCGGCGACAGCTTATTGGCCAGCTATCGCACAGCGGCCGCGCTGGAAATTTCGGAGAGCGCCGCGCTAGCCCCCGCCGGAACGCAGGTTTTGTGCAGCGGAACCGGAGTTGGGACAGGTGGAACTGCCTCCACCGTGCTCGGCACGTGCAGCGTAGCCGCCGGCACTCTGAACCCCGGGGACCGGGTGGAGATCCACTTCGATCTGGCGCACCGCGGCAACGCGGGAACCAGCACCATGACGCTTCAATGGGGCGCCACCACTATCGCCCAGATCGCCGCTGGCGCAAGCGCTACGCTCGTGACCGGGCGCGCGGAGGCAGGCTTGCTCGCAACCGGCGCGCAAACCAGTTGGCAGGCGTGGGGATCGGCCGTGCCCTTTGCGACGGGAGTGGGCACCGCGCCGGACGCCTATGCCAATGGGTTAACGATCCAGTTCCTGGGCAATGTGGCCCAGGCCGCGGATACTCTGACCCTGACCCAATACGCGGTGGTGCGCGTTCCCTAAATCTCGTGTGGCCGGGAATGGCGAAAACCAGGGCTTCGATGACGCTGGTGTTTTGCGCGTCAATGCTTTAGGCTATTTGTTTCGGGTTTACGCACTGACGCGGGGCCGGGCGAGGTTGCCCGGCCTTTTTTATGTGCCGACCCACCGGACGGGGAACCAGGTGGGACAGACGATTCGTTTTTTGTCGTCTGTCGAGCGGCTGGCCTGGCGAGCGCTGACAGACCGCGAAAAACTTGCGGTCTGTTCCACCTCTGACGGCTCGGCCAACCATGCACGTCCCACGACATCCGGGGTTCCAAGTCTCGACCCGGCAGCCTGAAAGACTGCGCCACGTCCTTATCGCGGCGGAAGAACGGCAGTTTTTCCCATGGCATAAAAGCGTTTGCCGCAAAACCGGCAATGCCGCGGCACGCGTTGGAACCACCGCATGATGGGATCTACGAGGCCGCGGGGCCTTGAGGGCGTCACGTCGCGGCTGAAGCACCGTGGACAGCGCACTTCGCCGGGTTTGATATCGAGCGGCTCTCGGATCTCCAAATTCGCACTCTAGCAGAGTTCCGAACACCCGGTTTTGTTCTGAATCGCTCACCCGATGTTAGGCTGGAGTTCGTGCGCAGCTTCTTTTTGTTCCTGTCGCGCCGCCGGGGACTGCGGAATTGGATGGAAACCTCCTCGTTGGCCGGGCGTCTGGCGAAGCGGTTCGTGGCCGGCGAGACCCTGGAGCAAGCGATCGCGGTAAGCCGGCGCCTGAACCAGGAAAAGATTTCCGTCACCATCGATTGTTTGGGCGAAAGCGTCACTTCACTCGAAGAAGCCGCTCGTGCGTGCGACGTCTACCAGGCCACCCTCACCGCTCTTCATGAGAGCGGCGTGGAAGGCAACGTTTCCTTGAAGCTCACCCAGTTCGGCCTCGATCTTTCAGCCGAAGAATGCCGCCGCAACGTTGATCGGCTGGCCGCCAGCGCCGCCGCTTACGGTTTGTTTGTGCGCGTCGACATGGAATCGAGCGAATACGTAGACCGCACTCTCCGCCTGGTCATGGATCTCGATGCCCGCTACCATGCCGTGGGTGCCGTCATTCAGTCCTATCTATACCGGTCGCGCAAGGATGTGGAAGCGCTCAATGAGCGCGGCATTCGCGTCCGCCTGGTTAAGGGCGCTTACCTGGAATCGCCGTCGGTAGCCTTTGCGCGCAAAGCCGATGCGGACAAGAATTTCATCGAGCTGATGAAGCTGCTCCTCGATCGCGGCGCCTACCCCGCCATCGCCACCCACGACGAGAAAATCATCGCCGCAACCCGCGCCTACGCGGCCGAGCGCAACCTCTCCCGCGATGCGTTCGAATTCCAGATGCTCTATGGCATCCGCCGCGATCTGCAGCGCCAACTCGTCGCCGACGGTTTCCGCCTCCGCCTCTACGTCCCCTTCGGCCAAGCCTGGTACCCCTACTACATGCGCCGCATCGCCGAACGCCCGGCAAATGCCCTGTTCGTGCTGAAGAACCTGTTCCGCTAGCCGCGGAGCTCTGACAACTGAAAACTGACAACTGACAACTCCCTACTTCACCTTCATCACGAACAGCGTCTGATCGTCGAAGGGCTTAGTCGAGATTTTATCCAGGTCGGCGAGAATTGCGTCTATCAGGTCTTCGGCGCTGCGGCTGGAGTGGGTGCGCACCAAATGCGCCAGCCGGCCTTTCCCGTATTCGCGGCCGCCGGGGCCCATATGGTCGGTGATGCCGTCGGAATAAAGCACGATCATGTCGCCCGGCTCGGTTTGTACGGTCACGTTTTCGTAGTCGCGCGCCTCGAGCAAGCCGAGCGGCACGCCCTCCACGCGGATGTTCAACACTTCGCCTCCGCGCGCGATCATGGGCGGCAGGGCGCCGGCGTTCGCCATCACCAGCCGCCGCGTGGCCGGTTCCCACAGGATGACGCACAGCGTGACGTAGCGCGCTTCCACCTTGCGTTCCGTCAGCGCGTCGTTGAGCGCCTTCAGCAATTCGGCCGGGTCGCGGCGCCGCGGCGCCATGCTGCGCAGCAGGCCGATCGCCAGGCCGCCGTACAATGCCGCCGCTGCGCCTTTGCCGCTGACGTCGCCAAAGGCGATCACCGTCTGCCCATCCCGGCGCTCAAACACGTCGTAGATATCGCCCGAGATTTCGCGCGCCGGCCGCAATCGCACCGCGGCCTCCAGACCTTCGATTTCGGGTGACGCATTGGGCAGCAGCACGAGCTGCAGCTCGCGGGCCGCCTTCAGATCGTCCTCCATGGCCCGCTCGCGCGTGGCCAGTTGCTGATAGAGACGGGCATTCTCCAGGCTCGCGGCCACCTGCGGCCCGAGCAGGGCCAGCGCTCTGACGCGATCCTCGGTGAAATAGCCTACCCGCTCGCTTTCGAGGTCCATCACGCCCACCACGCGGTCCTGCACTTCGAGCGGCACGGCCACCTCCGACCGAATATCCGGGTGCGAAGAAATGTAGCGCGGATCTTTGTCCGTGTCGTCGACGCGGACCACGTGGCGCGATTCGGCCGCCGCGCCGGTGATGCCCTTGCCGAACGGGACGTTATCGATATCCACCCGCTGGTCGTAGCGAAGGCTGAACAGGTGCCGCAGCACTTTGGCGTCATGATCCACGGCCAGAATGCTGAAAGCGTCGTAGTCGATCAGCTCGCGCACGGTTTTGGCGATCGTGCCGAGCAGTTCGTTCAGGTCCAGGATGGAGGAAAACTCCCGCGAGATGTCGGCCAGAGTGCGCAGGGTGCGGTTCTGCTGCTCCACCCGGTGGTACAGCCGCGCGTTGTCGATGGCCACGGCCACCCGCGCCGCGATCAGCCGCAGCAGCGCGCGGTCGTATTCCGAATAGGCGTTGACGCGCGTGGATTCGAGATCGATGACGCCCACCAGCTTGTTGCGAACCGTCATTGGCACGGCCAACTCGGTCCGCACCGCATCCATGGCGTTCAGGTAGCGCGGGTCGTTGCGCACGTCGCCCACCAGCAGCGGCTCGCGCCGCGCGGCCGCCGCGCCGGTAATTCCTTCACCCAAAGCGATGGCCAAGTTTCGCACCACCTCTTCGCGATGCCCCACGGCGTAGCGGATGTGCAGATCCCGCCGTTTTTCGTGGTAGAGCAGGATGGCGAACAAATCGTACGGCAGCACCGTCTTGACGATTTCCGCCACGTTGGCCAGGAGTTGATCGAGCTTGAGGGTTTGCGAAATGACCGCCGAAACTTCCAGCAAGAAATCCAGCAGCTCGCTGCGTTCGCGAAAGCGCACCGGGCCCCGCCGGACGGTTGGCGCGGTCCGTTCCGGCGCTTTCGGGTTCGGCGGATCAGGCAGCGGTGGCCTCGACAATCTTGACGCTGGCGCTGGCGCCGATCCGCGTGGCGCCGGCGGCGGTCATGGCTTCCAGGTCCGCCAGCGTGCGAATACCGCCGGCCGCCTTCACTCCGATGGAGGGCCCCACCACGCTTCGCATCAGCGCCACGTCGTGCGCCGTGGCGCCCGTCTTGCTGAAGCCGGTGGAAGTCTTCACGAAGTCCGCGCTGGCCAGTTTGGCAAGCGTGGAGGCCACCACTTTTTGCCGGTCGTCCAGCAGGGCGGTCTCGAGAATCACCTTTACGATCGCGCCCGCCCGGTGCGACACCTCGACGACTTCCCGGATGTCCTGCTCGACCGCCAGGCGATCGCCGGAGCGAAGCGCGCCCACGTTGATCACCATGTCGATTTCCTGTGCGCCGTCGCGCACCGCAGCGGCCGTCTCCGCAACCTTGGCTTCGGTGGAAGTGGCGCCCAGCGGGAATCCTACTACCGTACACACTTTGACCGGGCTGCCGGCGAGTTCCTGCCGCACCAGCGGCACCCAGTAGGGATTCACGCACACGCTGGCGAAACCGTATTGCCGCGCTTCCTGGCAGACCTTGAGAACCTCCGCCCGAGTGGCTTCGGGTTTCAAAATGGTGTGATCGATGACGGCGGCAATCGCGGGATCGATTTTGGTCAGCCGCTCACTGGCGGAAACCCGCGCGGCGCCGGCCGAAAGGATCTGCCGCGTATTCGCCGCGCAGGTCTGGGCGCAGCGCTGCACGCAGCCGGGGCAAACCTCGTTCGGCAGGTTGAGCCCTTCCCCTTTCTTGGTGGGTCCGCTCTTGGTAGCGCCGTCCGGGACGCGCGCCAGGATCTCTTCCGCGATTTGTGCGACCAGCCGGTCCAGTTCCGTTTGTGTCACTGGGGAGCCTTTGTGGAAATCAGATATTGACGCTCGATGGCGATGATTTTGTCGACCCGCGCCTGATGGCGTCCGCCAGCGAACGGCGTGCCCAGCCAGGTGCGCAAAACCTCTTCCGCCTGGGTTTCGGTCAGAAGCCGGCCGCCGAGAGTAAGTATATTAGAATCATTATGTTCGCGGCTATTGCGGGCGGAAGCCCTATCATAACATAGGGCCGCTCGAATACCCGGCACTTTGTTCGCCGCCATGCACGACCCGATGCCCGCGCCGTCGATGATGACGCCGCGCGTGGCCGTGCCTTCCACCACCGTTTGGGCAACTTTGTGGGCGATATCGGGATAATCGGCGGGCTTCTCATCGAACACGCCGACATCGTGCACAGTCAGGCCCAGGCTTTCGATCACCGGCTTGAGCACCTCTTTGAGCCGAAACCCGCCGTGGTCGGCGCCGATGGCGATGGTGGTGTCGGGCTTGGTGAACCGGCTGAGCTCGGCTTCATGCACTTCCAGGATGCGCACTCCGCGCACGCCGGCCAGTTCCCGCGCCGAAGCGGTGACGATCGACCCTGGCGGAATCCGCAGATCCCCGCTCGCCGGAATGTCCTGCGCCGTGATAACTCGTTTCATAAAGAGCGAAGGTCTATTGTAAATGCTGGCGGGTACTGTGGCGCGCGCACTCTTGCGTGCCGCGTCGGCACTCATGCCGACGCCCGCTGCCACAGGGCGCGGAGGCGTCACAGGCGCGCGCCGACCGTTACATGTACATTCCCATGGCCGGTCTCTCCATCATGCTGATCTGGGGCATCGCGGAAGTGGTGGAGAAACGGCGGGCGCCGGTGCTGGCGCTCGCTTCGGCGTGCTTGGCGGCCGGCCTGGTTTGCGCCGTATTGACCTGGAACCAGGTGGAGACCTGGCGCAACAGCGAGACGCTCTTCCGCCACGCGCTCGAAGTCACCGGGGACAATTCGGTGGCCAACCATAACCTGGGCAGTTACCTCATGGCCCAGACAGGGCGCTTGCCGGAAGCTATCCCATACCTCGAAGCCGCCGTTTGCATTGACCCCGATTCGCCTCCCGCGCACACCGACTTGGGCAGCGCGCTGGCGAAGATGCCGGGACGCCTGCCCGATGCCATCGCCCAATTCGAAGCCGCGGTTCGCCTCGCCCCCGAGGCGCCGATTCCGCACAACAACCTGGGCAGCGCACTGACAGAGGCCGGACGTTTGCCGGAAGCCATCGCCGAATTCCAGGCCGCGCTCCGCTTAGACCCCGGTTACGACGAAGCGCGCCGCAACCTTACCGCGGCCCAAGCCAGCGGTTCGGCCGAGGGCCGCCGCGCCCGCGGCATTGCGATGCTCAAAGCGGGTAATCCAACCGGCGCGATCGCCGAATTCGAAGCCGCCTTCCGCATCGACCCTAACGATGCCGATGCGCACAATCACTTGGGCGCTGCCCTATCGAGCTTCCCCGAGCGCCAGCGCGAATCCATCGCCCACTTCGAAGCTGCCGTTCGATTGAAGCCGGACGATGCCGACGCACAATACAACCTGGGAGTGGCGCTCTCCGGTGTTCCCGGTCGCTTGCCCGAAGCCTTGCGCCACTTGGAAACAGCCGAGCGGCTGAAACCAGATCCGGAACTGAAGCGGGCGGTTGCGCGACTGCGGGCGGGACAGATGTAAACGAAGGCGAGAACTCGGGCCGCGACTTACTCGATCCGGCTGGCCAGCACCCGCGCTTCGGTGTCGGCTTCTTTTTGCGGCAGGCCCGCGATGCCGGTGATCCAGGCGCCTTTCGAGAACACGAACACGGGGCGGCCGGCATCCTGGCCGAAGTAGCCGCCGAACGAAGGCACCAGCTTGGCGTTCGTCAACGCTTTGCTCCAACTGAGCAGCAGAATGGCCGCGTCGGTGGGCGTATCGAGCTTCGCGAGGAACATGTCGTACTCGGCACGGCCTTTCTTGAAATGGCCTAGCCTCGATTTCCACGGGAGGTCTGGCGTGTGCAATGGCACAGGACGGAACGCCGACCTTGAGCCAGTCGCGGGTTCCGCACGACCTGTAGTTAGTGCCATCCGGTTCTGAAACAT
>JBEKYD010000109.1:0-22066 GCA_049511335.1 Bryobacteraceae bacterium | reverse complement strand
ATGCTGGAGCCGGCCGATTCGCAGGAAGCCTACGATTTCACGCTGCTCGCAATAGAAATCTCCGAGCGCTGGCACATTCCCGTGCTGCTGCGCATGACCACGCGCATCTGCCATTCGTACACGGTGGTGCGGCCGCGGCCGCAACTCGCCGCGCCGCCCGACCCGCATTTCGCGCGCAACGTGGCGCATCGCGTGATGATTCCCGCCTACGCGCGGCCATCGCATGTGCGGCTGCGCGAGAAGCTCGAAGCCATCGCCCAGTGGAACGAGACCGAGGGTCCGAATCGCGTGATTGAGGGCGCGGGCGCCGGCGCGCGCGGCATCGTCACCTCCGGCATCTCCTACATGCACGTGCGCGAAGCGGAACCCGAAGCGCCCGTGCTGAAGCTCGGCATGACGCATCCGCTGCCGCTGGCGGCAATCCAGGCGTTCGCGCGCGCGCATAGCCCAACGATAGTGGTCGAGGAAGGCGATCCGTACCTGGCCGATGCAGTGCGCGCCGCGGGCATCGCCGTCGAATCCAAGCCGGCCATGTTCCGGTTCGGCGAGCTGAACGTCGATCGCGTGCGCCGCATCTTGAAGGGCGACTCTGCACCGGAAGCGAAGTTACCGTCAGGCAAGCCGCCCGAATTGTGCCCCGGCTGCCCGCATCGCAGCGTGTTCACGGCCTTACGGGATCTCAATTGTATCGTGGCGGGCGACATTGGCTGCTACACGCTGGGCGTGCTGCCGCCGTTCAACGCGCTCGATACGTGCGTGTGCATGGGCGCCGGAATCACCGTCGGCCTGGGGTTGCGCCAGGTCCTGCCCCCGGAAGAAGCGCGGCGCGTGGTAAGCGTCATCGGCGACAGCACCTTCCTCCACAGCGGCATCACGGGCCTGGTGGAAGCGGTCTACAATCCGCCCCCGACCGGCCACTTGACCATCATTCTCGACAATGGCACAACCGCCATGACCGGCATGCAGGAGCATCCCGGCACGGGCCGTTCGCTCGATCATCGCCGCGCCGGTAAAGTCGTCATCGAGCGCCTGATAGAATCGCTTGGAATAGCGGCCCCCGTGGTGGTCGACCCTACCGTCGACCCGGCAAAGTTCCAAGAGCTGGTGCAAGAGGCGTTAGCGTCGGGCGCGGTTCGCGTCATCGTCGCGCGCCGCGATTGCCTGCTGGCCACCGCCAAGATCAAGAGCTACGAACAGGCTCTCCAACGGGAGGCATGCCTTGCGCTCGAAGAATGACGTGACCAACGTGGTCATCGCCGGGCTGGGCGGCCAGGGCGCGTTGAAAGCGTCCGATATTGTCGCCGACGCCGCCTTCCGCTCCGGGCTCGACGTGAAGAAGAGCGAGATCCACGGTATGAGCCAGCGCGGCGGTTCGGTCACCAGCGACGTCCGTTTCGGCCGGGAAGTTTTCAGCCCGATGGTGCCTTCCGGCGGGGCCGATTTCCTGGTCGTGCTGGCCGCCAGTGAGGTGACCAACAACCTCTGGCAGCTCCGCTCCGGCGGCACGCTGATCCCGCCGGACTTGGTCGACGAGCATACGCTGCGCAGCAAGAAATGCCTGAACGTGGCGCTGATCGGCGCGCTGAGCGCGTTTCTCGATTTGCCGGAAGAGCGGTGGCTGACCGCGATTCGCGCCAACCTGCCGGAGAAAGTTCACGCCATGAACCTGGCGGCATTTCAGAAGGGCCGCGAAGCGGCGGCGGGGTTGCCACAATGAGGTTGCGCCCATGAATCGGAGCGAACCCGGCGGCGCTTTCCATCCGGCCAGCGCGCCCGACTACGTACCGCCCGCGCAGATGCGCCATTTGCAATTGGAGCGGCTGCGGGCCGTGGTACGGCGCGCCTACGATCGCGTAGAGCTGTTCCGCCGCCGCCTCGACGAGCGCAACTTTTCGCCCGGCGGGCTCCATACTCTCGCCGATATCGAGCACCTGCCCTTCACCGCCAAAGCCGATCTGCGCGACACCTACCCGTTCGGACTCTTCGCCAGCCCCATCGAAGACGTGGTCCGCATACACGCTTCGAGCGGCACCACCGGCAAGCCGATCGTGGTCGCCTATACGCGGCAGGATCTGGAAGTCTGGACCAGCGTGATGGTGCGCGCCTTCGCGGCCTGCGGGCTGAACCACGGCGACGTGCTGCAGAACGCATACGGCTACGGCTTGTTCACCGGCGGGCTGGGCGCGCACTACGGCGCTGAAGCGCTGGGCGCCACCGTGATTCCGGTCTCCGGCGGCAACACCGATCGCCAGATCATGGTGCTGAAAGATTTTCGGGTCACCGCCATCTGCTGCACGCCGAGTTATTTCATTCACCTCATCGAGCGCGCTGCGGAGCTGGGCGTCCGCATGCGCGATCTGCCGCTGCGGGTCGGCATCTTCGGCGCCGAGCCGTGGACCGAATCGATGCGGCGCCACATCGAAATCGAGGGCGGCATCCAGGCGTTCGATATTTACGGCCTCTCGGAAATCATCGGGCCGGGCGTCGCCATCGAATGCCCCTATCACCGCGGCCTGCATATTTTCGAGGATCATTTCTACCCGGAGGTGATCGACCCCGAGACCGGCCGCGTGATGCCGGATGGCGAAGAGGGCGAGCTGGTGCTGACCACGCTCAGCAAGCAGGCCATGCCGATGATCCGCTACCGGACGCGCGACATCACGGCGCTCGCCGCCGAGCCCTGCCCGTGCGGGCGCACCGTCCGCCGTATGGGCCGCATCGCGCGCCGCAGCGACGACATGTTCATCATCCGCGGCGTGAACGTCTTCCCCTCGCAAATCGAAGCGGCGCTGCTGGCGGTCGAAGGCGCGCTGCCGCATTACCAAATCCTGCTGACGCGCCACAAGGGGCTGGATGAGATGGAAGTGCAGGTGGAAGTGACCCCGGATCTCGTCAGCGACAAAATTGGCTCGCTCGAAGCACTGCGCCAACGCCTGGCCTACGCAGTGGAGCACGCCCTCGGGCTGAAAGTGGAAATCACACTCGCCGCGCCGCGCAGTATTCAGCGCAGCGAGGGCAAGGCCACGCGCCTGATCGACCGAAGAAACTTGACCAGTGAGGTGCGGCATGAAGATCCATCAACTGTCCCTGTTCCTTGAAAACAAGCCCGGCCAGATGATCCAGCCCCTGCGTGTCCTGGCCGAAGCGGGCATTGGCATTCACACGCTTACGCTGGCCGATACCCAGCAATTCGGTTTGCTGCGCCTGATCGTGTCCGATTGGGAACAGAGCCGCAAGATCCTCGAACAAGCCGGGTATCTGGTGAACGTGGCCGAAGTGGTGGCGGTGGAGGTGGCGGACCGCCCCGGCGGCCTCGCGGGGCTGCTCGAGCTGTTCGAAGGGAGCGGCATCAACATCGAGTACATGTATGCGTTCACTTTCGGGCGCGAGGACAAGGCCGTGCTGATTTTCCGTTTCGACCAGCCCGACGCCGCCATCGGGCGCCTCCGCGCCGCCGGCGTCAACGTGGTGGAAGACGTGGAGCTCGGGGCTCGGATTCACGCGTGAGCGTCGCCAATACAATTCAAGACCAGATGGAACGCGCGTCGTGGATCCGGCGCATGTTCGAAGAAGGAATCCGCCTGCGCCAGGAGCGCGGCGCGGAAAACGTCTTCGATTTCACGCTTGGCAATCCGGATGTGGAACCGCCGGAAGCCGTCATCGCGGCCCTGCGGCGCGTGGTGGCGGAGAACCGCCCGCGCAGCCATGGCTACATGCCCAACGCCGGATTTCCCGCCGTGCGGCAGGTCATGGCGCGGCGTCTGGCCCAACGCACCGGGCTCGGGTTCACCGCGGACGATGTGCTGATGACGGTCGGCGCCGCCGGAGCCATTAACACGCTGCTCAAAGCGATTCTCGATCCGGGCGACGAAGTGATCGTCCTCAACCCATACTTCCCCGAGTATCGTTTCTATATCGAAAATCACGCCGGACGCGTGGTGCCGGTCGAGACCGACGATAGCTTCCTGCCGGACGCGGGACGAATCGCCGCGGCCATCACGCCGCGCACCAAAGCCATCATCCTCAACTCGCCCAACAACCCCACCGGCCGAATCTACCCCGAAGCCGTGCTGCGCGAATTGAACGAAATCGTGCGCGACCCGGTGATCGCGATCAGCGACGAACCCTACCGTCCGCTGGTGTTCGATTCCCTCGAGCAGCCGGAAACCCTGCGCGTCATCGAGCGCTCGGCGCTGGCGTGGTCATGGTCGAAAGCCATGGCCGTGGCAGGCGAACGCATCGGGTACCTGGCGCTGTCGCCGCGGCTCGCCGAGGTCGCGGCCCTGCGCGGCGCTTGCACCTTCACCAATCGCATTCTGGGCTACATCAACGCGCCCGCCATCTGGCAGTGGGTGGTGGCGGAAGTGCCGGACGTGACGGTGGAAGTGGCCGGCTACCAGGCCAAGCGCAATCGGCTCTGCGGCGCGCTCACCGCCATGGGGTACGATGCGCCGCGCCCGCAGGGCTCGTTCTACTGTTTCCCGCGCACGCCCCTCGCCGACGATGTCGCCTTCATCCGCCGCCTGCAAAAAGAAGGCATCCTGGCGGTTCCCGGCTCTGGCTTCGGCCGCGGCGGATTCATGCGCCTGTCGCTCACCATCCCGAGCGAAGACCTGGAAAGGTCGCTACCGGGATTCGAACGGGCGCTGCGGGAGGCGTAGGTGGGACAGACCATCATTTTCCGTGGTCTGTCGGGCCCTCGCCAGGCCAACCGCTCGACAGACCACGAAAAACGATCGTCTGTCCCACGCGGTTTCCCGCGCCACACCTTGGAGCCGGGCGAGAAACCAGCGAGAAAAACCTCGCCCCCCGCAAACATTCCGCCCCCTGCAACGCATCTTTAACAACGTAGACTAGATGGAGGGGGCGATAGCTGGCACCATTGCGGGACGTCCGGGAAGACGACGCTATCGGAGAGTTCCTTCGGAGTCCGAGCGAGGAGGCTTTTGTCCCCGTGTACGGATCGCTTTGCCGTCCTCTCTCGCGCTATTTCCTCGTGCGGGGCCTCGATTCCTTCACAGCCGAAGAGTTGGCGCAAGATGTCCTGCTGACGCTGTACCGGCGGTCGAGCGAAGTGCGCAACAATCTATGCATTACCGGGTGGCTTTATCGCGTGGCCAGAAACGCCTTCCTGCAGCAGGTGCGAAAACAGACCATACCGACGGAAAGTCTGACCGGCAAGAATGGCCGGGAACGGGAGTTGGGTCTCGCGGCAGCGCAATTTCAGGCGCCGGTCGAATCGGAATTGTTCGATTGGATCGAGGTTCTGAACGAAGATGAGCGGGAGATCTGCCTGATGCGCTACATGGACGAGCTCGAGTATCAAGCGATTTCCGAAGCGCTTGAGCTTCCCATGGGCACCGTCAAATGGAAATTGCACCACATCAAGCAGAAGCTGGCGGCCCGGTTTCGAATCGTCAGCAGGGAACGGAAACGATGAGTTGTAGGATCTCAGACACCGAGTGGACCGATTATCTGGATAACGGCCTGGCGCCGAGGGAGCGACAGGCAGTTGAGGCGCACCTGGCGGTCTGCGCGGATTGTTCTTCGCGCCTGGCGGAGTTCCGGCAAGTGGACCAGCGTCTCCGCATCGAGTGTGGGAAGGTTCTAAAAGCGATCGGGGAGTCCGGGGCGATTTCCGCGCCGTCCCGTGAAAGCATCCTGGCGGTGCTGCGAGACGGCGCCGCGGTGGTCAATCCCCAACAAGTCCAGGAGCGGCTCTGGCGGGTGCGATGGGTGCTGGCATTGCTCTGCGGTTCCAATACGGCCGTTGGAATCATCCGAGCCGCTGAAACCCACGCGGAAATTCCAGGCGGCGCCAAGCCGAACGAGCAAAAGTGGCTGGTGTTTCTGCGGCGGCTTTCCTCTCTCACCACGGAGATTTGCGGCCGCGCGGCCGGCGAATTGATTTGGGCGGTGGGCAACTAATGGCGCGTCTCGGCCTCACTCCCACGGCGGTAACGGTTTGCGCGATGGCCGGCATTGCGCTCTTTCTTTTCGCGCGGGGCGTAAGCGGACCCGCGAATGACCTGCCGGGTATTGTTGGCGAAGCTTCGTGCGTGGCGGCCTACGTCATTGGCTTGGACTCCTGCCGGCGCGTCGCGGCGCTCTATCCGAAAACATCTCCTGTGGGTCTTGGGTGGCTTGCCCTGGGGGGCAATTGCTTTCTATCCATATTTCGCCACCTGGCGCTGAATCCGCTATTGGGGAAGGCGATCGGGCCGCGGGAACGGGTTTACTTTATTTCGCAAAGTATTCAGTTACTGGCTTTGATTTGTGTGCTCGCCGGCACTCTGGCGATCTGGTGGGGAGTGTACCGTCTTCTGGTTGGCTTTCGTCTGCGCTGGGAGGATTTCCGGGGGATCGCCGTCATTGCCGCGTTGGTAGTCTGGGCCTCCAGCAGTCACATCAGTCTTTCTCACTCGGGCCAGGGTGAAATTGCGTTTCTGCAAGTGTTTGGCCTGGGATTATTGATCGCCATCGGCGCCGTCGGATTGCTGCTGCACAGCCTGTCGATGCAGATGGGGGGCGGGCGTCTCGCCATGGTGATGCAATGGATTGCCGCTTATGCTCTGACGCGGTCGGCGCTGACGCTCTGGCAAGGATGGGGCGGCAACGAATCGCTTGCCTGGTGGCTGGCTTTTTACTCGGTGCCGTGGATTTTCGCCCTCGGGGCGGCGTACTCGTGTTGGCTTGCCGACACCGTGAAGCGAGGAATCCGGCGGCAGCCATATGGGGATTGGGATGTTTCGAGCTTGGCTGAATAGAGGGTGTTTCCGAGCCGCGACCGTGAGGGAGCGGTGAAGAAAATGGAACGAAAAAGAGGATAGCGATGTCTAGTAACGTAACTCATATTTTTGCGGCGCGGGCGATGTGTTCGATCGCATTGCTCGGCGTTGCGCTTCTCTCGAGCCAAACCGGCTGGGCGCAAGACGACAATCTTCCCGCCGCCGCCGATGTCCCACCCATTCTCAGAGTCGGCTCGCCGGCTCCCGATTTCAATCTGCGCGGCATCGACGACAAAATGCACAGTCTCAAGGATTACGCGCCGGCCAAAGTGCTGGTCATCGTCTTCACCTGCGACCACTGTCCGATTGCCGGAATGTACGAGCACCGCACTAAGGACCTCACGTCGGACTATAAGGATAGGGACGTAGACGTGGTGGCGATCATGGGGAACGATCCGAAAGCTATTCACTTGAGCGAACTCGGGCATACCGACCTGAGCGACACGTTCCCGGAGATGAAGCTCCGCGCCGCTTACCGGCACTTCAACTTTCCGTACTTATACGACGGCGACACACAGGCGGTTGCCCTAAAGTACGGGCCCACCGCCACGCCCCACGCGTTCATTTTCGACCAGCAGCGGATACTGCGCTATCAAGGCCGAATCGACAACAACCCCCGCGAAGAGCTGGTCACCAAACACGAAGCCCGCGACGCCATCGACGCGTTACTGGCCGGGAAACCAGTCCTGGTTGCGAACACGCCCGCGATGGGCTGTTCTACTAAGTGGGCCTACAAAGAAGTCGGCGCCAAGGCTGAGACTGCCGAAGGCAATGAAAAACCGGTAACCGTGGACATGGTCACGGCCGATCAACTCACCGCGCTGCGCCAGAACCGCGGCGCCGGCAAGCTTCTGCTCATCAATTTCTGGGCTACCTGGTGCGCACCCTGCACAACCGAGTTTCCTGAGTTACAGAAGATGGTGCGCCAGTATGCGAAGCGGGCGCTGGACATCGTCACGGTAAGCATCAATGCGCCGGACGAGAAGAAGTTCGTGCTCGACTTTTTGAAAGAGCAGCATGCCATCAACAGAAATCTGCTGTGGAGTACCAACGACTCCGCCGAAGCCGTAAAGGCATTTGGGCCGGAGTGGAGCGGCGGTGTCCCCTTTACCGTTCTGATCGGCATGAATGGCGAGATACTTTTCAAGACCCAGGGAGGCATGAACCCTCTAGAGGTGAAACATGCCATTCTAAAGAACTTGCCGGACGACCGCTATGTCGGACAGCACGCCTATTGGAACAGCACTTTCTGAAGCGCCGGCGAAAGAGTGAATTGAGATGCGAAACGCAATAAGTTTGAAAGTAACGCTTTTGCTCGCGGGCGCCACGTTGTTGGTTGCTCAGCAGCAGCCCGCTCGCCCGCGGATCGTCGCCATGCCGCACGTCGATTTTCGAGTGCACGACATCGAGGCTTCCCGCCATTTCTATAAGGATTTTCTCGGCTACAGCGAGCCGTTCGACATCGTAACCGACGGCAAGCTGGTGATGGCGTTCATTAAGATCAATGACCGCCAGTACATCGAGCTCTCTCCCGAACAAAGTCCCGACCAACCTCGATTCGTGCACCTGGCGCTCGAAACCGACGATGCCGATGCTCTTCGCCTCTACGTGAAGTCCAAAGGCTATCCGGCCTCGGATAAGCCCGCCGCGAAGGGACGAATCGGGAATATGGGAACAGGGCTGACGGATCCCGACGGCAATCACATCGACGTAACCCAATACACGCCGGACGGCAAGAGCATGCAGGATGTGGGAAAAGACATGTCCGACAATCGCATTTCGAAGCGCATGCTGCACGTGGGGTTCTACGTCTCGAAACCCGAAACGGCGCGTTATTACATGGACGTTCTCGGCTTCCGGGAATTCTGGCGGGGCACCGCGAACGGAAAGACCGTGAGCTACGCCAACCTGATGGTTCCCGAAGGATGCGATTACGTCGAATTCATGCTGGGCCCGCCCCCCACGCCGGAGAGGTACGGCACAATCTTCCACATTGCCCTTGAAGTGCCCGATATGGAGACGGCGGTCGCCAAGCTGAAAGCCAATCCGGCGAGCAAGGATTACAAACGGCCGATGGAAGTTCATGTCGGCAAGAACCACAAGAAACAGTGCAATCTGTTCGACCCCGACGGGATGCGGGTCGAGATGATGGAAGACCACACCGTGGACGGTCTGCCTTCCCCGATGACGAATCTTCCCATGTTCGCGAAGTAGGCGCGCCGCTTTATAGACGCTCCCCGCGGCTCGGAAACGCGCGGCCGCGGGGAGCGGTTGACAAATTGCCCCTCGATCGTTGTATCGTATCCACAATGTCCATATCCTTGTTTCTACTTGTGCTCGGGCTGGCTCCGGCCTTCGCGGCGACACCGTGCATCTCGGTCACTTCCGCATGCACCGAGTGGGTGACGTTTGCCGGCGGCCCGTGGCGGTCGATGATTTACCGCACTTACTCTCTGGACGTGCGCAACGAGCAGATCACTCGCGCGTTGGTCATGATCCACGGCACCAATCGCGACGCCGACAACTATTACCGCAATGCCCTCGCCTCGGCCTTTCTGGGCAACGCCCTCGAGGATACCGTGGTGATCGCCCCGCGAATTGCCTCCAACGATCGCGGTTGCCAGGACAAACTGGCCGCGAATGAAGTGAGTTACAGTTGCGGCGGCGACAGTTGGCGCTCCGGCGGCACGGCTTCCAGCAACGATAAGCTGACCTCGTTCGATTTCATCGACGAAGTGCTGCGCAAGCTGGCGCGCAAGGAAATCTTCCCCAACCTGAAGCACATCGTGGTGGCCGGACACTCGGCCGGCGGCCAGTTCGTCAACCGCTACGAGATGGCCAACCAGGTGCACGAAACACTGGGCGTGCCGGTCAGCTATGTCGTGGCCAACCCCTCCAGTTATGCCTATCCCGACAACACTCGCCCTACGGCTTCCGATTGGCCCGTTCAAGCCGGCGCTCCCGGATATGTGCCTGAATTGACGGCCGGGCGGGGAGGGCGCGGCGGCCGCGGTGGATCGGATAGCGAGACGCCGGGCGGGGCAGTGTTTCGCCCCTTCGGCGACGGCCGCAATTGCACCACTTACGATCAGTGGCCGTACGGCTTCGAGCACCGCAGCGGTTATACGGCCCGGCTCACTGACGATCAACTGAAAAAACAGCTTGCCTCGCGCCCCACCACCTACCTGGTGGGCGAACTGGACATCCTTCCACTCGGCGGCTTCGACGGTTCCTGCTCCGCCATGGCTCAGGGACCCACCCGCTTGGCGCGCGGCCTGGCCTTCAGCAAGTTCGTCAACCAGAAGCTCGGAGCACACCAGGACGCAGTCGTCATCCCGGAGTGCGGCCACAACGCCCGGTGCATGTTCACCGACGAGAAGGCCTTACCCATCGTGTTTCCGAAATGGGGCCCGGCGGACTCGCTGCGATGAATTTCCAGACGCACGGCAAGTCACGAATCGCATGGGTTGCGGCAGTTATGCTGGCGGCCCAGGCGTGGGCGGAATCGCCGTTCCTGCATCGGGAAGCGATGATTCCGATGCGGGACGGCGTCCATCTGCAGACGGTGATTTTGACGCCGGTGAATCAGAAAGGCCCCCTGCCAATTCTGTTGCGACGCACGCCTTATGGAGTGCCCGACAAAGCTCCCGAAGAGATGCCCGCGAATCTGCGGGAATTGGCTGAGGATGGGTATATCTTCGTAATCCAGAACCTGCGGGGCCGATTCAAGTCCGAGGGAGTGTTCGAGCTCTCATCGCAAGTCGACTTAACGAATCCGAAAGCTGTAAATGAGACCACGGACGCTTACGACACCATCGACTGGCTGGTGAAGAATGTGCCGTCGAACAACGGCCGCGTGGGGATTTACGGCGTTTCGTACGACGGACTCACCGCCGGGTTGACGCTATTGCAGCCCCACCCGGCGCTGAAGGCAGTGAGTGAGCAGGCTTCGCCGGTGGATCAGTGGATGAACGACGACGACCATCGCTACGGGGCGTTGCGGCTCAGCTACAACTTCGAATATGCCGTCTATGAGCAGGCGGACAAAAACAAGAATACGCACTTCGACTTTTCGACTTACGACACTTATCAGTGGTACTTAGACGTTGGTCCGGTGGCGAATCTCAATGCGAAATATCTGCATGATTCGATTCCCTACTGGAATTCGAATGTGGCGCACCCGGACTACGACGCCTTCTGGAAGCGGGAAGCCTGGGTGCGGCAGTTGCACGCGTCGACGGTGCCGAACCTGAATGTAGCCGGTTTTTGGGATCAGGAAGACCCGTGGGGTCCGTGGCAAATCTTCCGGCATGCGGCGGAGAAGGACCCCGGCCATACCAATTTCATGGTTGCCGGACCATGGCTGCACGGGCAATGGCAAGCCGCCAAGGCGGAGAATATCGGGCTGATCGGCTATGGCGGACACGACACGGCGAAGGAGTTCCGGGAAGAGATCGAAGCGCCGTTCTTCCGGTATTACCTCCACGGGCAGGGGGACAAGTTTCGATGGCAGGCGAAGACATTCCAGACCGGGTCGAACACATGGCACACTCACGCAGCCTGGCCGCCTGCCGGGACAAAGGCGGCGAACCTGTATCTTCAATCCGACGGGACATTGAACTTTGAGCCGCCGAAGACAGGCAGGCCTTACCGGGAATATGTTTCCGATCCGGCGAATCCGGTGCCCTATCGCAAGCGTCCGATATCGCCAACCTATCCGGCGGGGGACTGGCGGGCGTGGGAGGTGGATGACCAGCGCTTTGTCGATCACCGGCCGGATGTATTGAGCTATCTGAGCGCCCCGCTCGAGAAGGATCTGGTAGTAACCGGGGAGATCGCCGCCAAGTTGTACGCGTCCACCTCCGGCACCGACGGCGATTTTGTCGTGAAACTGATCGACGTGTATCCGGAAAATGCGCAGAAGAACGCATGGAACCCGGACACGGGACCGGCGCCTGGGCAATATGGGCAGTCTCTGAACGGCTACCAACTGCCGATTGCGATGGAGGTGCGGCGCGGACGGTATTTGAAAAGCTTTGAGAAGCCGGAAGCGCTGCAGCCGGGTGTGGCCACGGCCTGGGATTTCCCGATGCGCGACCACGATCATGTCTTTTTGAAAGGACATCGGATCATGGTCCAGGTGCAATCCACCTGGTTTCCGCTGATTGACCGGAATCCGCAGAAGTTTGTGCCCGGTATTTACCAAGCCGTGGCGGAAGATTTTGTGGCGGCGACCGAGAGAGTCTACAGCACACCGGAGATGCCGTCACATGTGGTGCTGCCGGTGGCTGCCGGGGCGCCGCAATAGGATTTGGCCAGCGCGCGAGCGGGCGAACAACTGCATCGTGTAACGACTGGTGTCAGCAAGGTCCTGCAATATCTGCGCCGGCTGTCCGTGGATCTCAGTAAACCGAAAGCACGTTGGACGGAAACCCAGATTCGCAACAAAATACAGCGTTGGCTATCGGCACAAGCCACACAAAACGATGGCCTGTCCCACTGCTACGGAGCGATTTCGCCGCGCGGGTTTTATCAGGCGGCGGCGGTTTGGGGTTTGTTGAGGCAACATTGTTTGAATTTCTTGCCGCTGCCGCAGGGGCATCGGTCGTTGCGGCCGGTTTTGGGGCCAGGGCGGCGATAGGGCTGTTGGGGAATTTGTGCATTTTTGTGCACGAAATCGGGATTTTGGGTGGCGGGCTCCTGGGCGACGGGTTCCTGAGCGGATTTTGGGAGGGTGGGAGTGGCGCGACGCTGCTTCGCGGGGCAGGGCAAGGCGTGGCTGAGGATGAAGATGGCGGCGCGGAGACGGGCGCAGGTGGAGGCTTTCGGGTCCTGGAGGATCTGTTCGAGGGTTTGGAAAGCCAGGGCAGCGCGGGCGACGGCCTCTTCGTGCAGCATGTCGGCGCGTTCGTTTTGGGCGTCGCGGAGGGCCGCCTCAAAGGCCGGCGAGGAGTGGCGCCAATAGGCGATGGTGTTGCGGTGAACGCCGGCTTGGTCGGCGGCGGCATTGAGGTTGGCGCCGTTCAACAGGGCGTCGACAACCTTGAGCTGAGGAGCGGAGAGGGCGGAATCGGGCATTGCAGTTACCTTTCGGCCACTACGATAGCTTGCGAGCGCGTGGGAATCGTGTGTCGGGAGGGGGCGGATTTGGCGGAAGTGCTTTGGAATGAGGGGGGCAAATATATTTTCAAAATTTGTGACCGGGCTACGGCGAGGGCCCGGTTTTTCATGGACTGCTTGCAAGCTTAAAGAACGGTAAGGACTTGCGGAACCTCAGGGCATTGCTCGGTTGGGCTTGGCGGCAGGGGACGGTCTGGACGCTTCAGTCCGTCCCCACCGCCCTCCGGCGCAACCTTAAGCTCCGCTTTCCTGTACGAGCATCAGCATGGCGCTTGCCGTGATGTTCAGCGCATATTGCGCGAGGTGTCGCGGTACCTGCCGCGGGGTTGATCCGGCGCCATGAGCCGTGCTCATTTTGTTGCGGAGTGTGGCGATGATGATTAGGAGCGGCTCGAAATAGTTTTCGAGGCTGGTATTCGTGAGGACGGTCTTAATCAACGTGTTCGCTGTGTCGGTCTGTTTATAGGGCCATCTCTTCCGCTGGCAGATCACCTTGAGGACGATCTCAAACGCACTGCCGCACTTCACGAGACAATCGCCAATGTCGCCCTTCCGGTAGTCCTCCAGGGCCGCGCGGAATTCTCCGTCTGCCCCTGCAAAATGCGGTTGGGAGAGCAGCTCCAGTGCCGGGGCGATGGCGCTGGCATGGAGAATCTCGCTTTCCTTCATTATGACCTTGGGGTATGCGCGGATCTGCCTGCTCATGTGGCCCTGAAACCGTCCCGATGTTTGCTGTACTTCCTCCCAAACAAAATGCGTCAACGAGTATGGCAAGCGGTCCTGCCGAAGTAGCGCATTTAGTTCGTCAACGATGCTGGCATCCCCGAGATTCACCTGAAAGAACGCGTCGTTACTGAAGATGTCTTCCAGAAAATCCAGAAACTCAACACCGGGGCATGTAAGGACGTAGGCGACTGCCTCCCGTGGATCGCCACCGCTTCCATGGGCTGTCAGTTTCAGGCGGCCAGTGCGGACGAGAAGGCGGCGATACATCTCCTGCCAGAATTCTGCATTGTGGTCTCCCCTGCCGATAATCTCGCTGGGCCTTTCGCCGCTGAAAAGCTCCCGACACCACAGCAGAACCCGATTTCGCGTGCTCTCTGGTATCTCGTGTGTGGCAGTTTTTGGGGCCTCCGGGCGCCTGGAAAAAACATCGAAGATTCGCAGGATGTCTCGCATCGTTGGCGGTCCCTTTTTAGTTGACCTCTTCGGCCGCTGAGTGTGTCGCCGTGGAGCCACCGAAGTGCAGTTCCGGTATGCCGTTTCCGGAACGGTGTACGGTAAATTTACCGCGGCATCCCGTGCAGATGCTGAAGTTCGGGCCTGATTTTGGAATCCAGTTTTCATGCGGGGCCGGGCTGTCGCCGCAGAAGAAACGAAACCCATACTGTTCTTCGTCCTCATAGAATGGCCTAACCGGACCGGCGGCGGGTTTGTACATATCCAGGATTTTACCTCTCAGCCGAGTTGGTATTCCGCCCTTCTTGCAAAGGTTAACCAGGGTCGGCTTGTCGTACGCGGCGTGGGGGTCACCGGGGACGGACCGCGCTTTTCCTGATTTCGGCTAAACCCGTCATTCGTCGGTGCCGCGTCTTGCCCCGTTTCTTCACCGGGGAGCCGACTGGCCGAGGGCGAAATTACCTCTCGCAAATCGCCGACCCGATGCCGGACGAAAAGCGCATTTGGTTCCCCGTTTCCGGAACGTCCGCGCTCCGCCATGCCTCACAGCCTAGATCGTGCGACATCACCGCGCCCGATTTCTCGCCGCGAAATCGGGGAAAGTGCGGTCTGTCCCTCACCCCCCTCCCTGCTCGGCGGCGAAGAATATTCGGTTCTACGGGGAGCGCACCGGCAATCTGACGGGCGTAAAGGTCAACCTATGCTTTAGGCGGTCGAATCGGCATCCTTTGCGGTTGGTCGCGTTGCCTAGGTAATTAACGATGGAGGGTGGTAATTCCACAGCCTTCGTAGCACCCGTTCGTTTCGCGTTATAATGCCAAACACTGTTCCCCCAGCTAACGCAATAGGGCTAATTTCCATCTTAACCATTCGCGCAAAGAAGGAAATCAGCATGGCTATCATCGCCCATATCCCTGCTTCTGCTACCTGCCGGCCAAGATACAAGGTGAGTAGATATGGAGAGTTGTAAAGCCGTTCGATTAGCTTCCACTCCGCTGCGTCAGCATTCTCTGCCAGCTGAGCGAACTTTCGTGGTCCAAATTCGATAAGCGACCGAATTTGCGGGCCGTAAGCCGACCCCACAAGGCCGATTACTATGGCTCCTATTGTCCAAGCAATCGTAGCTGTTTTATCCATCTGACGAACGGATTGTACCCTTGTGGATAGCTCTTGTCAACTCCTCGTATTTATGCCGTTTGACGCCTTCCGCAGGTTTGCCATAATTGAAGTAGAAGATACTTAACGCCCACTCCTACGTCCGACGTCTACCGCGACCGCGATCTCCGCTGTCCCCCCTTGGAAAACCTAATCGTCCAACATCTCTGCGACCAGCGGATACCTGTGGGTCTCAACTCAGGCCACAAAGTCGCATGTCCAGGAATAGTCGTCTTTGCGGTCGAAGAACTTTAACCGCCACTCCAGCGCGAACCGTGCTCTCATTCCAGGCCCTTCGAATTCCATTGCTTCCTTTCGACTTACTGTCACGCTTTTGACGTGCTTGACAGGGACCAGGTTGTATTCGAGAGGGCAATCTGTAATCACGTTGCCGTACTCCCTAATGAACCGTTGCCAAGCCAGCGTTTCATCGCAAATCGTAGTCGGAAGTTGATTTGCCCTCAGGAAAGCACGTAGTTGGTCGCGCATAGTTGTGCCATCCGTCAGGTCCAATACCCGTTCGCCTAGCTCTTGACCAAGGCCCGTTTCATTCCTCGACCAGTGGGCATCCCATATGTCGTCAAATTGTTTGATCATCCGAACTGCGGCACGCCTATCCATCTTTACATGTAGTGCCCAGTCGCCAAAAAACTCTAAAGTCCTGAAGTCAGTACTCGTCTTGCCATGCTCTAGCAGCTTCCGGATACCGGCCATTATGTAAACAACTTCGACCTCTGTAATCCTGCCCGATTCAAGAACATGTCGTAACTTCGATTGGATGTCAGGTTTCATCTTGACAGCAACGATAGCCCATCGTGCACCTTTTGTAAATCCTCAATGACCAGGCTTCGCAGGTACCGCTCCGTCGTGGTGATGGACGAGTGCCCTAAGATCCGCTGAAGGTAATACAAGCTTCCGCCAGCCCGCGGATACTTAACCGCGAACGTATGACGAAGCGTGTGAAACGAACACCGCACCAGATTTCTATCATTCGCTCGCGATGCCGCGGCACGGCGTTTCAGGTGCCGGATCAGAACGACCCGCTTCATGCTGCGGGCAGAACCAGAGTTTCGCGAGTGACGTCGGCACGTTTCCCATTTTTCCTGGTATATATACCAAGCAAAGCGATGGAGGAAATCGACTCCGAACCCAGGTTAGATTCTGAAAATGCGTTCGTTATGGCGCAGCTGCCAACCATCCAACCTCATTTGTATGGGTATATATACCCATACAAACCGCCGGGAGCGCTCCATTCGGTCAAATAGTACCAAACGAAAATGGGCCGGCCCTCAGAGCCGATCCGGAGCAGCGTGGTCGGCTACGATTGGATTTGACAGGTGCCTGGATCACTGCCTACATCATGACGCCGCGCGCAACTTTAGGAGCGGTCGGAAGCCGATTGGGTACCGCCAGCCTCCCAGTGCCGACCGGCTGTAGAATGAGTGCATGGAACGGGATGCCGCAGACGTCCTCAGAGATGCGCTGGCACTATCGCCTGAAGTTAGCGCGTCGCTGATCGATTCTTCGATCGGCAGTCTCGATCCAGCGGTCGACGCTGCCGCGGAAGAAGCCTGGGCGGAGGAGATTCATCGGCGTCTTCAGCAGATCGATAGCGGCGTTGTTACCCTCGTCCCATGGGACGAGGCGCGCCGCCGTCTCCGGTCCGGGCTGGGCGAGGCCGCGGGTGGGGTGGAAATCATCCCCGTGGCGCACGGTCGCCGTTGCCCGGGGGTTTTGGCGGGACCGGGTTGAATGGAGCTGCTTGGCTGTAGTTGGGGCGGGCAGGCGGCACCGCCTGCCCCACCAGGTCGCCCGCCTTCACCGGCTATGCCGCGCCACGTAGAGCAACAACCCGAAGATCGCCACCGGAATCGCCGCCAGCATCACGTAGAACAGCGCGGTGCGCAGCCAGGGCTTACGGCGGCGCTTCCAGTCTTTCAATTCCGCGCGGTCGGCTACGCCCACCTGGTCGAGGTGCGTCAGGTCCCAAGCGAATTCCCGCGCGCGCGCATAGCGGCTCTTGGGGTCGCGCTCGAGTGCCCGGTAAAGAGTTTCCTGCAGCTCCGGCGAAATCTCGGGGACGATCTGGCGCGGCGGTTCGGGATTGTTCACCAGCCGGTCGTTCATGATGGCGAACGCGTTGGGGCCGGAGAACGGCGTTTTGCCGGTCAGCATCTCGTAGAGAATCACGCCCAGCGAATAGATATCGCTGCGCCCATCGCCGCGCTTGCCTTTCACCTGTTCCGGCGAAATGTACTCGGGAGTGCCCATCACCTGGGACAGGTTGGCGAAGGTTAGCCGCCGCGCGCCCGACTGCCCGGCGATGCCGAAGTCGATGATCTTGATCCGGTCCCGGTCGTCGACCATGATGTTCTCCGGCTTCAGATCGCGATGCACCACGCCGTGGCTGTGAATGTATTCCAACGCTTCGGCCACGCCCACCGCGATGCGGATGGCGCGCTCCACCGGCATCGTCCGGTAGTTGCTCATAATTTCGCGCAGCAGCCGGCCGTTCACCCACTCCATCACCATGTACACCCGGCTGCGGTCTTCGTCGCCGAAGACTTTCATTACGCCCGGATGGTCCAGCTTTTTGCCGATTTCTTCTTCGCGGTGGAAGCGGTCGAACAGCACCGGGTCGCTTTCCATTTCCGGGTGGGGCACCTTGATGGCCACTTCGCGGCCGTCGCGCAGGTCCACGCCGCGGAAAATCGAGGCCATGCCGCTGCGCGCCGCCACGCTATCGATCCGGTAATGGTCCAGTTGTTCGCCGGGATGTACGGGAGTCATGCGGGTGGATGGCGGCTACGCCAGTTTGTAAGGCCGTCCGCGGTACATTCCCACCCGCTCCACCTGGGAGACGCGGATGAGCAGCACGCTGACATTATCGCTGCCATCCCGCCGGTTGGCAAGTTCCACCAGTTCGCGGACAGCGTCCTCGAGCGAAACCCTCCGGGTAACGATCACCCCAATATCGGCCGGCGTAACCGGCCCGTGCAATCCGTCCGAGCACAACAGCAGCGAATCGCCGGGAATCACCTGCCGCTCCACGGTATCCACGTTCACCACCATCTCCGTGCCCAGCGACCTGGTCAGCAGGTTGCGGCTCGATGCCGTGGAGGCTTCCCGCCCGCTCAAAAGCCCCAATCGCAACTGTTCGGAAGCCGCCGTGTGATCGCGCGTCACCGCTTCCGCGCTTCCCCGCCGCACCAGGTAGCAGCGCGAATCGCCTACGTGCGAAATCACCGCGCGGTCGGCGCGCACCGCGCAAGCCACCAGGGTGGTAGCCATGGCCAAACCTCCGGGCCGCATCGACAAGCCGGCTTCGAAGACCTTGGTATTCGCCTTCTGCACCAGCCGCGGAAGCAGGGTGAAATGGGAATCGTCGGGCGCGGCCTCGCGGAAACCGGCCACTATCGTCTCCACCGCCAGCCGCGCCGCCACTTCCCCTTGTTCCTGCCCGCCTACGCCATCGGCCAGCGCAAACAGCCATCCCCGGCTGCGGATCTCGCCCTTGTTCGCCGGCGCGAAATGCCCCAGGTAGTCCTCATTGTGGTCTCGCACGCGCCCGCAATCGGAAGCTTGCGCGAATTCGATATCCAGCATTCAACCGCGATTAGGCGCCAATGTGGTGCGCCCCGTGGTGCGGCTGGTCTTGACGAAAAAGATGGCGCCATAGATCGCCCACACCAGTGCAATGCCCAGCGCCAGCAGCGGCTCCAGCTTGGTGCCATAGCCCATAAACGGCCCCACCAGGTAAAAGCCCATGCACGCCAGGTTCGCCACCAGGCCGAAAACCGGAATCGCCAGGTGCCGCAGCGCGCTGAACTTGGCGTGCTTGTGGTAGGCCACCATGCAGATGATGCAACTCAATCCATACAGCAGGAACGTGCCGAAGTTCGATGCCAGCGTCACCATCAGCAGCGAATTCGGCATGGCCGCCATTTTATCGTGCGTGGTGTAGCCCGCACTCGACCAGAAACCCTGCGGCAGAGCTTTGATCGTGGCGTCCGCCGGCGCATTCCCTCCTCCGAACGCAATCGCCACGCCCACGCAGCCTACCACCGCCGAAATCGCCGCCAGCGTCCAGATGGCCCGGTGCGGCGTCAGCCGTTCGGAGTGCAGCAATCCGAAGTGTTCCGGCACTTCCTTGTCCTTGCCCATGGCGTAAGTCACGCGCGCGCCCGTATTCATGCACGAAAGCGTCGTCCCGATCAGCGCCAGAAACACCGTCACCGCCTCGCACAGCATGAAAATTCGGCCGCCGCCCGGCCCGAACGTGGCGTTCCCCACAATGATCATCATGTCGCCGATCGGCGCCGCCGATCCGGTCGCGCTCTGCATCGTGTACCCGCTGTTCAGAAAATAATTGGCCGCGAAGTATTCGAACAGGTAGCACGCCACCCCCTGCACCAGCAGCGAAGCGATCACCGCGATGGGAACGTCGCGCCGCGCATTGCGCGCTTCCCCGCCCATCGCCGTCACCGATTCGAACCCCACCAGAATCAGAATCGCCACCGTGGCCTGAATGAATGCCCAACTCAGATTATGTACACCCACCACCGACCCGGCGCTCCGGTGGGTCAGAAAGTTCCCCTTCTCGTCCTGGGCCGGGTACGTAACGTGAAACGGCGCCGGCTTGCCGCTCGCGTCCAGCTTTGGCTTCGGCACGCCCACGGCATCGCGCAGCACCACGTCCGTGGCCTGGCCGCCGACCACCTGCTTCTCCGTGGCGAACTCGTAGGAGTAAGCGTCGCCGGAGGCCGGATCGAACTGGTAGCCCACGCTGCCCGCCGGATGACTCGTGCGGTAGCCCAGCGCCAGCACCGCAAATACCACCAGCGCCGCAATCTGAACCACGTTGATCGCCACGTTGACCGCCGTGGAACCGGTGATCCCCCGGTTGGCGATGTACGCCACCGCGAAAGCGAACACCACCGCCACCAACATCATGAATGCCGGCCCCGGATTGGACGCATTGATGAAGTTGGGCCAGAGCGTGCCCGCCAGATAGCCGCACAGGATCCCCATCACCCCCACCATCACCCCGGGGTAGATCCAATAGTAAAGGTGCGAGCCCCAGCCGACGATAAATTTGGAAATCCGCGCATAGCGCCAGGCCGTGGCATGATTCAGAAACGATTGCTCGGCAAAATAATAGGAGCTGCCCGTTCCCGGATAGAGCTTGGCCATTTCGGCATAGCAGACCGCCGTCGCCAGGCACAGCAGCAGCGCGACCACGATCCCGATCCACATCGCCGGCGTGGTGGCGCCCTCGGTGGCTTGGATAAGAAACGTCAGCCACAAGAAAGCGCCCGGCGCAATCAGCGCCATGGCGTTCATGGTGAGCCCTGTCAGCCCCAGGGTCGGCTTCATCCCAATTTCGGTTTCGTCGGCCATAAGGTTTCCGTAAAGAAAGAATCGATAGCGGTAAGGCTACTGTACCTGGGAGACACAAAGCCAATAGATAATTTAAATACCGCGAATCTAGAATTCCTGTGCTACACTTTGAAGCCACTAAGTTATCCTCATTCAAGGAGATGGGAGCCGGCGATCGGCGGTGAGAGCGCGTCGCAAGCTATGAAATTGGCCGGCTTTTTGTTGGCCCTGGCGGGTTGGGCGATTGTGTTGGCGGCGGTTGTCCTGCTGGCCGCGCCCGTGCCCCGAGGCGCGTTCGCCGCCGCCGGCATGGCGGTAGAAATCCTCGGCCTGGGTTTGGCTGCGCGTGCGCATCTGGGGAACCGCGGGGGCCGCGCATGATCCCGGCCGCCGAGCCTGCCTATAGCGAAACTACAGCCGCGCTCACGATCCTGCTGGTCTTCCTGATTCCTCTGGCCGCGGCCGGCGTGGCGTTGATTCACACCGGCTTGAGCCGTTCGCGCAGCGCCGCGCACACGATGCTTGCCTCGCTATTGATTGCCGCCGTGGCGGCGTTGGTTTATGGCGCCTGCGGCTTCGCGTGGCAGGGTGTGACTGGTCATCCGGGGCATTCCATTCTGATTGCGGGCAGAGCCTGGAGATGGATCGGAAACGAGAGCTTTTTTCTTCACAGCATAACGGTCTCCGAGCCGCCCGCCGCAATGGTGGCTTGCTTCGGCGTGTTCAGCGCGGGTCTGTGCACCTTGATCCCCTTGGGCGCCGGCGCAGATCGCTGGCGGTTGGGCGCAGCGCTGGCTTCTGCTGTTTTTGTGGCCGGTATCGTCTTTCCGCTGTTCGCGCACTGGACCTGGGCCGGCTGGCTCCGGGACCTCGGCAACTTATATGGATTGGGCGGTGGCTACGTGGACCTGGCGGGATCGGGCGCTATCCAAGCCCTGGGCGGCATGAGCGCGCTGGCATTGTGCTGGACGTTGGGCCCGCGCCGCTCCAAATATACCCTCGACGGCATGCCGGTAGCCCTGCCCGGCCACAACACCGTGCTCGTCCTGGCAGGATGCCTGCTCGCCTGGACGGGATGGTTAGGGCTGAATGGCGCGGGAGCGTTGGTGTTCGGCGGATTATCGGCAAGTGCGCTGCCGCTAGTCGCGATCGATACCACCTTTGCCGCCGCGGCTGCCGCGCTTACCGCCGCCGCCGTCACCCGCATTCGCTTCCGCCGGCCCGACGCCAGCCTTTGCGCCAACGGCTGGGTGGGCGGCCTGGTGGCATCGAGCGGCGCGTGCGCGTTCTTCACCCCCTTCACCGCCGTGTTCGTGGGCGCCATAGCCGGCCTGCTGATTCCGCTCAGCGTGGAGTGGCTCGATATCTACCTCGAGTTAGACGACCCCGGCGGCGCCATTTCCGTATACGGCGTGGGCGGCGTATGGGGCATGCTGGCGACGGGC
>JBEKYD010000108.1:0-22379 GCA_049511335.1 Bryobacteraceae bacterium | reverse complement strand
TCCGGCGAGTCTGAGAAACGCGCTACCGTCGGGCAGCCAGATGGGCGCTGCCGCTGCTCCGCGCCCGCCTCGTCCCGCGCGGCTCAAGGTCTCGAGCGTGATCGGCTGCTTCTGCGCGAGGGCAGCTCCGGCCAGGAGTAAACCCGCAATCCATTTATGCATTCTTCCGCATTGTAAAGCTTTCGGGTGGAAGGTGCGGGCGTGTGGCTGGGTGGGACAGGCCATCGTTCTTCGTGGTCTGTCAAGCTCTCGTCAAGCCACAACAGCCTGACAGACGACGAAAAACGATCGTCTGTCCCACCTGGTTGTTACTTCAGCGATAGTTGAGACGGGCCTTTGGCTAGTCGGGTACCATGGGTTCTGTACACCTTCATGCACATTACCGTCCTAACCTTCCATTGATTGTAGTTATGGTGGGCCGATAGTAAAATCCGGAATGGGGGAGCATTTAATCCGGAATGGGGACACATAAAATCCGTATCCGGATCGACCGAAGGCCAAAATTGAAGGAAGCGACCACGCTCGGGCAAGATTTTCTAAACCATCAGCCGGTGGAAGGCACACTCCTATCCAGTGCATTGGCAAAAGGGCCGCTGCCTGACGACAAAGCCCTCGATTACGCGATCAGCCTCGGTACGGCGTTGCATCAAGCGCACATGCAGGGCTTGGTCCACGGCGCCATTGCGCCGAAAACCATCGCCATCACGGCGAAAGGCATCTCGATTTTGACGCCGCCCGCGGCTCGCGATTTGGAGCTCGCGCCGTATCGATCACCGGAGCAGGTGCGAGGCGAGCCGATTGACTGGCGCACGGACATTTTTGCTTACGGGGCAGTGTTGTACGCCATGGCTTCCGGCCGCCAGGCATTCACCGGCCAAGGCAAGAGCCTGGACGAAGCGATCGTTTCCGGACGGCCTCCCAGCCTGCTGGCGAAGTCGCCGGTGCATGCGGCCATGGAGGGAGTGATTGCCGCCTGCCTCGACCGCGACATCGGCCGGCGCCGCCAGCGGTTGAAAAACGCGGTGACGGAGCTGAAGCTGGCCGGCCGCTGGCTACCGCGCGTCATGGCAGCCACGGGCACGCCGCGAGTGGAAACCGTCCTCGGAACGCGCGGGCCGCGGGTGGTAAAGGCAGCGCCGGAAAACGGTTGGGATGGAGAGGCATCCGCCTTGCCCCCGGTGATCATGCCGGGACATCCTTGGCGGCGGCTCGCTTTGCTGCTCGGCATCGCCCTGATGATCATTTTCGTCATCGCGCTTCCGGCGGCTTTGTACCTGAATCGCAGACCGGCTGAGATCGCAACGCCGGTCGCGCTAACCGTCAGCCCACCGGACAATTCGTCGTACCCGGGTTCCCCATCGGTATCGCCGGACGGCCGTTACCTGGTCTCTTCGGCTGCCGCCGCGGACGGGCGCCGCATGCTGTGGATTCGCGCGCTCGATGAGATTCATCCCAAAATCATTCCAGGCACCGAGGGCGCGGCTGCGCCTTTCTGGTCCCCTGACAGCCAGATGGTCGGCTTTTTCTCCAAGCAGTCGCTCAGGACCTGGCGTGTGCACATGACCGACGGCAACCCGGATGGGCCGATCAAGACGATTTGCCGGGCTGAGGACACGCCCGGCGGCGGCGCCTGGTCGGCGAACGGCGTGATTCTGTTTTCTCCGGGCTTGACCGAAGGGTTGTACCAGGTGGCGGCCACCGGCGGCGGCCCCAAGCCGGTTTTAAAGCCGGATCACTCGCGCCAGGAGCGGGCATATCGCTGGCCGCAGTTCCTGCCCGACGGCAAGCATTTTCTGTTCTTTGTTCTGGATGACATGACGGAGGCCACCGGCATGTACACGGGCTCGCTGGGATCGGGTCAGACGCAACGCGTGATGACTTCCTCCACCAATGCAGTTTATGCACCCGCGGGTGCAAAATCGGGCTATTTGCTCTTCGTCCAGGACAATGGCGATCTGAAGGCCCAAGGTTTCGATCTCGGCAACCTGAAAACCACCGGCGATCCTCGCTTAGTCGCCGCCGGCATCGGTGCGGTTCAGAGCCTGGCGCTAGGGCCGCTCTCGGTTTCGAACAATGGCGTGCTGGCATACCAAGCGGTGGGCACGGCACACCGCCGCTTGTGGTGGGTGGATCGCACGGGCCGGCAGGTTACCGCCGTGGGCGAGCCGGGCGACTGGGGTCCGCCACGCATCTCGCCCGATGGCAAGTCGGCCATGATCGGCAGGCTCACCGCGGACAACCATGCCCACCTCTGGCTGCTGGGTGAGCATGGGGAATTCAGCCAGTTCACCTTTTCCGACACCAGCGAAGGACAGCCCGTATGGTCGCCAGACAGTTCCCGGGTTGCGTTTTGGCAGGAGCACGACCAAACCTACGACATCTACACCAAGTCCATTCGTGGCGGGGGCAAGGAAGAGTTATTAGTCCACAGCCAGTGGGCGAAATACCCCACCGACTGGTCGCACAACGGCAAGTTCCTCATCTTCGGCATCCTGATGGAGGGTACTCGCGCCGACATCTGGGCGTATGACTTCGCCGGGCGGAAAGCCGGGGCGGTACGCGAAACGGTGTATCAGGAAGGCTACGCCACATTATCGCCAGGCGACAAATGGCTGGCGTACCAATCCGACGACACGGGCCATTATCAGGTGTGGGTAGAGCGCTTCGAAGGGATTGGCACCGGCACGCGGCGGCGTTGGCAGATTTCCACCACCGGTGGCGGGCTGCCTCACTGGCGCAGCGATGGCCGTGAGCTCTACTACATGACGTCCGACGGCGACATGATGGTGGTGACCGTCGATCCGGGCGGAGACGTGTTTCAAGCGGGCCGGCCCCAGTTGCTCTTCCACTCCGCGCGTCCTCTACCGAATACGCCCTGGAATCTCTACGACGTTTCCAGCGACGGAGAAAGATTCCTGGTGAATGTTCCTTTCGAATTCTCCGCCGTGGCGCCGATCGAAGTGCTGACCAACTGGACGCAGAAGCTTTCCGGCTCTATGTAGGAATTCCTTTGGTCCGCCGCACCGCCCAGAATTTGCGCCGGGCCGGCCGATGGGTCTCGATTCCCCTAAAAGTTGTCTAATAACTAGCTTGTTTTCAATAATATAAGCGCCACCAGACTTGTGCCGGAATGTGGTATCCTAGGAGTGTTCTCGCTGCCACACTCCGTGGCGCTTGTAGGATTTTTATGCATAAGCAACAATTTTGGTTTCTCGATACCGATCCTGAAGGACCGGTGTACGAAAACCTTTCCTGGGACATGCCGGGCGTGCGATTGCGCCGCCGTTCGAGCCGGAACAATCTGCTCGGACGGACCGGGTGGCCGTGCGCGACTGCGTAAAGCTTGCACAACCACAGCCCCTGGAAGCCCCGAATTCGTTAGGAATCAAAGTGGTTCGCACATTGGTTGTGCGATTGCAGTAAGCTAAGCCGAGGTTTGAGCCATGAAAGCATTCTTCGGAACGGCTTGCATTCTAACGGGCGCTTTGCTCGCCGGTGGGTGTGCGACCAAGAAATATGTGATGAGCACCACCGCCCCGATTCAGGCGAAAGTCGATCAGGTTGGCGAGCAGACCGCTCAAAACTCGCAACAGATTCAGAACACCAACAACCAGGTGAAGCAGGTTGACGAGCGGGCGCAGAACGGAATCAGCGCGGCGCAAGAGAAAGCTTCGACGGCCACCGACAAGGCCAACGCAGCCGATCAGCATGCCACAGACGCCATGAATCGCGCCAACCAGGCCGGGGAAAAGGCCGACCAGGATGCTCGCGAGATCGCGTCGGTTCGGGAAGCGGTCGCGAACCTCGACGACTACAAACTGCAGACCTCGGCCACGGTCCTGTTCAAATTCGACCAGTATAAGCTGACCGACGATGCCAAGGAACAGCTCGACAAGTTGGTGACCGACACCGGTTCCGACAAGCGTTTCTTCATCGCCGTGGAAGGCTTCACCGATAGCACGGGTTCGGCCGACTACAATGTGGTGCTCAGCCAGAAGCGCGCGGATTCGGTGGTGGAATACCTGGTCGGCAAGCACCAAGTCCCGATCTACCGGATCCACATGGTGGGGCTGGGAAAAATGAACCCGGCCGACGATGCGCGTACGCGGGAAGCGCGCGCCCACAATCGCCGGGTGGAAGTGAAAGTGTTCCGGGCCGATCGGGCGACTGCCAGCATGTCAACGCAGAGCGGCACGGCGCCACAGGCCTCGCTCCGGCCCGATCAGGATAAGCAGTAACACAGATTCGCGTTGTTCCAACTTAAACTGTCCAGGGGAAGTGTCCGCCACCATCGGGCGAGCACTTCCCTCTTTTTATTGGCCGGCAGGTTGGGCCGCCGGGCGGGCGGCCGGATCTTCCGCGGTACGAAGCGCTCTCCACCAGATAAACAAGAACAACAGGTCCGACCCCATGATCACCAAACCTCCAGTCAGCGAGATCGCACGCGAACGGTCGTGTATCGCCAAGTGCCGCAGGGCCTCGCCGATAGCGTCTCCGCAGAACTGAATGCCGAGCCCGCTGGATAGCAGGAGCAATTGAGTATCGGTGCTGCGTTTGGCGATGAGGAACGTCCACAGGATCAGATCGAGGATGGCCGAGCAGAAATTCAAATCCCGCATCCAGGCGGCGTGCCAGGATCCGCCGCCCCAATAGAAGTGCACGGCCAGCGAGCCGCCGGCAAAAACGGCCGCGCCAAGAACGACCGCGATCCGCAGACCGCGCCGTCCAGGCTGCGAGTCAGTCGCGCGGTACAGCAGGCTGATCACCGCGGCGTATATCAGTAGCTGAATCACCAACTGGTCGAGCCACCAGACAGCTCCCAAGGTGCTATGGGCTCCTTGGATGTATGCCCAACTGGCAGGGGCCTCGGCAACGGTTGTCAGAAACTCGCCGACGGCATACAGAAACACAAACGGGTACTTGCGATAAGCGCCGCGCAGCAAGGCGGCCAGGATCAGCAATTCCAGCGGTATACCGACCAACCATCCACAGATTTGGATCGCTAGACGCACTACGCCCATTCTAGGCCGCGAGCAGTGTTAGCCGCCAGAGGGATTTTTCTTACGCAACTAAGGAATCCCAGGGATCAGGCGGCAGGGTTGGGCCGGTCTTGACAGCCAACGAATCCCAGGGATCAGGCGGCAGGGTTGGGCCGGTCTTGACAGCCAGCGAATCCCACGGATCGGGCGGCAGGGTTGGGCCGGTCTTGACGGCCAACGAATCCCACGGGTCGGGCGGCAGGGTTGGGCCGGTCTTGACGGCCAACGAATCCCACGGATCGGGCGGCAGCGTTGGGCCGGTCTTGACGGCAAGCGAATCCCACGGGTCGGGCGGCAGCGTCGGGCCGGTCTTGACGGCAAGCGAATCCCACGGATCGGGCGGCAGGGTTGGGCCGGTCTTCACCGCCAATTGGCTCGAACCCGCGAATGTCATCGCGCCGGTGCTTGCGTTGAGAGCCAGAGCCGCCGCGAAAAACGCACAGGCCACTCCCAGAAACAAACGGTTTTCAAAAAGTCTACGCATCTTAATCATCTCCTTTTCCCAAACTTGAAATTGAATTTCCCGACCGTGGCAAGAGCTTGCTGGATGTGGGCCGAACGAACTGGGGCCACGGACGCGTCCACGTACTGCCCCCCCTAACACTACGTTCAAACTATAGGGTCTAATAGTACTTTGAATTGTAGAATGATGTTTAAATATAGGGTAAATCCCCTATGATCGGGCCATATGGGTGAGAATGAAGGGGGATTTGTGCGGTTCAACCCCGCGGAAGTACGCGGGCCGGGTATTGGGGATGGACGGTAAATGGATGTTCGACTGTCCGTTCGAGCCGCATATCGGCGGCCACTTCGTCCAGCATGTCCAGAGTGACGGTCTTCGATTCCAGAGCGAAAGCCATCAGCAAGAGGTTGTCGCAGATCGCGTTGATAATGCGAGGTATGCCTTGTGAACGCAAGTAGATTCCGTCGATCAGCTCGAACGTAAAAATGTTCTGGTTCTGAACCCCGGCGCGCTGCATGCGCGAGTCGATATAGGCTGCGGTCTCTTCCCGGTCGAAACTGCGGAGGGTACAACGGAGGGCAATCCGCTGCTTGAGTTGGCGGTATTCGGCAGCGTCCAGCTTGCGGTCCAGTTCCGGCTGCCCGGAAAGGATGATTTGCAGCAGCTTGCCGCGCCGGTTTTCGAGATTCCCCAGCAGCCGCACCTCTTCCAAAACGTCCCATTCCAGGTTGTGAGCTTCGTCCACGATCAGGACGGTGGTTCGTCCGGCGGCGGCACGATCGATCAGCATGCTGTTGAGCGCGAGCAATACCTCGGTTTTCGAGCGCTGGTTGCATTCCAGATCGAAGTCGTAGGCCAGCATTTCGAAGAATTGCTCCACGGTGAGCCGCGAATTGAACAGCGAAGCAAAGGCAATCTGCTGGGACCGCAGAAAATCGCGCAGGCACTCCAGCATGGTGGTTTTGCCGGTGCCCACTTCGCCGCAGAGGGCAATGAAGCCCTTGCGGGTCATCACGCCGTACTTGAGATTGGCCAGCGCTTCCTCATGCTGGGCGCTCCGGAACAGGAACGAGGGATCCGGACTCATGTTGAACGGATTTTGGGTGAAACCAAAGAAAGCGTTATACATTACCGAATGGTCGGCGCTCCGCAAAAACTAGAGTAATTCTATCACGCACGAGAGTTTACCGCCGCGCTCCGGGTGCCCGAACCGGTACTGTAACGGGTACCAACTCAATTGGGCGGCGCGGAAGGAGCAGCCGGAGGGGGTTGCTGGCCGGGGGTGGGCGGCTTTGAGGTTCCGCTGGGAGCGGGCTTGGCCGCGGTTTTGACCGGGCTGATCAGGATGTGAGCATTCCGCCCTTCGAGGCGCGGCATACCTTCCACACTGCCGTGCGCGGTCAGATCGGCGGCGAAGCGCGTCAAAAGCTTCTTGCCCAAATCGGCGTGGGCGATTTCCCGGCCGCGGAACTGCACTACCGCTTTCACCCGATTGCCTTCGGCCAAGAAGCGGATGGCGTTCCGCTTTTTGAACTCGTAATCGTGATCGTCGGTATTGGGCCGGAATTTCAGCTCCTTTACCTGCACGACGTGCTGCTTCTTTTTGGCGTCGTGCTGTTTCTTCTTGAGATCATATTGGTAGTGGCCGTAATCCACGGCTTTGGCCACCGGCGGGACCGCGGTAGGGGAGACCACAACCAAGTCCAAGCCCATTTCCTGGGCCTTGCGTATGGCGGCTGCGGTCGGCATGACCTCGGCCGTGCCGTCGGGGAAGACCGCGCGCACTTCACGCGCGCGGATCGACTCGTTTACGTTCTCTCTGCGATGCTGCCTGCGAGGAGGGTAATTTCTTCCAGGATACATTTCTTATAAATTTTTCGGCGGACGTTGCGGGATGGCGGGCGATGCGGAGCAGCCCCGCGGGGTAATACGGCGGAACGGCGATCTTTCGTTGGCGAGACTCAAGCGATAATCTGTCACTTCAGTGTACACCAGAAATTGGGGGGAAAGTCAAAGGGGTTGGG
Source organism: Bryobacteraceae bacterium (assembly GCA_049511335.1). Classification (GTDB taxonomy): domain Bacteria; phylum Acidobacteriota; class Terriglobia; order Bryobacterales; family Bryobacteraceae; genus JBEKYD01. The sequence continues at coordinate 14,853 of JBEKYD010000108.1, read as the reverse complement.
TGCTCAACCGATTTTGGGGAAATCCGTTCCCGACAACCGCTCCCTAACGGTCGAGGTCGGTGAGGCGGGCTGGTTGGGGCAGACCACGGGAGACGATGGTCTGCCCCACGGCTCTACGATCATGCCTTAGGGGTACAGGCCCCGGATGCGGTTAGCTTCGGCGACGCGGCTGATGCCCAGCATATTGGCCGCGAGACGCATGCTGACTTTGCGATCGAGGTGAATCTTGAGCACGTCGTTGAAGGCGCGCGTCATTACTTTCTCGAGCCGGGCGTTGACGTCCTGCTCGTCCCAGAAGAGGTGGTTTTCATCTTGGACCCACTCGAAGTAGGACACGGTTACGCCGCCGGCATTGCAGAGGATGTCGGGGATCAGGAAAACGCCCTTCCGGTCGAGGATCTGGTCGGCTTCCGGAGTCACAGGCCCGTTGGCCGCTTCGGCCACGATGCGGGCGCGTATGGCGTGAGCATTCTCCACGGTAATGGCGTTTTCGAGCGCGGCCGGGATGAGGATCTCACAATCGAGGGTAAGCAAATCGTCGGGGGAGATGGTCTCCGCCTCGGGGAAGCCGCGCAGGCTGCCGGTCTGCTCCTTGTGCAGGATGAGCTTGGGAATATCCAAGCCGTTCCGGTTGTAGATGGCGGCGGTGGAATCGTTGGCGGCAAGGATTTTTGCATTCGCGGCATGAAACAGCTTGGCCGCGATGGAGCCGGCGTTGCCGAACCCCTGCACCACCACGCGGGCGCCCTCGACCGGGATCTTGAGGTGCTGGCAACTGCTGAGCACGGTGTAATAGCAGCCGCGGCCGGTGGCATCGTTTCGGCCCAGCGATCCGCCCAGGCTGATGGGCTTGCCGGTGACCACGCCCATCACCGGATACCCCTTGTTCATGCTGTAGGTGTCCATGATCCACGCCATAATCTGCGGCGTGGTGTATACGTCCGGCGCGGGAATGTCGCGTTCCGGGCCGATGAGCGGCAGGATGGCGCTGGCATAGCGTCGCGTCAGCCGCTCCAACTCGCCCATGGACATCGCTTTGGGATTGCAGGTGACGCCGCCTTTGGCGCCGCCAAAGGGGATGTTCACGACGGCGCACTTCCACGTCATCCAGGTAGCCAGAGCCTTGACTTCGTCCACGGTGACGTTGGGATGGAAGCGGATGCCGCCCTTGGCCGGGCCGCGCATGGTGCTGTGCTGCACGCGGTAGCCTTCAAAGCGGACGATCTTGCCACTGTCCATGCGGACCGGCACACTCACCATGAGTATGCGCTCCGGGTATTTGATCATCGCTCGGATGTTCTCTTCGAGTCCGAGCTCATTTGCCGCCAGGTCGAAATTCTCGAGTGCGGCTTCGTATGGGTTCTTTATGACTGTTTCGATCGCGGTTGTCGACATGGAAACCTCGTTTCGATTCTGCGGTTCAAGACAACGGCTAGCGCACGTGGCCAGCCGCGCCTTTTCCTTCCGAGCTTACTTTAAGGCCCAGCGCGACGTTTTACAAGCCCCCCCCCACTAGAAGGTGGGGCTACTCGGATGCGGGAGAAGAGAGGGCGCTTTCTACGATCTTTCCTGGCAGGGCAAGCGCAACCGCACGCGATAGGATCCTTCGAGCGCGCCGGCTTCCATGGCGGCCTCGTCGCCAAAGCTCGCGGCCAGGCGGCGGCGAACGTGCTCCAGGCCGAGGCCGGATTTGCGGTCTAAAGCGGATTCGGGGTCGAAGGCGTTTTCGAGCGTGATCGTCACGCCACTCGCGGTGCGCTGGGCGGCCAGACGGACGACGCCGCCTTCGGTCAGGCCGGAAATGCCATGCTTGACCGCATTTTCCACCAGCGGTTGCAGCAGCAGGGCGGGGATGGCACAGCGCCGGCAGGCGGGCTCGATAGCTTCCTCCACGCGCAGGCGGCGGCCGAAACGGACCTGTTCCACATCGAGGTACCGGCGCGCCAGGGCGAGCTCTTCTTCGAGAGGAATCGTCTGGCGGCCGCCGAAGCTGAGGCTACCGCGCAGAAAGTCCGCCAGCCGCACGCACATTTCGCGCGCGCGTTCGCCATCGAGGGTAGCCAGGGCGGCGATGGAATTGAGGCTGTTGAACAGGAAATGGGGATTTAATTGGGCGCGCAGAGCTTGCAACTCGGCTTCCCGCGCCATGGTGCGAGCTTCGGAGGCGCGGCGCTCGGCCTGGCGCGAGCTTTCCACCCCCAGGGCGGCGTAGTGGAGTCCCGCCGAAAGCAGGTAGAGCAGAAAGCCTACGCCGAACAGGAGACCGAGCTGCGGTGGCGAGACATTCAACGACCAAGCCGCGAATAAGCCGGCGCCGGCCAGCAGCAGACCGCCGGCAGCCGCTACGGCAGCGAAATTCACCGCCAGGGGAAAAAACGCAGCCAGGGCCAGCGGCCGAATCCGGCAAAGGTACCAAGACGAAAGACAGGCAAAGGCGTACAGGAAGCACGCCGGCACGATAGCCGCCGCCCCCTGGCGCCAATCGGCGCCGCCGGCGGAGCGGTTCAGCCAGACCAGCAAAGCCGCCAGCGGGACCCACGCCGCCAGGTAAGCCAGCAAGCGGCGCCGCGAAACCAGAATCGGGTGCATCGGATCAGTTTTTGACGACCACTCCGCCGAACACCGCGCCGCCCTTGAGTATCAATTGCTTTCGGTTGGGCGCCTGGAGGTCGGGGTGGCGGGTTTCGTCGCTGAAGGCGCCGAAGACACCGGCTCCTTTACACACCACGGTCCAGGTTTCGGGAATCCGCAGCTCGACGCCGCCAAAAACCGCGTTGAGCTCCAGAACCGCGGAATCTCCGGCAATGTCGCAGTTGCGCAGATCGATTTCAAATCCGCCGAACACGGCATCCACCTTGCCGCCGCGGAAATCGGACACGACGAGTCTCCGTTTGCCGCCGCTGAAAACCGCGGTTTCGAATAGCACGTTGGCGCCCGACGCGGTTGGGTTGGAGTAGGAAGAGCGGCTCGTCCAGGACCAACCGACGCGGTCGAAAAGCATCAACAGCCCAAGCCCGATCAGCAACAGGGGCCACATTTCACCCCAGGAGAAGTAGAGGTAGCCGAGGTTGTTGGCCAGCAGGAGGCCGCCGATGGCGATCAACACGGCGCCGCCGGTGCGGTGCGAATTCGACTCCGAATCGACCACCTTATACAACCCGGCTGCGATGAGAGCGACCGGCCAATAGGCCCAGATCTCGTGCCAGTGCAGAATGTGCAGATTGCTGAGGAGAAAGATGGCGCCGACGGCGATCAACACGATGGCCGGGACGAAGCGTTGACTGGTGTCCCGCCCTTGCGGGTCGTAAGAATTTCTTGCATTCATGACCCCAGCTTAAGGCCTGGGTCCGGAAGGCCGAGACTGGTTTTCGGCGAACGACCGGTGGTGACCGGCGAATGGCGGTTGAACAACCGGATCCGCCGAGGACCGCAAGGCGCGGAGGGCGGTTTGGGTTCGCAATTGAAAAAACAAAATTGCGGCATGGGTAAGCATCGTTTTTTCTGTTGGTTAGAAGCGCTCTCGGCCGATTGGCGGAGGGGTGCTCTTATGCAATTTTGTGCATTTCTCGGTGAAATCCGGGCTTTCGCGATGCGCCGCCGAGCGTCCACCTCGCTCGATACCGATCCGGGCTTGGGATGCACAAGGACGAACCGCTCGGCGGCATCGGGGCAGGAATTGCGGGGGCATCGATCCTTGACGTTTTTTTTTTCGTAGGCGACAAAATGCCGGGGGTGAGTTTCCAAACTCCCGATGTCGTGGAATTTGGGTGAGCCCCACGGGCGGAAGCGCCGGCCCAGCGTGGCCGCAACCATAGGCACGGGATTCCGGGCTCGCGGGGGAGGATGACGGACCCCTCGCCACTGCGGCTTTCCCATTTTCTGTCAAGCAAGTAGGTTTGGGTGCTTTATGATCTCTGACCAAACATACTCGCTCACATGCGTAGGCGCCGAATGAATACTTCCGATTCCATGCTGGTAGAGAATTCCGCGGCTCACCAGTCCGTTGACCGTACTCTCTTGGATGGGAAAAACGAGGCTTCTGGACCCGTTACTCAGATATAGTCGCAGGATTTCCTTTTCGGGTTGGCTTAGGCTTTCCAACTCCCTCTTGAGTGTCGCTTTCGTACGGCGGTTCGTCAAGACATGGCCAGTTATTGCGCCCAACTTTGCTATAAGGAACGCTACGAGCGTTGCGATTGAACTGATCAGGCCAACCTCAATCCATCCCCGATAGGGAGCGACAACAGCTTTAGCCGCTGCGAACTCCGGATACTGCGTCGCCCACAGAACGAGCGCACACGAGGCCGCTATGGCGCCTACACCTAATGCAGGCTTGCCTAGCCACTTGACCACGCCTGCAAGGATGGTCCAGAGATTCAATGTCGTCCTTTGATCATTGTATCGTCTCGGGCCTTGTTTTCTACCGGTTCCGCCAATTCACGTGGCCGTGTGGTCGCCATAACGGACCCCTGGTATCGCGCAAGCCCGGACCTCGGCACAGGGGAGGAACGCGCGTTTCTCGTCATGGCAAACTTAATCGCCCCGTGTCCCGATGCCCCGAGCGCACACCGGATTTCTCGACAACACCAATTCAGCCTGGCACGGAAGGGCCTACGCCTGAGGGTGTCTCATGTGCGTTAATAAACAGTGGGGAATGTTAACGAATGCTGACGCGCCTGAAGGTGGACGGTTTCAAAAACTTAAATCGCATCGACGTCCGCTTTGGGCCGTTTACGTGTATTGCCGGGCCAAACGGCGTTGGAAAATCCAACCTTTTTGACGCAATCCTGTTCCTTGCGGCCCTAGCCGACAAGCCTCTTGTCGAAGCCGCGCTGACCGTTCGAGGCGGTGACGCACGTCGAGGCGACGTGCGGGCTCTCTTCCGGCGTGTGGGCGGGCAGATCGCCGACAGGATGACGTTTGTTGCGGAATTGGTGATCCCGGAGGAGGGAGAGGACGCGCTCGGCCAGACAGCTACAGCATCGATGACGTTCCTCCAATACGAGTTGGAGTTGCGCTATCGACCCGACAAGACTATCAAGACCATGGGCGCGCTGGAAGTAGTCAGCGAGAGCATGGCGCATATAAATCGGTCTGGAGCCAAGGGCCGTCTTGGGTTTCCTCACAAGAAGGCGTGGCGGGATTCGGTTGTCCGCGGCCGACGCACGAGTCCTTACATCTCGACTGAGATTGAAGGCGGGGACACACTTGTTTCGCTTCACGCCGACAGCGTTGGCGGTTTGGGTGGCGGCCGTCCCCGGCGGGTCCCTGCGTCGAATTTGCCCCGCACGATGCTGTCATCGGTGAATAATGCCGCCGAACACCGAACGCTTGTGCTCGCCCGTCAAGAGATGGCGAGTTGGACACAACTCCAGCTTGAGCCGTCTGCGTTGCGCGCACCTGACGGATTCACAGCCTCGCGTAGCATTGGGCCCAATGGGGCACACCTGCCAGCGACGCTTTATGAACTCGCCCAGGCTGCCGAACGAGACCACCCCGGGGGATCGGAGGATGTGTATGCCCGCGTGGCCAACAGACTCTCGCAATTTGTCGAGAACATGCGTCGGGTCTCCGTTGATGTGGACGACAAGCGCCAGCTCCTCAATATTTCGATGACCGACCGATACAACACTGAGCACATCGCCAGCGCACTATCCGATGGCACGCTGCGTTTTCTCGCGTTGACTGTGATGGAGGCCGATCCAAAGAGTCGGCGATTACTTTGCCTTGAAGAGCCAGAGAATGGCATGCATCCCCTCCGAATCGCCGCCGTGATTGAGCTGCTCGGCGACCTCGCCGTTGATGTCCAGGAGCCCGTTGATACGGACAATCCTCTTAGGCAAGTAATCGTCAATACGCACTCACCGTCGGTCGTCGCTTGTGTGCATGATGATGCGTTGCTCTTAGCGCATTCGGGAGCCGGCACGTGGAACGGGACAGAATCGTCTCGACTCTCGATACGCCACTTGTCAGGAACGTGGCGCGATGAAGGGGGATCTAAAGAACCCACTGTCACCCGTGGCGATCTCCTGGCTTATTTGAATCCTATTGGGGCCATCGTAAGCGAGGAGCAAGAGGGGCGCGTCGGTTCCACCCGGGTCATACAGCGCAAGGACATGCAACTCGAGTTGCCCTTGGTTCCCGACGATGCGGAGCCAGCGGAATGACGTTCCAAGCGACGCTCGTAACCGACGGGACGTCCGATGTCGTACTGGTGCGGATTCTTGAGTGGCTAATTGCACGGCTAACAACGGCGGAAATAGAAATACGGTGGGCCGACCTGAGAGGCCTTCCAGAACGACCTCGGGGGCTCGGTGAACGGATAGTTGTCGCGACGAGGTTGTATCCGTGCCATATTCTTTTCGTACACCGCGACGCGGAGCACCAAGATCCGGAATTTCGCTACACCGAGGTTCGGGTCGCCAACACGACTGGCTTGGGTCATGTCTGCATTGTGCCTGTGCGGATGCAGGAGGCTTGGCTGCTTCACAATGAGGCTGCTATGCGCGAGGCGGCGGGTCGTCCTTCGGGGACAAATCCCTTGGATCTACCGGTCGCGGCCAGATGGGAACGGTTACCGGACCCCAAGGCTACACTTTATAACGCCCTGCGCACTGCAAGCGGCGCCACCGGGCGGCGCGCGAAGCGCTTCAAGCCAGCAAGGGCAGCCCACAGATTGGCGGACCTGATTACCGACTGGTCTCCGCTGCGGCTACTCGCGGCGTTCGCGCGGCTTGAGGCGGACACGAGGACCGCCCTTCGGCGCCTCGGCGTTGTCGTGACTGAATAGATGCCGTTGCGTTGAACTGTCGATTCTCCTCTCAGGGGACGGGGCTTCAAACCGGTGTGAACCATGCAGAGAGCCCGCCGTGCGAATCGTTGTAGCGGTGTAAATGGGGGCTGCGGGCCGACATGGTGAGGTGCTATCTGGAAGCGACCGGAAGTCTATAGGTGGATCTTCGGATCATCCGCGCCGTGCGTAGTTCTCAGACGATTCTCCAGAGAATCGCGGACGGCGATACCGAAAGACGGCGGTCCACTTGGACGAGCTGTCGCCTATGGTGAGAAGTGCACGTTTCAAGGTTAGGAATGACAAGTCGGACAGCATCAGCTTTGAGTGGGAGGATGCCGGCCCCGAACGCGCTTCTCGCTTCCGCGCCCGAGCTCGGACAGGTACTCGTGGATGACTCTCCACTCCCGAGCAGAGCGGGAGTTTTCCTTAACCCTCAGATCCCGAAACAGCAGGCATTTCACCTCGACACCATCGACTGGGCTCCCGAGGTCTTTCGGCACTTCGGGGACGACGTAGACCAGCTTCGCCCTCTTGCATTCGGAGAGCGGCACGGCCGTGACCAGTTGTAGAAGTCGGTCGTACTTTGCCTTTTGCGTTGAACTCTTCCGGATCCTTCCACGACAGGCCCGAAAAGGACTACGCCCCGGTCAGAGGCAAGAACTTAAATTCCGATCCGAGCCTCCGAACTCCTGAGGCCCTGGAATTTGGGTTGAGCCCCACGGGCGGAAGCGGCTGCCCAGCGTGGCCGCAACCATAGGCACGGGATTCCAGGTCCGCGGGGGGAGGATGACGGGCTGTGCGAAGCAAGCGCCGGGACGAGTCCCGGCGTGGCAGACTGAGAGTCCGCTCCACGAGAAAGCCGGTGTGGCGGGCGCCTCGAACCGCGCTTCTCCGGCTCACTTGAGCCGGAGGTTTGCCAACAGGCGGTGCCTGCAGGAGACGCAGCCGGCCCCTTGCAGGCCGAAGGCCTGCTCCACGGGTCCGTTGCAGGCCGGAGGCCTACTCCGCGGGCGGGTCAAAATCATCTCAACGGCGTCTGGTATGAAAATTGCTCCTCGAAGCTCGAAGTCGGGAGAACACGACATGTTAGTAGCCGGAGGACTTGGGGTTTTGGTAGTGATTTGCCTTCTACTGTCCATGGTGCAGACACCGCCGGACGTCGGAAGGTAGACACAACTGGGTCGGAGCGACACACCTGGCGCGCGGCGGAGTGCCAACACGGCACAGCCGGAGCTTCGATGAGAAGTGCGGGACGAGGGCGTCCCGCGCGGACCAGGGGGGTCCGCCCTACTAATCCGGTTCCCGCGGTAACCGAATCTTCCCGAAGCCTTACAATAAGATCCCATGGATCGAATGCAAGAACTGCGCGCCCGCCACCGCGCGGCGGAGCAAGGGGGCGGGGCGGAGCGGCGCCAGCGCCAGCACGATGAAGGCAAGCTTTCCGCGCGCGAGCGGATCGAGCTGCTGCTCGACGAAGGCTCATTCGAAGAGCTGGATAAGCTGGTCACCCACCGCTGCCGCGATTTCGGCATGGAACAGCAGATCGTCCCCGGCGACGGTTTTGTGACGGGTTACGGGCGCGTCGACGGCCGGCTGGTTTTCGTCTTCGCGCAGGATTTCACCGTATTCGGCGGGTCGCTTTCCGAGGCCAACGCGCAAAAAATCTGCAAGGTGATGGACCTGGCGCTCAAGACCGGCGCGCCCGTGATTGGGCTGAACGATTCCGGCGGCGCGCGCATTCAGGAAGGCGTAGTGTCGCTGGCCGGCTATGCCGATATCTTCCTGCGGAACACCTTGGCCAGCGGCGTAATCCCGCAAATTTCGGCGGTGATGGGACCGTGCGCGGGGGGCGCGGTCTATTCGCCCGCCATTACGGACTTCGTGTTCATGGTGGAGGGCACCAGTTACATGTTCGTCACGGGACCGGACGTGATCAAGACCGTGACCCACGAAGAGGTGAGCAAAGAGGACCTTGGCGGGGCGGGCACGCACAATTCGGTGAGCGGGGTGGGCCACTTCACTGCCGCGGACGATGCCGAATGCCTGCGGATGGTGCGGCATTTGCTGGGCTTTTTGCCGCAAAACAACCGCGAGGATCCGCCGCGGCGGCCCACCGGCGACCCGGCCGACCGCATGGATGCGCTGCTCGACGAGATCGTTCCGTCCGATCCCAGCCTGCCATACGACATCAAGGACGTGATCGGCCGGGTGGTGGACGAGGGAGAATTCTTCGAAGTCCACGAGCGCTGGGCGCGCAACATTGCGGTCGGGTTCGCGCGCATGGATGGGCGCTCCATCGGCATTGTCGCCAACCAGCCGGCATTTTTGGCCGGGTGTCTGGATATCGACTCGTCGGTGAAGGGCGCCCGCTTCGTACGCTTTTGCGACGCCTTCAACATTCCGATCGTCACCTTCGAAGATGTGCCGGGCTTTCTGCCCGGAACCGGGCAGGAATTCGGCGGCATCATCCGCCACGGCGCCAAGTTGCTGTATGCCTTCGCGGAGGCCACCGTGCCCAAAATCACAGTCATCACCAGGAAGGCCTACGGGGGCGCATATTGCGTGATGGGCTCCAAGCACATTCGCACCGACGTCAACCTGGCGTGGCCCAGCGCCGAGATTGCGGTGATGGGCGCCGAAGGGGCGGTCAACATCGTTTACCGGCGGGAACTGGCTTCGGCCGCCGACCAGGATGCCGCCCGCGCGCAGAAACTGCGCGAGTTCCGGGAGCGTTTCGCCAATCCTTTCGTCGCCGCCGAGCGCGGATACGTGGACGACGTGATTGAGCCGCGCGAAACCCGGCCGCGGGTAATCCGCGCCTTGCGCATGCTGGAAACCAAAACGGATACCATGCCGCGGAAGAAGCATGGGAATATTCCGTTGTGAAGGAGCTTTCAGCGGTCAGCGATCAGCGTTCAGCCAAAGGCATCGGGAGCTGAGCGGTGCAAGCTGACCGCTGAAGGCTGAGAGCTTCTTCAAAAGATGTAACCGCCCAGGCGCCCGGGGCCATCTATACTGAAAAGTAAGGAGTTTTCGAAACGTGAGTCCCTCATCCACGCCCTACGTCCCGCCGCCGCCCGAAGAGCACCGGTCGGGACTGATGACCGCCCTGGTGGCGGGCGCCCTGATTGCGTTGCTGGCCGCAAATATCTATTTGTACGTTCAGATCGATCATCTGCGTTCCGATCTGGCCAAAACGCAAGACAAGATCTCGACCGACATCGCCAATCTCCGCGACTCCTCATCCGTGACGGTAGCCGCCTCCCAGCGCCACATAGATGCGTTGAAGGAGGAATTGACTTCAGCCCGCGAACAGGCGCGCAGCATGTCCAGCGCGGCTAAAGCGGAAGCGCAGGCGCACGCGGACGCCCTGGCGAAGCAGATTCAGGCCGAGGAAGCGCAGATGAATCGCAGGCTCGGCAGCCAGATCAGCGATGTGCAGCAGCAGACCACCGCGGCCAATGCCAAGATCGCCGACGTTTCCACTGACGTGGGCAGCGTCAAGACGCAGGTTACGCAAACCCAGTCGGAACTGGACAAGACGATCGCCGACTTGAAGTCGGTGAGGGGTGACCTGGGAGTGCAAAGCGGTCTCATCGCCACCAACGGCACCGAACTGGAGGCGCTGAAGCGTCTAGGCCAGCGCAACTACATCGATATCAAGCTTGGCAAGGCCAAGCAGCCGCAGCGCTTTGGCGACATCATGCTGAAGCTCGACAACGCCGACCAGAAACACAACAAATACAGCGTCACCCTGGTAGCCGACGACAAGCAGACCTTGAAAAAGGACAAGAGCATCAACGAGCCGGTCCAGTTCTACACGGCCAAAGGCGGCCACATCCCGTACGAGATCGTCATCAATAGCGTAGGCAAGAACGAAATCGTCGGTTATCTGTCGACCCCGAAAGAAACGGCGACGCGGTAGGATTAGCCTTTCGCAATCACGCTCGCGCGGCAACCGCATTGAAGAAGGATTAGCCACGGATGAACGCAGATAAACACGGATGAAGACCAATTCTGCGAGCTGGGTTTCTATCCGTGTTTATCTGTGTTCATCCGTGGCTATATTTCTTCACACCCCTCGCGCTTCTCCTATTGCACGGCGTAGGTCAACCCAGTGGTGAACTGGAATGAGTTTTTGCGAAAGCCCACCGGCGGGTTGTTCAAAAAGCTATCGTTGGCGCCGGTGGAAAAGCCCAGCCGTTTATAAACCGGAATGTTCAGCGAGGCGCCCGCCGCGCTCATGGAAGCGTGCAGGTTATTCCAGGTGGGAGTGGCGCTCAACTGCTGGAGGAAAGTCATGCCCTTGTTCTTGCCGAATTTCTTCGCGTAGTTTTCGGTGATCACGGTTCCCAGCAGGTTCTGATTCGGGGTAGCTGCCGCGGTCGAAGACAGAAAACCTTCGCGCACATAGCTCGCACTCACTTTCAGATCCAATGTCTCGCCGGCCTTTTTGATCACGGTACTGCCGGCGCCTCCGCCATAGGTCTGTTGGAGGGCGAGACCTTGGGAGTAGTTGTGATCGAAAGCCGCCTGCCCAAATAGATACGCCCTCGACGCCGTAAAATACTCATCGCGCTCCGCGTCGAAATGGACGATGTCGGTCTTGATGTTCGGTGTCCCCGGCTGGGAAACCAGACCGTCGGCGACGTGGAAGTTCACTACCGTACGGTCGCGAGCATCGATCCAATTCTCGGTCGGGATGGCGCGCACCAGGTTGAACGATCCTGTCAACGTGCGGCTGTGCTGAGTGGCTTCCACCAGCGCCGCGCCGGCTGCCACCGAGCCCTTCCATGCATGAAAAAATCCCGGCTGATGGTAGATGGCGTTATCGAGATCGGTGGCGTCGACCACATGGGCGGCATCGGGCACGGGCACTGTCTCCGCCTGCGCGGGGGCGGCGGGGGTAACGGTGAGCTTCCGATCGGCCTCCGCGATGGCGCCCTTGGGGATACCCTTCTCGTCCGTGTGCCGGTTGATGTGCACGTTCTTGCGGATCACCGCGTAGCTTCCCGCGGCTCTCAATTCCTTCACCTTCGCCCAATCGGTTTTCACGTCGCCCAGCATGTCGCTATGGAACGTCAACGAGCCGCCGCTGGAATTCACGAAGTGCCCCATCAGAGTTTCGCCGTCGTTCAACACCAAAACGTCAGGGATCGGCTTGGGTTTGGCTTCGGGTTTGGCCGGAGGAGTTTGCCCAGGAACGAGCTGTGGTAATGCCAGCCAGATTAAGAACGGGAGGAACGATACAAACCGCCAGTTAGTAGAACTCATCGTCAATTTTTCAGATTACCAAAGCCGGCGGGATACATAGCATCCCTAACCGCCTACGGGCGCCGATGTGGCCTCCGCCGTGCCGATAGCCGATCCTGGTGTGCAGTAAGATCGAGGGATGTCCTACTTCGCAAATGGCGCCGCATGCGCGGCTTTGCTGGCTTCGGCGGTACACGCAGCGTCTCTTTCGGAAGCGCTCGATGCGCGCATCGCCGGGTTTGCCGGAACGGTTTCGCTCTACGCCAAGAATCTCGATAGTGGCGCTTCCATCGGTATTCATGAGTCCGAAAAGGTGCGGACGGCCAGCACCATCAAGCTGCCTACGCTGGTGGCCCTCTCCGACGCGGTGGCGCGCGGCGATGCCAAATGGACCGAGCCGCTCATGGTTACGGCCGCCGAGAAAGTCACCGGGTCGGGCGTGATCGGCAGCGAAATCTCGGACGGGGTCCAGTTCCCGCTGCGCGACGTTGCCAACCTCATGATCGTGCTCAGCGACAACACCGCCACGAACATGATCATCCAGCGCATCGGCGCCGACACGGTCAACGCGTATCTGGATAAGATCGGCATTCATGACACGCGGCTGATGCGCAAGGTGAGAGGCGACGGCACCGACCTCAAGGCGCCGGAAGGTTGGTCGGCCGCGGGCAAGCTGGCGGAGAACCAGAAGTACGGCTTGGGTGTTTCGACGCCGCGCGATATGGTCACGATTTTGGAAAAACTGGAACGCGGCGAGCTGGTGAGCCCCGAAGCGTCGCGCGATATACTGTCCATTCTGAAGCGGAATCAGGACAACACCGGCATTCGCCGCCGTCTGGGCGATTTGCCGATCGCCAACAAAAGCGGCGCGCTGGACGCTTTGCGCTCGGACGTGGGGATTGTCTATTCCAAGGGCGGCCGCATTGCCATGGCCATCACCGTGGATGGGATTCCGCAGCCGGATTGGGGGCCGGACAACCCCGGCTCCCTGATGATTTCCGACCTGGCCAAACTGCTGGTAGACGGTCTTGTCCAAGCCAGTCCGGCCGAGAAATGAGGTTCACTTGCAACGACGCAGTTTTCTGACCGCGGCCGCGGCCGCAACCGTATCCACGCTGGAATCCACGGCGGACGCCGCTCCGCCCGCTCCTTCGAAGAGCGCCTATCTGCACTTCTGCTACTACTACATGCGCAACGGCAGCCAGACCGAGCGCACCAACGCATATCTGAAAGATGTGTATCTGCCCGCGGCCGGCCGTGCAGGGCTCGGGCCGGTCGGCTTTTTCAGCGCGCTGGTGAGCCCCAATGCCCCGTTTACCCTGGTCGTCACGAGCTACCCATCGCTAGCCGCGCTGGAGAATTTGCACGACCCATTTCCAGGCGACGCCGAATTTGCCAAGGGGTGGAAGGAATACAACAGCGCGGCCGGTTACGAGCGGATGGAGAGCTGGCTGCTGCGCGCGTTCGATCAATTCCCGGCCATCCAACCGGGCCCGTCCGACCCGAAGCGGCCGGCGCGAGTGTTCGAGCTGCGCACCTAGCAGGGCTTGACCGAAGACGGTTCGCGCCGCAAGAAGAAGATGTTCGAAACCGGCGAGATTGCCATTTTCCAGCGCTTGAATTTCACCCCGATTTTCTTTGGCCAAAGCATCGTCGGACCCAACCAGCCCAACAACACTTATATGCTGGCGTTTGACGACCTGGCCGCGCGCGAACGTCTCTGGAAAGCCTTCCAGGCGGATCCGGAATGGCAGAAGATGCGCGCGACCCCGGGAATGGACAATACCGAGCTGAACGCCAACACAACGAATACGCTGCTGCAGCCGCTGGCGTTTTCGATGGTGCGGTGACTTGGGACTCACAGGCTGAAGGTGGCTAGGGCGCTCTCCCGTGGGGCAGACCATCGTTGTTTGTGGTCTGCCAGCCAGGCTCTTCTACCATGCTCATCTACCGCAGACAGGTGCCTCACTGGTTCCCAGATCGCAACATCATCTTAGCAGCCTGACCCATCGCCGAGCATGAGTGGACCTGGTCGAGTGCCGAGTGCATGGCAGACCACAAAAACCGATGGTCTGCCCCACGTCGATCTATCGGCGTGCTTATAACTCCAGGCACAGGATTGAACCTGTAACAGAGTCTTTCAGTGTCACACCGCTTCGACTCTCTGAAATTCCCGCTCAAAGAGCTGTCGCAGCGCGGAATCGTTTCGCTCTTCGACCACGGCTCTGATTCGCTCTCTCATTCCGCTCCATAAGCGGCTCGGCGCCAAGGCTGCCAGGGCGTACTCGGCTACCTGGGTTGAGCCGTTGGCGAGGACGGCGAGTAGAAAATCCGTCGATTCGGGCAATGGGGAGGCTCCCAGAGAGAGCAGCAGCGCGCGGCGCATTTCGGGCGACAGAGCACCTTCCCAAAAGCTCTTGAGAAACTCGATCGCTTCCGGCTGCCGCGCTTGCGCAAGAGCGTTTGCGGCTTCCGAGCGAACGTCTTCGTCAGGCACTTTCAGGAATCTTCCGATGAATCCGATGGATTCCCGCGCATCCAAAGTCAAAAGCGACAAGAAGCACTGGCCGATTACTTCCGGCTCTTTGTCGCCGGCGAGAGCCTTCAATCGCAGCAGCAGGCCGCCCGCGGGGCTTCCGAGTTGTGCGATAGCGGTTGCCGTATCGATCCGCACCGGCTTCGCAGGGTCGGCGAGGCGATCGGTCAGATGGGTCAATATGGTTAGATCGTCGAGCGGGCAATCGACCAGCGCCAGCGCGCAAGTCCCGCGAAGAGTAGCGGCCGAATCGGAAGATCCACCCCACACG